>NZ_JANIKJ010000060.1:0-461 GCF_024580965.1 Corynebacterium kozikiae
TCCTGGATGAGCCAACGGCAGCACTGGATGCGCGCAGTGAGTTCGAGGTGTTCCAGCGGTTCAGGGAACTGGCGGATAATCGCACCGCCGTATTGATTTCCCACCGTTTTTCCTCGGTCCGCATGGCCGATCGCATCCTGGTGCTGGCCGATGGCCGGATCGAGGCCAGTGGCACCCACGCCCAGCTGATGGCACAGGGCGGCCGCTATGCCGAGCTGTTCGAGCTGCAGGCGGCGGGTTACCGCTGAGAACGCCTCTCGTTCCGCCCAATGAGAACCCGTCTCATTTGAGATAGAATTCCCCCGACGACTTTTGATAGATACGCCCATGTCCTCCGCTTTTGGCGCCGAAACGGTGCTTGAGGTCCGTCACTGGACCGACGCCTACTTCAGTTTCACCACCACCCGCGACAGCGGCTTCCGCTTCGAGAACGGCCAGTTCGTGATGATCGGCCTGGAAAC
>NZ_JANIKJ010000061.1:0-434 GCF_024580965.1 Corynebacterium kozikiae
ACCTGACCGTGGGTGGCAGCGCTTCACTGGATACGACGGCGGGCTTCACCCTGGGCAACAATCTGGTGATCAATGGCGGGGGCTCGCTGAACCTGCTCGGCAGCAATGCGTTGTCATTGAACGGTTCGATCTCCGGTGCCGGCAACCTGACCAAGAGCGGCGCCGGCACCCTCACCTTGAACGGCGCCAATGCGCTGACCGGCAGTTTCAACCTGGCCGGAGGCGCGTTGGCGCTGGGCGCGGGCGGCAGCCTGTCACCCACCGGTGCGATCACGGTCGGCGTCGGTACCACCCTGGACCTGTCGGCGGCCGCCAACCAGACCATCGGTTCGCTGGCGGGCCTCGGCGGTTCGGTCAACCTGGGCAGCCACACGCTCACCCTCGCCGGGCTGGGCGATACCAGCTACAGCGGCACGTTCGCCGCAGGCACGGGT
>NZ_JANIKJ010000062.1:0-429 GCF_024580965.1 Corynebacterium kozikiae
AGGCGGCCGTGACGCTGGCGCACCTGCTCGACCGCTTCGGCGATGCTGGCCGCGTCGGTCACGTCCAGTTGCAGGGCTTCGACCGGCAGGCCTTCAGCCTGCAGCTTCAGTGCCAGCTCCACCGCCGTATCGCGCTTGCGACCGGCCAGCAGCGTATGCACACCTGCCTGGGCCAGCTGGCGCACGGTTTCCAGGCCGATGCCACGGGTGGCGCCGGTGACCAGCGCGATCTTGTTCTGATGGGTATTCATGGATGCATGCCTTGTGGGTGGAAAGCCGCCGCCGGCCAGTGACCGGCGGCGACGGGGTTCCATGTCAGTGGTGGATGGTCGGCTCGCCGTGCTGCACCAGCTGGCCACCGCCGTTGCGGGTGACGAACTTGCGCAGGGCCACGTAGAACACCGGGGTGAGGAACAGGCCGAACAGGGT
>NZ_JANIKJ010000063.1:0-414 GCF_024580965.1 Corynebacterium kozikiae
GTCTCCACCACGTCCACCTTGGCGATCAGGCGCTGGGCGATGTCGCGCACATCACGCGCGATCGGCGCATTCGGATCCATCGGCCGTTCCTGCGACAGGATCTGCTGGTAGGCCTGCAGCCCGAGCGCGGTCTCCTGGCGCGCATCCAGGCTGCTGTCGATCATCACCTTCTCGCCGGTGTAGGGATCGACCGTGCGATTGGAGAACCAGTAGAACACCGCATAGCCCGCCGCCAGCAGCAGCACCCACCAGCGGATGTTGCCGAACAGGCCGCGCCGCTGCGGGCCTTGCGGCGAGCGGGAAAAGGGATCGTTGCGCATCGGTGTCTTCCAGCAGGCCCCGCCGGCCGGCGGGCACGGCGCAATCTTAGTGCGCGGACGCCAGCAGCGGGTGAAGCCCGATGCTCAGATGCCC
>NZ_JANIKJ010000064.1:0-411 GCF_024580965.1 Corynebacterium kozikiae
GTCCTCCCTGAAGTCGGCGAAGGCCCGTCACCGTGACTGCAAGGTCGTGCGTCGTCGTGGCAAGATCTTCGTCATCTGCAAGTCGAACCCGCGTTTCAAGGCGCGTCAGCGCTAAGCCTCACAGCCTTCCGGCTGCGGCTGGCCCTACGCGGGGCCGACCCGATGCAAGAAACCGCCTTCGGGCGGTTTTTTGTTTATGCGGCTTTTTCCTGCCGTTTTTGCTGTAATCGCCTTTCTTGACCACTGGGGAGTAGATCGAGATGAAGCGTTACCTGTCCGCCCTGGCCGTGATGGCCACCCTGGCCGCCGCCACACCGGCACTGGCCGATACCCTGCTTGTCGACCGCGCCCGCGAGAAGCCGGCCGGTGCCCTGCCCGTGCGCGGCCAGAGCATGCAGCAGGTGCAGGCGC
>NZ_JANIKJ010000065.1:0-391 GCF_024580965.1 Corynebacterium kozikiae
TGGCCGCACCGAGGAAGCCCCAGTGGATCGGCACGCCCACCTGGTGCACGGTCCGGCCATCGATCTGCAGGGCCTTGATGCGCTTGGTCACCATCGCCACCGCTTCGATGTGGCCACGCTTGGAACTGACCCGCACGCGGCTGCCGTTGCTGATGCCCAGCTCGTCGGCCAAGGCCGCGCCGATCTCGACGAACTGCTCGGGCTGGATGATGGCGTTCAACTTGCCGTGCTTGGTCCAGAAGTGGAAGTGCTCGGTCAGGCGGTAGGTGGTGGCCACATGCGGGAACTCGTCCGGCGAACCGATCTGTGCGCGATCGCTGGCGAATACGCGGGCGGCCGGGTTGTTCAGCGTCAGTGCCTGGCCGGGGCTGAGCGGATTGCTGCGCAGTGG
>NZ_JANIKJ010000066.1:0-384 GCF_024580965.1 Corynebacterium kozikiae
CTTATTGACTGGACCGCCCATATCGAAGCTGACCATGAGGCCAATGATGATAGCGAGGACGGTTATCGACGACGTTGTCATGCTGGCCAGGAAGTGGGTTAACCCGTTAAACAGGGCAGCTAGCGGACGGCCGAGCACATAGACGTACAGCAGCGAGACGATCGCAGTGCCGAAAATCGGGACGATCAGGATCGGCACGATCGGCTTGACGTACTCGTGCCACGGGATCTTCCTCATCCACTTGGCGACGTAGCCAGCGATGAAGCCGATAACGATGGCACCGATAAATCCGGTATTGAGGCCGGTCTTTGTGCCACCGGGGCCTGTTGTTGTCAGGTAGGGAAACTGTGCGCCGCTATTGGCGATGAAACCGGAGACCATACC
>NZ_JANIKJ010000067.1:0-384 GCF_024580965.1 Corynebacterium kozikiae
CGCGCCTTCTTCGAGCGCGATTTCGAAATGCGCTTCCGCCCCAGCTATTTCCCGTTCGTTGAGCCGGGCGCGGAAGTGGACATCGCCTGGCAGCAGCCCGATGGCAGCACCCGCTGGCTGGAAGTGCTGGGCTGCGGCATGGTCCATCCGAACGTGCTGCGCAACGTCGGCATCGATCCGGAGCGCTACACCGGCTTCGCCTTCGGCATGGGCGTGGAGCGCTTTGCAATGCTGCGCTACGGCGTCAACGACCTGCGTGCGTTCTTCGAGAACGACGTGCGGTTCCTGAAACAGTTCGCGTAAGCCGCAACCGTGTAGGGCCGAGCCATGCTCGGCTGCTCCCAAATTCGCAGGCCCAGGCGCATGCGCCGGGCCCACCAGGAT
>NZ_JANIKJ010000068.1:0-382 GCF_024580965.1 Corynebacterium kozikiae
TAGTCACCCCTTCCGAGGCCTGCATGTCCCTGTTCCGGCGCAAGTCCCTAGATTCCGTCACCGTCCACGAAGCCGGCAGGCGTCTGATCCCGACGCTCAGCTGGCCGCACCTGATCGCACTGGGCATCGGTGCCATCGTCGGCACCGGCATCTACACGCTGATCGGCGTCGGTGCCAACCTGGCCGGCCCGGCCGTGCTGATCTCCTTCGCCATCGCCGGTGCGGTCTGCGCCTGTGCGGCGCTGTCCTATGCCGAGCTGTCGACGATGATGCCGGCCGCCGGCAGCGCCTACACCTACAGCTACAGTGCGCTGGGCGAGGTGTTCGCCTGGGTGGTGGGCTGGAGCCTGATCCTGGAGTACTCGCTGGTGGTGAGTACGGT
>NZ_JANIKJ010000069.1:0-377 GCF_024580965.1 Corynebacterium kozikiae
TCACCCCTACCCACAGCTCATCCCCTCAGTTTTCAACCTAAGTGGGTTCGCGCCTCCACAACATCTTACTGTTGCTTCACACTGGCCATGGGTAGATCACTTCGCTTCGGGTCCAGGACATGCCACTCAACAACACCCTCATTAGGATTCGCTTTCGCTACGGCTACCCACACTCATGGTTAACCTCGCGACATGCCGCTGACTCGCAGGCTCATTCTTCAAAAGGCACGCCATCACCCCAACAAAGTTAAGGCTCTGACGGATTGTAAGCACACGGTTTCAGGTACTCTTTCACTCCCCTCCCGGGGTACTTTTCACCATTCCCTCACGGTACTATCCGCTATCGGTCACCAATAGTATTTAGGCTTACCGGGTGG
>NZ_JANIKJ010000007.1:0-110273 GCF_024580965.1 Corynebacterium kozikiae
CCAGGTTCGCGGCCTCACGCCGGTACTCCGGCGTGTACTTCTTGCGCTGTTGACTCACAATGAACATCCTCTCCTACGGACACAAGATCCGTACAAATAGGGTGTCCACTAAACGAGGGTAACCTCACATCTGCATGTAAGTGGGTAGGTAACCGAGGACGCCGAACATCGCGATACCCAGTACCAGTCCGGCCAGGGTGGTGAGCGTGAAATTGCGGTTGCGGAAGAACTGCAGCGGAATCAGCGGATCTTCCGCTCGGGATTCCACGAACACCAACACAACGGCGGCCACTAGGCAGGTTGCGATCAAACCGATGATTACAGGGTCAGACCACTCGTAGGTTGATCCACCCCAGGTGGTGAACAAGATCAGGGACACAGATGCGATGATCATAAATACGGTACCCAAGTAATCCCAGCGAACCTGTTGCTTTGGCAACGCCGGAATCTGGATGAATTTCCAGGCCACAGCGATCGCGAGCAAGCCCAGCGGGAGGTTCATCCAGAACGCCCAGCGCCAGCCAATTCCCTCGGTGAACCAGCCGCCCAGTAGCGGACCGAGCACCGCGGAGAGACCGAAGACGCCACCCATCACGCCCATGTAGCGCCCGCGCTCACGGGCTGGAATGATATCCGCGATGATCGCCTGGGAAAGAATCATCAGGCCACCAGCGCCAATGCCCTGCACTGCGCGGCCGGCAATGAGCAAGGTCATGGTGTGCGCGAGGCCGCCGAGCACCGATCCCACCAGGAAAATCACCAGGGCGCCGATGAAGAGGTGCTTGCGGCCGATGAGATCGCCGAGCTTGCCGTAAATTGGGAGCATCACGGTCTCTGCGAGGAGGTAGGCGGTGATCACCCAACTCATGTGGTCCATGCCGCCGAGCTCGCCGACGATCGTCGGTAGCGCAGTACCAAAAATCATCTGATCGAGGCTTGCGAGCATCATGGCCACCATGAGCGCAGAGAGTACCCACCAGGCGCGGCGCTGCTGTTCTGGGGTCATCACAGACCCTTGGGTTTGTGTAGTCGTGGTCAACAGGGGTTCCTTTGTTCGTTTAAGCGATGTGTCGGATACCTTGGAGCATTTGCTCGCCCAAGGCGCGGAGCTCTTCTGGTGCTAGGAAATTCTCATTACTGTTCGCAGCGGCACGCATGGCTGCAAAGCTCAGATTGCATAGCAATGAAGCCTCAACTTCCAGACTGAGCGCGGTGCGTCTTTGGTTTGGGTGAGCTTCCAAATAGCGCACGATGAGCGATTCAAAGTGCGGGTGGAGGTTGTGGACTCGGCTCATGAACTCGTGGAAGAGCGCAGGGTCTTGATCGATGATCGCCTTGCGGCGCCGCTGTGTTGCAGCGTCAAAGTAGAGGTCGTGCTCAGGGCTCAACGCGGCATTGGTGCACAGGCGTAACACCGCTAAGGGGAGGTCCGGGTGCACGGTAGTGAGGAAGCGCTGTTCTTCCTCCTCCGTTGGACGCCGAGGGCCCGTGCCCAGCACCGCTTGCTGTTTGTTTTGGAAATAGTTGAAAAATGTCCGCTTGGATACGCCAGCGGCCTGTGCGATCTCTTCCACCGTAACCAGTGAATAGCCGCGCTCCAATACCAAAGTTGTTGCGTGGAGTTCTATCAGTTTGTACTGGTTGATGTGTTTTGAGCGCCGGCTCGAGGCGGCATCGTGTTGCGGCATGGCTTGAGCATAATCCTGTTTTTGCACCGAGTGCAAAAAGTATGAAAACAACAGAAAAACCCACACCGTGTGGTGTGGGTTACAAAAGGTTTGTTTATTGAGATTCGGCCTCGTCGGTAGGATCCGCCGTAACCTCGCCGCGCTCAACGCGGGCTTGGGCTAGGGCAGTGCGGGCCTCGCGCAGCCAGGTGGGCTGATCCGCCAGCAATGCTTTGATTTCCGCAGTGGTGAGCGCGCGGTCGTAGTCATTGCGCTTCAATGCGGTGATGGTGATGCCGAGTTTTTGTGCCACCACGGGGCGGGGGTGCGGGCCTTCACGGCGCAAGTCAACCAGCCACTGTGGTGGGTTTTGTTGAAGGGCCACAAATTCATCATGGGTCAAAGCGTTTGCTTGGAACTCCTCTGGAGTGGCTGGCAGGTAGATGCCGAGCTTCTTTGCTGCGGTCTGGGGTTTCATTGCGGTGCCAGACGGCTTGCGCACAGATTCTTCATTCACAACCACAACGGTAGCATTGCGTGCATGCTGCACCTATCTTTTGTGACTGGCACCGAGCCCGGCAAGTGGTTTGAACGCTACCGTGACCGCACCACCTACGGCTTGGAAACCACCCCGAGCGATGACCCTCTGGCCCAACTCCTGGACCCAAGCGACCCCACCAACCTGGCCTTAGTACGCCTGCCGGACGAGCGTGCCCTCAGCGATACTCTCCACCTGGTGCGCCTGTACGAGGAGAGTCCAGGTGTGGCGCTGCCAAAAGAGCACACCCTCACTCTTTTTGAACCCGTTCCCGTGGCGGAGCTCGCCGGGGAACACGCCAACTATCTGTTTCCAAGTGCAGCCCCTGGAGACATCGCGGCGCTGCGGGATGCGCTCGGTGTGGTGGCTGCGAACGTCGGCTACGCAACCGGCCCGCGACCCTTGCTAAAGGTGCTGTCTGGAAAGCAGATTGAACATCGCGAGCTCGCCGGGGCGGATTTTGCCACGCAGATCGCGTTAGTGTGGCACAAAACTGATGATGGGGAGATGATTCAGGACTTCGTGGGCATTGCAAAGGGGCGCACTCTGGCCTCCTCACGCCAGGCCGATCAGCGGAAGAAACCAACGAAGAAGCGGGTGAAAAAGCCAGGACAACGCCCCGCGAAAAAGGCCAGCGGCAACCGAGGTGGCAGGAAGCGGAAATAGAAGGAACAATACTTGGTTATGACTAGCTTGGATTCCGGCCGCGACTTTGTGATTCGCCCATTCCGCCGCACCGACTTCGGCCAAGTGCAGCAGATCTACCTGTTAGGCCTCGGCACCGGGCACGCGTCCTATGAGACTGAGGCACCCAGTTGGGAGCACTTCTCCACCGCGAAACTGCCCGGGACGGTGTTTGTGGCCGTGGAAGCTGACGACGACGAAAAACTCCTCGGCTGGGTCTCCGCCGCACCCATCTCCACGCGCCGGGTGTTCCATGGCGTGGTAGAAGACTCCATTTACATGCACCCCGACGCCGCCGGCCGTGGAATCGGCGGGGCGCTGTTGGATGCGCTCATTGACAAGTGTATTGAACTGGGGAAATGGTCCATCCACTCGTGGATCTTCCCGGAAAACGAGGGTTCCGCAAAACTACATCTCTCCCGCGGCTTTGAAAAAGTGGGCACTTTCTCCCACCTCGCAAAAATGACCTACGGGGAGCTCGCGGGGCAGTGGCGCGACACCGACATCTACGAAAAGCTCCTCCCGAAGCCGGAGATTTCCGACGCCACCGCCGCGGGCGTTCACCCCGGAGGAGGCCACTAGGCCAAGTGGAAACGAACGGTGTCGCCGGGTCCGAGCTGCGCGGCACGGTCGCAACTTCGCGATGTGAGGACCGCGATCACCGGATAGCCGCCGGTCACGGGGTGGTCCGGGCCGAACACCACTGGCTGCCCATTGGGTGGGACCTGGATGGAACCCCGGACCATGCCCTCACTTTGCAACTCTCCGGTGCGGAAGCGTTCCAAGGGTTGCTCGCCCTGAAGGCGCAGGCCAACACGATTCGAGTCTGCGGTGATCGTGTACTCCTGACGCAAAAACAGCAGCAGGGAGTCAGCGGTGAACCAATCCTGGCGCGGGCCAGGGATCACCGTGAGCGTTTCCTGTTCCATCCTCTTCCACAACGTGGGTAGCGTGCGGATCTGCGGCCACCAGGCGGGGTCTTCCACCAGGTTATCCACGTGCAGGATATCGCCTACGCTCAGCGGGGCAGGTCCGAGCCCTGAAAGGACGTCAAAACTTGCCGAGCCAAGCTCGCATTCCACGGCAAATCCGCCGCGAACCGCGAGGTACGCCCGCAGCCCATATTCGGCGGGGCCGAGGGTGATTTCGTCGCCAGCCTCCACATCAAGCACATAGTTGGTGGGGCTATGCACCGTGGAGCCATTCGCCTTAGTGATGGTGATTGTGGCTTGGGTACCGGTCACCGCCACCATTGCCCTGTGCAGGCACCGCAAGTGCAGTCCACCCATGAGCACCTCAAGGACAGGCGCCTGGGGCTGATTGCCAACCGCATGATTGGCTCGGGCGGCAGAGAGGCGGTCGAACACCCCGGAAGCCCCCACACCCGTGGCGGCATATCCAAAGCGTCCTCGATCCTCAAACAATGCCAGCGGGCCCGTTGCTAAGACCTCAAACATGAGCTTTCACCTGCACAAAGCGCACCACATCACCCGGTTGGATGAGAGAGGGTTGCTCGCGGGTGGTATCCCACATCTGCGCATCCGTGTGACCAATCAATTGCCAGCCACCGGGTGAGGCCTTTGGGTACACCGCTGAAAAAGGTCCCGCAAGCGCCACCGACCCCGCGGGAATCTCGGTGCGGGGGCTGGTTCGCCGAGGCACCGCCAACGGGGCCTCATGGTGCGGCTGCAGATACATGAACCCTGGCGCAAATCCGCCAAAAGAGGCAATCCACTGCGTCTGACCATGCCAATCAATGAGCTCCGGCACGCTCATCTTTACCTGGTTCGCAACCTCCTGAAGGTCCTCGCCGGTGTACGTCACCGGGACTTCAACAACCTTCCCGCTGCCTTCCTCAGCCCCCGAATCCAACGTGAGGGAACCGACGATCCTGTGGGCGTCGGCAAGGCTAATCTTGCGCGTGTCCAGTGTGAGGAGCACAGTGTTTGCGGCGGGGACGATGTCTATGATCCCTGGAACCGCGGCCTTGCGCAGCGCGGCGTTGAGGGCTTGGACCTGGTTGCTGGGAAGGTCGATGAGCACCGCCTGGTCACCGCAGGGGAGGATCTCTATCATGGCTTGACCTCAACGCCTGCCTCTTGGAGGGCAGCGCGGATGCCGCGGGCCATTTCCACTGCGGCTGGGGTGTCGCCATGGACGCAGATGGATTCAGCTTGAAGGTGAAGGTCGGAGCCGTCGATGGCCACTACCGGCTCACCTGTCGCCAACGCCTTGGCTTGGGCAATAGCCGTCAGTGGATCGTGATGTACCGCGCCTGGGATATTGCGCGGAACCAGGGTGCCCTCAGGGGTGTAGGCCCGGTCAGCGAACGCCTCCTGAATGGTGCGCAGTCCAGCATCTGCCGCCCAACCCACAATCGGCGCTCCGGCGAGGCACATCAGGCGCAGATTCGGATCCACCGCCTGCACCGCAGCGATCACCGCCTTCGCCAACGCGGCATCTTGGGCGATGGTGTTATACATCGCACCGTGGGGCTTGACGTATTCCACCGAAACTCCAGCAGCCGCCGCTGCCGCCTGCACGGCGCCGATCTGGTACACCACCTCAGCAAAAAGATCATCCGGGGAGTAGGCGATGTTCCTGCGGCCGAAACCCTGAAGATCGCGGTACCCAGGATGCGCGCCCACTCGGACGCCGAGCTCTGCCGCCTTGCGGACTGTTGCCAACAGCACCTGCGGGTCTCCGGCGTGGAAACCGCATGCGATGTTCGCGCTGGAAACCACCTGGAGCATTTCGCTATCAGCACCAATGATGTATGCGCCGAAGCTTTCGCCGAGGTCAGCGTTGAGATCAATATGCGCCATGATTGCAATCCTAACGTTGTGTGCCGCTAGCCGGAGATGCCGAGCAATTGGAAGACGCCGCCGAAGCTACGCCATGCCAACCACCACGCCACCACCATCGCGGCGAGGCCAATGGCGATGAGCCACTTTGGGTATTGGTAGCCGTGCAGGAGATCCTTCGAACGCATCGCAGCTACATAAATGATGAGGGAGAATCCAATTGGCAACACCAGGCCGTTGAAGGCGCCGGCGAACACCAGCAGGGCGGCTGGCGCGGTGCCCAGCACCAGGAACACGCTGCAGCTCAGCACAATGAAACCGATGGTGATCCAGTTCTGCAGTTGCTTCTTTTCTGGCTTGTTGGCCACCAGGAAGGATGCAGAGGTGTAGCTCGCGCCAATTACGGAGCTGAGCGCGGCAGCCCAGAGGACCGCGCCGAAGAAGCGCAGGCCGATTTCACCGGCAGCGGACTCGAATGCCTGTGCCGCTGGGTTTGCCTTGGTGTCCAGCACCACGCCACCTGCAACAACACCGAGCACGGCGAGGAAGAGGGCAATGCGCATCACGCCGGTCAGCAAAATGCCAGTCACGGAGGAACGGGAGACTTCCTGGACGTGCTCCTTGCCGGTGAGGCCAGAGTCCAGCATGCGGTGTGCACCAGCGTAGGTGATGTAGCCACCCACAGTGCCGCCAACGAGCGTAGTGATGGTGAGCCAGTCCACCTGCTCGGGCAACACACTGTTGCGCAGGGCATCACCCACTGGTGGGTCAGACACGAAGGCAACGTAGATGGTCAGCGCCATCATGATGACACCCAGAGCAACCAAGATCTTGTCTAGTGCAGCGCCGAGCTGTTTGAACAGGAAGATAGCGATGGCGATTACCGCCGTGATTGCGCCACCAATTTTGGCGTCCAGGCCCAACATTGCGTTGAGCCCCAAGCCGCCGCCGGCGATGTTACCGATGTTGAACACCGCTCCACCGATGGCGATGAGCACCGCGAGCACCCAACCAAGGCCTGGCAGCACGCTGTTGCCCAACTCCTGGGCGCGCATGCCGGAAATGCCGATCACGCGCCACACATTGAGCTGCACCGCGATGTCAATGATGATTGAGACCACGATCGCGAAGGCAAAGGCGGCGCCCAGCTGTGCGGTAAACGTTGCAGTTTGGGTGAGGAAGCCCGGGCCAATTGCGGAGGTGGCCATCAGGAAGATCGCCCCGAGCAGGGTGCTGCGGGTAGTTGCGCTTGCTGCGGCCTGTTTCAGCGTGGGGCTGTGCTGTGGGGCACCGTTTTGTAGGGCACCGCTTCGCTGGGCACCGTGTGACTCTGGCATGTATCCCTCCTTGAACGTGACTTGTTCAACAATTTTGTTCAACAGTTGAGAGGATAGTAAGCCTTTGTAGTGCGCAACACAATATTTTGATCCAAATTATTTGAAACACTTTGCGCCAATTACACTCTGAGTTATGGCATCAACCCCTGCATCCCCTCGCACCAAGCCCGCGCGCCCGGTGAAACTCACAGTTCAGGCCGTCATTGAGCAGATATCGGAAGACATTCTGCACGGAACCCACTTGCCAGGGCAGCAGCTCCACGAGATTTCCATGGCGGGGGCACTGGGGGTATCGCGCAATACATTGCGTGAAGCGTTCCGGGGCCTGGTGCATAACGGGTTGTTGGACTACTTCCCGCACCGGGGAGTTTTTGTGCGGGTGATTACCACTGAACAGGCCCGAGAGCTCTACCGTTCCCGCCGAATCGTGCAGGTTGCCGTGCTGCAGGCGCTGGAACATGGCGAGCTACCCTCTCAAGCGGTTGCAAAAGGCCTCCAGGGGATGCGCAACGCCGTGGAGCGTGCCTTGGATGCTCGAGTGCAAGGGGACTGGATGGAGGTGGGTAGCCAGAACTACGCCTTCCACCAAGCAATGTTTGACCTTGCGGGTTCCGAGTACATAAGCAAAGCGGGCCGAGGGGTGCTCATGCAAACCAGGGTTGCATTTTTTGGGGCAAGCTCCGCTGAGCACATGCATGCGAGCTTTGTTGAACTAAACGTGGAGTTGCTTGACCTTCTGGAGCGGCAACAGTATGCCCAGGCCATCGCTGCGCTCCGCGCCTACCTGGATGTGGCAGAGGCACGGGTGGCGGAGTTGCTGCCCTAAGGAGGCACGGCAAAAGCCGTGAGGGGAGGGTTCCCTCACGGCTTTTTCGGTTGTGAGTAATGGTTAGTCGCGGTCGGTGTTTGCCATTGCGAGGACGTCGAGGCGCTTGTCCAGCTCTTCCTCAGTAAGGGTCTCGCCGTCCACAAAGCCCATGTCAATCACGGTCTGGCGGATGGTCTTGCCTTCCTTGAGAGCGGTCTTGGCAACCTTCGCTGCGTTCTCGTAGCCAATGGCGGAGTTCAGCGGGGTCACAATGGAAGGGGAGGACTCAGCCAGAGTGCGCATGCGCTCCTCGTTTGGCTCGATGCCGTCCACTAGGCGCTCAGCGAATACGCGGGCGGTGTTAGCAAGCAGGCGAGCAGACTCCAACACGTTGCGCGCCATCACCGGGATGAACACGTTGAGCTCAAAGGCGCCCTGGGAACCGGCGAATGCCACGGCGGCGTCGTTACCAATCACCTGGGCAGCAACCTGGGTTGCGGTTTCGCAGAGCACTGGGTTCACCTTGCCAGGCATGATGGAGGAACCTGGCTGCAGGTCTGGCAGGTGGATCTCGCCGAGTCCGGTCAGTGGGCCGGAGCCCATCCAGCGGATGTCATTGGCGATCTTGTTCAGGGAGACAGCAACGGTGCGCATTGCTCCAGAGAACTCCACCAAGCCGTCGCGGTTTGCCTGAGCTTCAAAGTGGTTCACGCACTCGCGCAGCTCGGATACGCCGGTGAGGCTCACCAGTTCAGCGGTGACCTTCTCGCCGAAGTCGGCTGGGGTGTTCAAGCCGGTGCCCACTGCGGTGCCGCCGATTGGCAGCTCGCCCAGGCGTGGCAGGGTGGCCTCGATGCGCTCAATGCCCGCCTCGATCTGGCGTGCGTAGCCAGCGAACTCCTGGCCCAAGGTAACAGGGACGGCGTCCATGAGGTGGGTGCGGCCGGACTTCACAACGTGCTTCCAAGCCTTCGCCTTCGCATCGAGGGAAGCGTGCAGCACCTTGAGGCCGGGGATAAGGTCCTTCACGGCTGCCTCGGTTGCCGCAACGTGGGTGGCGGTTGGGAAGGTGTCATTGGAAGACTGGCCCATGTTCACATGATCATTGGGGTGCACCTCAACGCCATTGTTCTTGGCAATGGAGGCGATGACCTCATTGGTGTTCATGTTGGAGGAGGTGCCAGAGCCGGTCTGGAATACATCAATTGGGAACTCGGCGTCGTGCTTACCCTCAGCGATTTCCTTGGCGGCAGCGATGATGGCGTCGGCCTGCTCGGCTGGGAGCAGACCACGATCCTTGTTCACCTGGGCACAGGCGGCCTTGAGCAGGCCCATTGCGCGGATCTGCGTGGATTCCAGACCGCGGCCGGAGATTGGGAAGTTCTCCACTGCGCGCTGGGTCTGTGCGCGCCACAAAGCGTTGACGGGAACCTTCACTTCACCCATGGTGTCGTGCTCAATGCGGAACTGCTGCTCGGTCATGTAAAAGATCCACCTTTTGTGTTGATGTGCAAAAACGTATGTGATGTTCCGGCATGCGCCAAGAACCCTTTGAACATTGTACGTCCGCGGCGTGACGCGCGGAAAAAAGGCCCACGAATGTGGGCCAGTTCACTTACTTGGCGTTCTGGGAGTAGTCCACTACGGAGTATTCCTGCAGCTTGGAAAGCTGGTGGACGGATTCAATGAAACGCACGGTGCCGGACTTGGAGCGCATCACCAGGGAACGGGTGGTTGCACCGTCCTTGCGGTAGCTCACGCCGCGCAGCATGTCACCATTGGTCACGCCGGTGGCCACAAAGTAGCAGTTGTCTGAGGTCACCAGGTCATTGGTGGTGAGCACCTTGCTGAGGTCATGGCCTGCGTTTCGCGCCTTGTCCGCTTCCTGCTCGTCTTTTGGTGCGAGCATGCCCTGGATTTCACCACCCATGCACTTCATTGCGCAGGCGGTGATGATGCCCTCGGGGGTGCCGCCGATGCCCATCATGATGTCCACGGAGTTCGTGTTTTGCGCTGCGGCTACTGCACCGGCAACGTCGCCGTCGCGGATCAAGCGTACCTTCGCGCCAGCATCCCGGATATCCCGGATGAGGGTCTCGTGGCGGGGGCGGTCCAGCACCACAACGGTGACCTGCTCAGGGGCAATGCCCTTTGCCTTGGCAACGGCGCGGATGTTGTGCTCCACAGGGGCCTGGATATCAATGGTGCCGGCGGCCTCCGGGCCCACAGCGATCTTGTTCATGTAGAACACAGCGGAGGGGTCATACATGGAACCACGTTCGGCAGCTGCTAACACGGAAATTGCATTCGGGCGGCCTTCTGCCATCAACGTGGTGCCGTCGATAGGATCTACGGCGATGTCTACCTCGGCGCCGTCGCCGGTGCCCACTTCCTCGCCATTGAACAACATTGGGGCTTCGTCTTTTTCGCCCTCGCCAATCACCACCACGCCGCGCATGTGGACGGAATTGATGAGTTTGCGCATGGCGTCCACTGCGGCGCCGTCGCCCTCGTTCTTCTTGCCGCGCCCCACCCAGCGGCCGGAAGCGAGCGCTGCCGCCTCCGTGACTCGAACGAGCTCGAGGGCGAGGTTACGATCCGGGATTTCCGCATTCATGCGAGATGCCTCCAAAAGTTGATACCTGTGCTACCCGTCTAATTTTGGCATTACTTTCGCCGAAAGTGTGGAAATTCTAACCCCAAAAGTGGTTAGCGGGTCCTGGAACCATCCACCCGTTCCTAACCCTCATCCCACTCGCATCCGCTGTTTCTGTTTGTCCAGCGTGCATGCCATACTGGTGAGCGTGGCTGAAGAAAAACCTCGTATTTTCCAAGACGGCAAAGACATCTTCTACTCCCTGGGTGCCATCGTGGTGGTGATGATCCTGGCCGTGGCGTTCACCGGCATGTGCAGCTTTGGGCGAGATACCGCGGAGAACGTGCCTGTCAACGAGGTTGATGCGCAAACATTCCTGAGCCTGGAAACCGGTGCGATGGACTTCCCCGTGCGATATCCCACCGTGATGGAGGAACAAGGCTGGGTCCCCAACTCTGCGCGGCGAATGGCTGTGGCAGGGGAGAGCGCAGTCTCCGTGGGCTGGGTGAAAGGCGTGGACGGCTACCTGCAGATGGTACAAACCGGCGTGCCCGCCCAGAACGCGGTGAAAGGCTTTGACCAAAACCCCCGCGAACTGGAACATAGCTACGAGGTAGATGGCGCAACCGTAGAAGTGTACGGTTCTCAGGAGCGTGATGTTCGCGACATCCGCGTGGTGGACCTCAGCGACGTCCGCATGATCTTTACCGGCGCCGCCCAGGACGAGGAGTTCAACGCCCTCATCTCCGCGGCCGTGTCTACTCCTCCTCTGTAGTCTCCTCCTCAGAAGCCACACCGAGGGCCTGCTCCACGCGCTTCGCGGCACCGTCGAGCTGCTGCTCACACCGCGCGGCCAACGCCTCACCCCGCTCCCAATATGCCAGCGCCTCATCCAAGCTCATCTGACCGAGCTCCAAGATGCGCACGATTTCCACGAGCTCATCGCGAGCCTGTTCGTAACTAAGTTCCTCAACTGGGGTAAAAACGCTCATTATCTTCCTTACTTCGCTGCTT
This sequence comes from Corynebacterium kozikiae, assembly GCF_024580965.1. Lineage (NCBI taxonomy): Bacteria > Bacillati > Actinomycetota > Actinomycetes > Mycobacteriales > Corynebacteriaceae > Corynebacterium > Corynebacterium kozikiae. The sequence continues at coordinate 11,449 of NZ_JANIKJ010000007.1, forward strand.
GAGTTTGCATGGCTGCCGCGGTGATGGCGCCGTCGGCAACGCGAATGCGCAACTGGCTCCCCGGGGGAGATTGCATGATCGACGTCACCACCTCGGGCTCCGACCCGTCCCTTGGCAACACCTGGACCACGGCATAACCGCGCGCCAAGGTAGCGCCCGGGCCCAATGTGGTAACTTGCGAGCGCAACCCCGCAACCTGCGCCCGCTCCTTGTCTAGCCTGTGGCCAATTTCGCGCCTGACCTGCCCTAATGAGCGCTGCACCTCGTCTCTGCCGGCGGTGATTCGTACCATGGGATCAGCCAAAACCGGTCGTGAGCGGAGCGCCGCGAGTTGCTGGTGCTGGGTGGTTACCCAACCGCGCAGGGCGTGGGCGTTGCGCACGCGTAGTTCTTTGATGAGCGCGATTTCCGCGATGACATCGGGGACCACCCGCTTGGCGGCGTCGGTAGGAGTGGCGGCGCGCAGGTCCGCGACGTTGTCAAGGATCGGCGTGTCTGGCTCGTGGCCGATGGCTGAGACAACCGGGGTCTGCATCTGAGCCACCTGGCGCTGCAAGGCTTCCTCGGAAAAGGGGAGGAGGTCTTCTACCGAGCCGCCGCCGCGGGCCACGATGATCACATCTACCTCAGGGTTGGCCTCCAACTCCTGCAGTGCAGCGACTACTTCTGTGACGGCGCGGGCGCCCTGCACCGCGGTGTTGCGCACGGTGAAACGCACTCCCGGCCAGCGAGACTGAGCCACCGCCAGGACGTCGCGCTCAGCCGCCGAACCGCGGCCGGTGATTAATCCGATGTTGTTGGGCAAAAAGGGGAGGGGCTTTTTGCGGGCGGGGTCGAATAACCCTTCAGCGGCCAGTTGGTGGCGCAGCCGCTCAATGCGGGCGAGGAGTTCACCCACACCCACCTGGCGGATCTCTGTGACCCACAAAGAGAAGGAGCCCCGGCCGGAATAGTAGGCGGGCTTGCCATAGACGGCGATCCGGTCTCCGTCTTGCAGGTTCAACGCCCGCATCAACTGCGTGTTGCAGGTGATCTGGACGCTTTCTTCCTTTTCTGGGTCCCGCAGCGTGAGGTAGCTCAGTTTCCAGGAGGGTTTTATGCTGAGCTGGGTGATTTGGCCTTCCACCCACACAAAGCCCAAACGCTCAATCCACGCCTTCACCTTGGCATTAAGCACACTCACCGGCCACGCGGCCTCTGGTGAGTGCGCTGCCTGCTCTGCTTGGCTCATCGTTTTTGCCCGCCTTCTTGCTGCATTCCACCATCATATAAGCTCTTACAAGCCGAGCTCGGGAAATAGGTTAGGCTGGTTGCCATGACTGACGCAGCAAACCCAGCAAACGCAACCACCGAAAGTGCCTTAGCCCCGACCCCTGGCCACGGGCGCGTTCTTCTGGCTGCGCCACGAGGCTACTGCGCTGGCGTGGACCGTGCCGTGGAGACCGTGGAGAAAGCACTGGAAAAGTACGGTGCACCCGTGTACGTGCGCAAAGAGATTGTGCACAACCGCTATGTTGTGGATACCCTCGCCGAACGTGGCGCGGTGTTTGTGGATCAAACCTTTGAAGCGCCAGAAGGTGCTCACCTGGTGTTTTCTGCCCATGGTGTGAGCCCAGCGGTCCACGAAGAAGCCCGTAGCCTCTCCTTGAAAACCCTGGACGCCACCTGTCCACTGGTAACCAAAGTGCACAACGAGGTCAAGCGCTTCGCTCGCGATGGCTACCACATCCTGCTGGTGGGCCACGAGGGTCACGAGGAAGTAGAAGGCACTGCCGGTGAAGCTCCCGACGTCACCCACCTGGTAGATGGCGTGGAAGGAGTAGAGAAGCTCCCTGATTTCCTGCACAACGAGAAGCTGGTGTGGCTTTCCCAAACCACGCTATCTGTGGATGAAACCATGGAGATCGTGAAGCTGCTGCACGAAAAATTCGAGCACCTCCAGGATCCCCCAAGCGATGACATCTGCTACGCCACCCAAAACCGCCAGGTAGCGGTGAAGGCAATCGCCGCAGACAGTGACCTTTTCATTGTGGTGGGTTCCCAGAACTCATCGAACTCCAAGCGCCTCGTGGAAGTAGCCCTACAGGCCGGTTCTAAGGCGGCGTACCTGGTAGATTACGCCAAGCAGATCGACCCATCATGGCTGGAAGGCGTACACACCGTGGGCCTCAGCTCCGGGGCGTCCGTGCCGGAAATCTTGGTGCAGGAAGTACTGGCGTTCCTTGCTGAGCGCGGCTTTAGTGATGTGGAAGAGGTCACCACCGCAGCGGAGAAAATCACTTTCGCCCTGCCGCGCGACCTACGGCCGCAGCACAACTAATCTTCTGCGTAGAGGTCCTCGCTGAATCGGCGAGGGCCTTTGTTCTGAGCTGGCTGCGGGGTGACTGGCTGCGGGGTGGCTGGCTTTGGTGCCTGAACGGGCTTCGCGCTGGGTTTGGGAGCATACGTGCGCGCGCCGCGGGTCTCGGGGGAGTCCAAAGACGAGCGCCTGTTGCGCCGCGGGTTGCGTGCAAGCAATTCCTCAACCGTCACTGATCCTGAGGTCCTGGAGCGTTGCGCCTGCGTGCGGCTCTTCGTGGCTGCTTGCTGGAGAACGTCGTTACTGCGCTGCTGATGCTCCCGCGCGCGTTCTGCACGAGCCGCGCTGTTACGTTGCTGGCGGCGCAGCAGGCCGACGCGCCCAAAGGCGAGTGCCGCTGCCGCGAGGGTGGTCAGCGCCATCCACGGGAAATGTTGGGTGAGCGGATAGATTGAAGTGACAAGTTGTGTGCGGCCAAACGCGTTTCCCGAGCTCATCACCACAATAAAACCCGCCGCCAGCACGCTGAGGCTAAACCAAAATGGCAGTGCAGCCACAAATAAAAACAACGCCTTGGGTTCCGTGATCAGCGCAAACACAAGCGCGAACACCACGAAGAGTACCAAGTGGAAGGTGCTGATGGTGCCCGCGTAGACGCTAAACAATGTTCCCACCGCGAGCGCTATGAGCAGCGCTGTGTACGCGGTCCACAGGGAAAACCCGTAGAAAGGACCATTGGCAGCGTGGCTGCGAGCGCGCTTGCGGGGAAAAGCTTGAGACACGAGACTACATTCTACCGATCGTGGAGGCGTCCGAACAATTGCGTGAAGCGATCAGAGGCATCGGTGATCCGGTTGCGCTTGGCGGCGCGAACTTTGCCGGCTTCCTCGCCGTATTTACCGGACATCGAGCCGGCGAAGGTAGCGAACTCGATCTGGTCGGCCGTCTTTTCGCCACTTCGCAGCGCCGTCATATCTTGGAGGTAGCGCAACAGCACCGCAACCATGGCCGCGAATGGCACGGCCAGCAATGCACCCACGATCTGGAAGAGGCTGCCACCCACGGTCACTGAAAACAGAATGATCACAGGGTGCAGGTCCATCGCCTTCGACTGCAGCATAGGGGAGAGGATATTGCCCTCGAGCTGCTGTACCGCGATGATGATCACCAGCACGATGATCGCCTCTGTGATACCGAGTGACACCAACGCCACCAGCACCGCCAGGAAACCAGCGACGAAGGCGCCAACCAGCGGCACAAACCCGGCAATGAAGGTGAGCACCGCAAGCGCCAAAGCCATTGGCACGCCCACGATCACCAGGCCCAGGCCAATGAACACCGCGTCCACCAAACTCACGATGGCCTGCGCTCGGATGAAACCGCCGAGGGTGATCCAAGACCGAGTGAGCCACTCAGTAAGGTGCCAGCCTGCGCGGCGGCCAACAACTGAGCGTAGCCACGGCAGGAAGCGGTCGCCGTCTTTGAGGAAGAAGAAGGTCAGCACCAGCACCATACCGAGGGTGACCAGTGCACTCGTGGCAGCGCCGATGCCTGAGAAGATTTCGCCCGCAATGGAGCCACTGCGCTGTTGCACCCATTGCACCGCGCGGTTGATTTGCTGGTTGAGTTCGTCAGCGTCCAGATTCAGCGGCGGGCCCTGTGCCCAGATCTGCAGCGTCTGGATTCCCTCGAACGCTTGGAAATACAGGGTTTGGGATTGCCGCCCAATGTCTGGGGCGATCATCCAAATGAGTGTGCCAAAGGCACCAAAGGAGGCCAGGATGGTGAGCAGGGCAGCCACACCGGGGTGCAAGCCGGCTTTCCGCAACGCTAAGGTGGGCGGCCACAGGACGGTGCACACAATCAGGGCCAAAATGAGCGGCAGCAGGCCGCGCCAGAATTGCTGGATCAGGTAGAAGCTGGCAAAGGTCGCGGCGGCAATAATCAGCAGGCGCAGGCTCCATTGCGCGAGGACCCGCACGCCGTCCGCGATCACCTCAGTTCGGTCAACCTCGCCACCTGCGGCCTCCAGCTCTTCAAACACCTGCTCAGCTTGCTCCGCCGAGGGAGAGTCGCTGGGATGCAAAAACGCCTCACGTTCCGCACCGGAATCCGCGTTGGTAGTAGCGCTCGAATTCGGGGCGTCTTCATGAGGCGTTTGAGGTGCATTGGGAGCGTTCACAGCTCACCATTTTGCACTATTGCGCACTATTTTGCTTCCTCCTGGGCAATGAGTACTTCATCGGTGGCGTACTCGGCATCACCGAGTTGGCCGGAGGTTTCATCAGGGTGCTTCATCAAGGAAGTGAGGGAGAAGGCGAACCCGCCCCAGATCACCACGATGAACAGCAGCATCATCATGATTGCCATACCGGACATGGTTATTTCTCCTCTCGAGTCTTGCGGTACTGCTCAACTGCAAAGCCGGCTACCCGCTGAGGGTCGTATTTGCGTGGCTTGCCAGGGATGCGGGTGAGCACTGGCTCCACGCCGAAGTCCGAGCCAGGAGGGCCGTCGATTGGGGTGTCCTTCGGCCAAGAGAGCATACTCAGCACCAGCGATGCCACAACAATCAGGCCAATCACGCCCCAACCAAACCAACCAAGTTGGGTGGTGGTGTATCCACCGTAAGGTTCCGCAATCAGTCCGGCGATCTCCTGGAACAGCGTGAAACCCAGCACCAGGGTGGTCACGTTGATCACACAGATGCGCCAAATGGTGCCAACCTGGAAGGAAGACACCATGTTGAGGTGTGCTGAGAATTCCTCGATGCGGCGCAAAATCCAGTCGATCACGATGATGGAAATCAAGGCGATGGCCACGATGCCGATGTTGTTGGTGAACTTGTCCATGATATCCAGCGAGGCAAGCCCCGAGGTGGTAGAGAACAGCACCAAGGAAATCACAGCCATGAGCAAACCAGTTGCAATTGCGGTGGTCTTGCGCGGCAAGTTCAGCTTGTCCTTGACGGCGGAGACCACAACCTCGAACAGGGAGAACAGGGAGGTGAAGCCGGCGATGGTCAAGGAGCCGAAGAAGAGCACACCGAACAGCGCGCCAAACGGCATCTCATTGATCACGGCAGGGAAGGCTACAAAAGCCAGGCCAATACCGGAGGTAGCCACCTCATCCACGGCAACCCCTTGACTCAGCGCCATGAAGCCCAACGTTGCAAACACGCCAATGCCTGCGAGCACTTCGAAGGAGGAGTTTGCGAACGCAGTGGTGAGCGCGGTACCAGTGAGATTGGAGCGCGGCTTGAGGTAGGAGGAGTAGGTGAGCATGATGCCGAAGCCCACTGAGAGGGAGAAGAAGATCTGGCCGTAGGCCGCAACCCAAACGGTGGGGTTCTTCAGTGCTTCCCAGTTCGGGGTAAAGAAGGCGTTGAGGCCATTGATTGCGCCATCCAAGAACAGCGCGCGCACCACCACGATGATAAACAGCACGGTGAGCAGCGGCATGAAGAACTTGGACACGCGGCCAATGCCTGCGTCCACGCCCATCGCCAAGACGACGATCGCTGCAATCCACACGAGCGCCAGGGCGAGGGTGATCGATGGCACGAAGTCCAAGGAGAACGCAGCGGTTTCATCGAATTGCAGGAAGTCCGCAAAGAAGTAGGTGTTGGTGTCCGCACCCCAGGCGCGGTTGAAGGACTTTACGGTGTAAATGGCGGCCCAAGCGATGATGGCGGCGTAATACACGGTGATGAAGAAGCTGATTCCTACCTGGATCCAGCCCACAGCCTCTGCTTTCGGGTGGAAGCGGCGGAACACCAGTGGTGCGGAGCCGCGGTAGCGGTGGCCCAATGCAAAGTCGAGGAACAGCAGTGGGATGCCGGCGGTAAGAAGTGCTACGAAGTAAGGCACAAGGAATGCGCCGCCACCGTTTTCGTAAGCTACGTAAGGGAAGCGCCAAATGTTGCCCAAGCCCACAGCGGAACCGATAGCTGCGAGGATAAACACCCACCGTGAGGAGAATGTTTCGCGGCGCTGACTCTGAGTTTCCATGAGCCAACCTTTCAAAATAATGATTTTCAGGTTTCAGGCGCTTGCTCGGTGGTGCTTGGTGGGCTCCTGGGTAAGCGCGTGCCCTCACACAGTGGCCTGCGAGTAAGGGTGGTTGCAGGACTGTGAGGAGGTGAAGGTACGCCTAAAACTACTGCATAAACGGATTTAATCCCAACATGTGGGAAACCAAAAGTTGGGGGAGTGGGCAGTCCCGCGGGGAAAAGTGCAAGAAAAGATTGCTAGGATAGCCCCTTGTGAGTCTTACACTTGGTATCGTCGGCCTGCCTAACGTGGGCAAGTCCACCCTTTTCAATGCCCTTACCCGCAACGACGTCCTCGCGGCGAATTACCCCTTCGCTACGATCGAGCCCAACGTCGGTTTGGTGGAGCTGCCGGACACCCGCCTGAACCGGCTCGCCGAAATCTTCGGCTCTGAGCGAATCCTGCCCGCAACCGTCTCTTTTGTGGACATCGCCGGCATCGTGAAGGGTGCTTCCGAGGGCGAGGGCATGGGCAACGCCTTCCTGGCGAACATTCGCGAAGCCGACGCCATCTGCCAAGTTGTCCGCGCATTCGCCGATGACAACGTGATTCACGTGGACGGCAAGGTGGACCCCTCCACGGACATTTCCGTGATCAACACCGAGCTCATCCTCGCGGACCTGCAAACCATTGAGAAGGCGTTGCCGCGGCTGGAAAAGGACGCGAAGAAAAACAAAGACCTTGCTGAAGTGGTGTCTGCAACGCAAAAAGCCAAGGAAATCCTGGAGGATGACCGCACCCTGTTCTCTGCAGCAAAGAACGGCGAAATCGACCTCACGCTCATCCGCGAACTGCACCTCATGACAGCCAAGCCGTTCCTTTACGTATTCAACTCCGACGAGGAAGTGCTCACTGACGACGCGCGCAAGGCTGAACTTCGGGCACTGGTTGCTCCGGCGGATGCGGTGTTCTTGGATGCAAAGACGGAAACCGACTTGCTGGAGCTTGACGAAGAAGAAGCCATGGAACTGCTGGAGTCCGTTGGCCAAACCGAGCCTGGCTTGCACTCTCTGGCTAAGGCTGGCTTTGCCACTTTGGGCCTGCAGACCTACCTCACCGCCGGCCCCAAGGAAACGCGCGCCTGGACGATCCACAAGGGTGACACCGCCCCAAAGGCAGCCGGCGTCATTCACACCGATTTCGAGCGTGGCTTCATCAAGGCCGAGATCGTGTCCTTTGATGACCTCGACGCCGCCGGCTCCATGGCAGAAGCCCGAGCCCAAGGCAAGGTCCGCCAAGAAGGCAAGGACTATGTGATGGCTGACGGCGACGTGGTGGAGTTCAAGTTCAATGTGTAGCTAGGTGCTGTCGGTCGAGGCGGGGGCTCGACCAGGGTGCAATGCCTAGGAACCAGGCGCTTTACTAGCTGATGATTGACTACTTGCTGAGTACTCAGTATTCTGACGCTATGGGTGAACGTAGTGAACGTACTGAACGTCGTATTGAACTTGAACTGACCCAAGCCGACGCAGCTCGACAGGCTAAGGTCTCTCTCGCGACTTGGCGACGCTGGGAATCTGACCCTGACTCGGTTAGTGTGAAAACTCGGATCGCTTGTGGGGACGTTCTCGAGGGTACTTCTGCGTTCGAGCGAGCGCTCGTAAAATCGGCTGAGGCGTTCACGAGTTCATGGCGAAATTCGCCTCGGCTTACGCCACGGCAAGCTTATGCAATAGCTGTCGAGCTGGACAGTTGGGCCGATGGTGAGATTGCGGAGTGGCTGCAGGATCCGAGTGCACCACTCCACGAAGTTGCTCCTTTTTGCCATTTCGATCTTCGCGTCATGATGCTTGTGGGGGAGAATCGGGCCTGGGTAGAAGGTGTCAAGCAACGCTGCCGAGTCATCTCAAACGAAATCGAGGCGGGCACGCTTCCCTTTGACCGTACAGGGCCTCTAATCGACGAGATTCTGATCGGCGCAGCACTCGATGGTGCGCAGTCGTTGCTGAAGGACATGCCTGAACTCTTCGAACGGATCCCGTCGCAGGGTGCCGTCGATGATGATGACGACTTTTACCTGATCGGGGACGACGACTGGGACGTTGTATCGGATGGTTTCGATGATATCTGTAGATGGGACGAATGGGAGGTTCCGATCCTACAAGGGCACCCGCTTCTTCCTGCTATTCTGGCCGAACGTCACCCATTCACTTGGTTCGATGGGGGCGAGGCCTCCGGGAGAGGCTACTTACAGCGACTATCAGGTCTGGTTGTCGATGAATAAACCTACGGCGCGGTGCATCGCATTGAACCACCAGGTAGAGCTGACCCGCTTCCTTGACCTGAAGCGGGCACAGGGTGTAGACTTGAACCAACACGACAGGCTTGCTTCTCGCGATGAGACGCGGGTCTGTTCTTTTTTGTCCGCGCCCCGGTGTCTGGGGACACGAGGGTGATGATTGCGTGACGACTCCGGATAGTTCTTATGCGAAACCTTTTCTAAGTGTCCCCGAACAGATTCGCCGACTACGTTCGCGTGGCATGGACTGCGGCGATGACGTGTACGCGTCCAGCATCCTCGAAAAATACGGATATTATCGGCTCTCGGGGTACTGGCACATCTACCGTGACCACCCTGAGCCTCCTGGACCCCGGTTCAATGATGCTGGCCAAGAGATCCGTCTGGACACGTTCTTACCTGGGACCAGCCTAACCCGTGTCGTGGCGCTCTATGAGTTTGATCACGAGCTCCGCGGCAGGCTCGGGGACGCGCTCAGTATCATCGAGACGGCGTTCCGTTTTTTCATCGGTCACCGACTCGGTAGGATCGGCACATTCGCGCACCGCGATCCTGAGGCTTTAGGCGCAATGACGCGGGCTCCACAAGAGTCACCGCTGCTGCGCACTGTACCGACCACCGCTTACTGCGAATGGCTCGAAGAATACGACCGCCACGAGAGACGCGCGAAAGGAGACTTCGTTCTTCACTTTCGTGAGCATTACGGCCCTCACTTACCGATTTGGGTGGCCACGGAGGTGATGTCATTCGGACTGCTGAGTAACCTTTACAAACTAATGCCACAGTCTGACCAGGAGATTCTCGCTGCACGCTTCCAAGTCCACTCCGCCGATGGTCGTGGAGATCGCGGCGCACTGGCCAACTGGCTTAATTCCCTCAGACAGTTGCGCAACATTTGCGCTCACTATGGCCGTGTGTGGAATCGCGCTTTTGACGTCCTAATTGACGCGCCCGGTCAGGCACGCAAAAGCAACGAGGATCTCCTTGCTCCGCTCGTTGATAATAGGGTGAACAACAAGCTCTACGGCGTGCTCCTTGTGATGAGATACCTTCTGTTGAGCATCGATCCCGCTGACAACAGCGTGGCGGACCTCGTTAGATATATCGAGCAGCGGTCCCGCGACCTTGGTTTTGGCATCGGGCAACTGGGATTCCCACAAAATTGGATGCAGAACCCCCTTTGGGATAGGGGTTTTCACATTGATCGTGGACCAATGGTTGCCGCTAGTTTGCTTGACCGAGTAGACATCCTCACTGCGGCTCAAACTCGTGCAACTCTTACTTTTGCGGAGCCGAGGCCCACGGCGAAGTCTCGCACACCCGAACAGTGGGCAGCAGCTAAACGGGCAGCTCAGAAAAGCCTTCTTCGCGCATACCGCAGCCATGAAGTAGTCATTGAGGTTGAATTAGGAGGCCTGAGGTATTATCCCTCCTTCCAGTTCCGCGGCGGAAAGATCATTGACGCCCTTGCTGAGATCAACAAAGAGCTCCTCTCTTCGTGCACACAACTGAATGGGACTGACAAAGCGAGGGCGCTGCTGGACTGGTGGCAGACTCCACTTCCAAACCTGGTTCCAAATGCGATTGGGGGCAACCAGTCACCGCTCCACCTGTTGAACCAGGTCCCGGAAGCACAGTTCGAGGCGATAGTGCAAGAGGCGGGCGCACTGAAGACATTCAATCCGTAGGCGTGCCTGCTTCTTTGATCGAGCATCTGATGGCCTACAGACTATTGGAGGAATGCATACTGAAATACTTGCCGGGTGTTTTGCTATTGCGCACGAATTCTGGATCAACTCACGTTGCCTGAGCCACACGAGGCGGCGGCAGATAAAAATTGTAGACCATCTGTATCAGCAAAACTTGGTGGAGCTTAGATTGAACGAGTTTCGCAGCTCACATCCACCCGAGCAGGGCATCAATTTCGCGTTTCGCCTGCTCAGCGCCGGCTTCGTAGTTTGCCTGAAGTTTTGCTAATTTGCGCTCGGAGTTGCCGATCAGCATGCGTTCCGGGTAATACACATACGCCGCGCCGCTTTGCTCCAGTGCGTCGATCTCATCGGCGGTGGCGTTGTACCGTTCATGGCGAGTGCCTATGGCGCGTGCGACAGCGGGGTAGCGGCGCAGTACTCGCCCAGCGGAGCTCGGCTTCCGACGAAACCCTCGCGGCCGCGAACGCAACACCACAAAACGCTCGTAGCCAGCCTCTTTGGCCGCATCTAGGGCCAGGCCTCCAGAGGCACCAAGAGCGCCATCTACATAGGGGGCACCGTCAATGTAGGTGATTGGCATGAACAGGGGCATGGTGGAGCTTGCGCGTACACGTACCACAAGATCGTCTACGGTTGGGCAGTCCTGTTTGCCCCAATGCACTGTCTCCCCGGTGTCCGCGCGCATGGCACTGATGTCCATTGCGCTGGGATGCTGCCGGAATGCCTCAAAGTTGAAGGGGTAGGGCCCTTTGGTGGATTCCTCGTAGATAAAGCGCGAGTTGAAATACCCCTGGCCGCGCAGCCAGGAACCAAAGCCCCCTGCCCGCGGGTCCACCACCATGTCGATGAAGCTGGCTTTGGCCCGCTCCGCATCCCTGGATAAGTACGCCACAGCCAGCGACGAGCCCGCACTGATCCCCGCAACCATCCCGAAGTCCTGGCGCGCGTCGATAAGCAGCTCCACCATGGGGGCGAGGTAGCTGTTGCGCGTGCCGCCGCCTTCAATGATCAGCGCAGTGCCGCTCATGCTGGTGCTTCTTGTGTGGAATGAAGTGCATGATGGCCACTACGACCGCGCCCACGATGAGGCCGAAGATGAGGGAGAAGAATGTGTCTACCAGCCACATCACAAAACCGCCCAGGTGCTCCACCTTGTCCGTCATGGAGTGGACAAAGCCGTAGGGAGCGTGCCAGCCGAGCTCGTCGAGGCCCACGAGGAGGATATGGCCGCCAACCCAGAGCATGGCGAACATGCCGATGAATGCAATGACCTTGAGCACCTTTGGCATTGCGGAAACCAGCCCGCGGCCAAAGCGCTGAGCAGCTCCGCTTTCTTTCTTGGTGAGCGCCAGACCCATGTCATCCATCTTGACCAGCAGCGCCACGGCGCCGTACACGCCCACGGTTACTGCGATTGCCACGGTGATCAGCACGGCAGCTTCCATCCAGATGGTTTGGTCAGCCACCTCGTTGAGGGAGATCGCCATGATTTCCGCGGAAAGGATGAGGTCCGTGGTGATTGCGCCGCGGACCAGCGAGTCTTCGTCCTTGGCGCCTGCCTCGTCCTCTTTTTCATGCTGCTGGCCGGAGACCAGCTCCCACACTTTCTCTGCACCCTCAAAGGCCAGGTACACGCCGCCCACCATCAGGATCGGGGTGAGCGCCCACGGTGCGATGGCGTTCAACACCAACGCGATGGGGAGGATGATCACGAGCTTGTTGAACATCGAGCCCTTGGCGATACGCCAAATGATCGGCAGCTCGCGGGCGGGCTGCACGCCCTGCACGAAACGCGGGGTCACGGCGGCGTCGTCTACCACCACACCCGCAGCTTTCGCGGAAGTTTTTGCGGCAGCGGCCGCCACATCGTCAACGTTTGCCGCTGCGGTGCGCGCGATCAGCGCGACGTCATCAAGCAGGGCAGCGAGTCCACCGGCCATAACAATTACATCCCATCTTGAAGGTGATTCGTCCCGCTCATTCTATGCGTTGGGAAAGCAGATTCCTCATAGAGCGCACTCTTTGTGATGTAATTGCGGAATGGAAGTCTTGTTTGCGTTTGGTCTCACCTTGTTTGCGGGGCTTTCCACGGGGATTGGCGGGGCAATTGGCGTTGCCACCAAAAGGTCCACTGACCGTTTCCTCGCCGCCACGTTGGGGTTTTCCGCCGGAGTGATGCTCTACGTCTCCTTCATGGAGATCTTGCCCAAGGCCACCGAGGAACTGGGCGCTGCATTGGGGGAGGTGCCCGGGAACTGGGCAGCGGTAGCATGTTTCTTTGCCGGGATTTTGCTGATCGCTGTGATCGACCGCCTGGTTCCCACGGCCATCAATCCACATGAGCGGCAGGGGGTGGAGCAGCGTAAGCGCGCCATGAAGCAGATGGGTGTGCTCACCGCCATCGCAATTGGTATTCACAACTTTCCGGAGGGCTTTGCCACCTTCCTGGCGGGCCTTACAGACCTGTCTATTGCATTGCCCGTGGCCGTTGCTATTGCAATTCACAACATCCCGGAGGGTATTGCGGTGGCTGTGCCCATGCGGGAGGCAACCGGGTCCAGGAAAGCGGGCTTTTGGTGGGCGTTCATCTCCGGCCTTGCGGAGCCCGCGGGGGCACTCGTTGGATACCTTATTCTCTTGCCATTTTTGGGTCCGGTTGCGCTGGGGGTGGCGTTTGGCATGGTGGCAGGCATCATGGTGTTTATCTGCCTGGACGAGCTTCTGCCTACCGCGGTGGCCACAGGCAAACACCACACCGCTATTTACGGGCTGATCGGGGGCATGGCAGTGATGGCGCTTTCACTGCTTTTGTTCCTGTGATATAAACATGAAATTAGTTCTACGGGTGCTCAAAAAGTGGGCTGAGAAAGACCGTTGAACCTGATCCGGGTAATACCGGCGATAGGGAGTGAACGATGCAACGTTGGCGTGTTATTGATATCCTCATTGCTTCCGTTTTGGGCATTGCCTGCGGATTGCTGTTTTGGATTTGGAATTCTATTGGCTACGCGTGGTACACCGCCGCGGACGCGTTAACACCTGGTTTCGGGGGTATAGCCACTGGCATTTGGCTGATCGGCGGGCCAATTGGTGCCCTGGTGATTCGCAAGCCGGGTGCCGCGATCTATGTTGAGGTGCTGGCTGCCGCGGTGAGTGCGGCGATTGGCAACCAGTGGGGGATTGAAACCCTGTATTCGGGTCTTGCCCAGGGCATTGGTGCCGAGATCCTCTTCTTGATCTTCGCGTACCGCCGCTTTGGCCTGGTTGTTGCGGCGCTTTCCGGCGTCGGTGCCGCTGTAGGTGCCTTCCTGTTGGAGCTTGTGACCAGCGCAAATTACGCAAAGTCCTTGGCTTTCAATCTCACTTACCTTTCCACGATGGCCATCTCCGGCATCATCCTCGCCGGTGGTCTGGCGTACTTCTTGGTCAAGGCTTTGGCCGCGACTGGCGCCTTGGACCGTTTCGCCGCAGGCCGTGAGGCGCGGGAACTGGTGTGATTCCTGGTGAAGTTGTAGCGCTTGGCTATGGGTACCGCCACGCCAGCCGCAAAAACCCCGCATTCACGGGGCTAGACTTCCATATTCGCCCAGGCCAGCGAGTGCTGCTGCTGGGGCCCTCCGGGGCGGGCAAATCAACACTCCTCGCTGCAATAGCAGGGCTTGACGACGAAGGCGAGCACTTCGGCAAAATTGCAGCCACCGGCACCGTTGGCATGGTGCTTCAGGACCCCGACTCCCAGGTGATCGCTTCCAAGGTTGGCGACGACGTGGCCTTTGGCTGCGAAAACCTCCAGGTGCCGCGAGAGGAAATCTGGCGCAGGGTGCCGATTGCCCTGCAGAAGGTGGGCCTGGACCTGCCGCTAGACCACCCAACAGCGCAGCTTTCCGGCGGCCAAAAGCAGCGCCTCGCGCTGGCAGGGGTCCTCGCGATGGGGGCGGACATCGTTCTGCTGGACGAGCCAACCGCGAACCTCGACCCCACGGGAGTAGAAGAAGTGGTGCGCGCGGTGGCTGCGGTGGATGCCACTGTAATCATTGTGGAACACCGGGTGTCTACCTGGATTGAGCAGGTAGACACCCTCATGGTGCTCACTGAAACTGGATCCGTGATCATGGGGCCGCCGGAAGAGATTTTGGCTGAACACGGGCAATGGCTTGCTGAGCAAGGCGTGTGGATCCCCGGGCAGGACCCGCATTTTCCGCCGGCGATTGCCAAGGATGCTCCAGCGGTGATTGAAACCCGTGACCTTGTGGTCGGGTGGGACGCTCCGGTGACCGGGCCTTTGAATCTCCACTTCCCTGAAGGAGTTTCAACGGTGATCACTGGGCCAAACGGTGCGGGAAAATCAACCCTGCTGCTCACGCTCGCCGGATTGTTACCACCACAAAGTGGCCAGGTCCGCGTGAACCTGGATTTGGGGCCGGACCCGTGGAAGTGGAAGTCGGCTCAGCTTGCCCAGCGTTTTGGCTACGTGTTCCAAGACCCTGAACACCAATTCGTGACGGCGTCGGTAGAGGATGAGCTAGGGGGACAGGGCGGCGATCTCCTTGCCCGCTTGGGTCTTGCACACCTGGGCAAAGCGAATCCTTTTACACTCTCCGGTGGGCAAAAGCGCAGGCTGTCCGTTGCCACCTGTTTGGTGAATTCCCCGAAAGTGGTGTTTTTGGACGAGCCCACGTTTGGCCAGGATCGCACTACCTTCCGCGAGCTCGTAGGCCTGCTGCGTGAGCTCACAGACAGGGGCACAACGGTGATTTCTGTCAGTCATGATCCCTTGTACTGCCGTGCGATGGGGGACAAGGTGGTGGCGCTGTGAACCCCTTGGCCAGGATCATCGGGCTCGCGGTGCTCACCACGCCGTTGCTGCTGAGCGTGGATGTTGTCTCTGCGGCGGTGGCGCTCACGTGTACGGTGCTGTGTGCGCCGCTGCTGGGCGTCGGCTGGGCAACGCTTTTGCGCCGCGGCGTGCCGATATTTTTGGCAACGCCTATCGCGGGCATTTCCATGGCGCTCTACGGACGGCCTGAGGGCAGGGAGTATGCGTCGTTTCTCTTTGCCCACATCACGGATAATTCGCTGCAGTTGGCGCTCGCGATCATGGTTCGCGTGCTCGCCGTGGGTCTGCCGGTGGTGGTGCTACTCGGAAACATCGACCCCACTCGCCTCGGCGACGCCCTCGCGCAAATCCTTAAGCTCCCCAGCCGCTTCGTGATCGCCGCTGTGGCCTCCACCCGTTTGATTTCGCTCTTTCAGCGCGATTGGCAGTCCCTTGCACGTGCGCGCCGAGCCCGCGGTATCGCGGATCAGGGCCGCATTAAAAACGCTTTCTCCATGGCGTTTGGCCTGTTGGTGTTGGCGTTGCGCAGGGGGTCGAAGCTGGCCACCGCCATGGAGGCCCGCGGTTTCGGACGCTTCTCTACTCGCACCTTTGCCCGGTCTTCCTCCTTCGCCGCCGTTGATTACGCGCTCATCGCTGGTTGCGCCGCCATTTCCACCACCGCCCTCACCACTGCAGTGCTCACAGGCTCCTTTAGGTTCCTCGGCGCATGATTGTGCTTATCGACGGGCCATCGGGCGCCGGGAAAACAACGTTCGCTGGGCAGCTTGGGGCGGTGCTTGGCTGGCCCGTGGTTCACCTGGATGATTTTTATCCCGGTTGGGGTGGTCTCGCGGCGGCGCGTGACATGGTGGTGCGAGACGTCCTGGGGAGGCGGGGTTTCTGGCGTTGGGATTGGGAACGAAATGTTCGCGGTGAGTGGGTGGACCTTGATTACGAGCACCTCATCATTGAGGGGGTGGGGGCGATTTCTTCGGAGTCCCTGGACGTGGGGGAGACGTTCGCGGTTGTGCTCACTGCCCCCGAACAGGTGCGCCGGGAACGTGCCTTGGCTCGTGATCCCTATTACGAACCTTATTGGGAGATGTGGGCATGCCAAGAAAAGGAGCATTTCGCGCAGTTGCCGTGGGAAAGGGTGCACGTCATTCGGGGGTAGGGAAGTGTACCCCTGTAGTGGCTTTTTGTGGGAACGGTGGCCAAGCATACAGTTTTGGCATGTTTAAGGGTATGAGCTGCAGTGATGGCCTAAATGAACTGTAGGTAAACCGGACATTTCCTGCTACCTGATAGTTATTGTGATGTGCTTTGGACCTCTACGGGCTTGCATGACGTACGTCACGCATTATTATCCCTCTTGTCCCGTAGTTCATAGAGAATGAGGTTCACTTATGACCCTGAAGAAGACCTTTGCGGTGGGCATGTCCGCCGCCCTGGCACTTGGCCTTGCCGCTTGCTCCAGCAACAACTCGGAGAACGCTGCATCCTCGGATTCCGGCACGAACTACGTGTTGGCGAACGGTTCTGAGCCACAGAACCCTCTGATCCCAGCGAACACCAACGAGACCGGCGGCGGCCGCATTGTGGACCTCATCTACTCTGGCCTCGTTTACTACGATTCCGAAGGCCAGGCTCACAACGAGCTCGCCGAGTCCATCGAGCTCGAAGGCGAGAAGACCTACCGCATCACGCTGATCGAGGGTGCTACCTTCGCAGACGGCACCGCGATCACCGCCGAGCACTTTGTGAACACCTGGAACCACGCAGTGCGTGAGTCCCTGCTCAACGCCTACTTCTTCGAGCCAATCCTCGGCTACGAAGAGGGCGCTGAATCCATGGAGGGTCTCCAGGTTGTGGATGATCGCACCTTCACCGTTGAGCTCACCCAGCCAGAGTCTGACTTCCCAACTCGCCTTGGCTACTCCGCGTTCTACCCACTGCCTGCAGAGGCGCTTGAGGACTACGCAGCATTCGGCGAGAACCCAGTGGGCAACGGCCCTTACAAGCTGCTCGAGTGGAACCACAACGCTGACCTCACCCTCGTTCCAAACGAGAACTACGACGGCCCACGTGCCGCTCAGAACGACGGCGTGAAGTTCGTCTTCTACGCTTCCCAGGACGCTGCATACGCAGACCTGCTGGCCGGCAACCTGGACGTGCTCGACGCAGTGCCAGACTCCGCATTCTCCCAGTTCGAGTCCGAGCTTGGTGACCGCGCTGTGAACCAGCCTGCGGCTATCTTCCAGTCCTTCACCATCCCTGAGAAGCTGGAGCATTTCTCCGGCGAAGAGGGCGTGCTGCGCCGCCAGGCAATCTCCCTGGCTATCGACCGCAACGAGGTGACCGACAAGATCTTCCAGGGCACCCGCACCCCAGCAACCGACTTCTCCTCCCCAGTGGTGGACGGCTACTCCGATGCCATCGAGGGCAACGACGTGCTGGAGTTCAACCCAGAGCGCGCACGTGAGCTGTGGGCACAGGCTGACGCCATTTCCCCATGGTCCGGTGAGTTCACCCTCTCCTACAACTCCGACGGTGGCCACCAGGCATGGGTTGACGCTGTGACCAACCAGCTCAAGAACAACCTGGGCATCGACGCGATCGGCAACCCATACCCAGACTTCAAGTCCCTGCGTGACGACATCACCAACCGCACCATCTCCGGTGCATTCCGTACCGGCTGGCAGGCAGACTACCCACTGGTCTCCAACTTCCTGGTTCCGCTCTACGCAACCGGCGCAAGCTCCAACGACGGTGACTACAGCAACGCAGAGTTCGACGCACTCCTCAAGGAAGCTGCAAGCGCTGACTCCCCAGAAGCAGGCATCGCTCTCTACCAGCAGGCACAGGCAATCCTGATGCGCGATCTGCCTTCCATCCCACTGTGGTACTCCAACGTGACCGGTGGCTCCTCTGAGGCTGTCTCTGGCGTGGTCTTCACCTGGAAGTCCGTACCTGAGTACCAGTCCATCACCAAGAGCTAAATAGCGTCCTCACCCTCGCCCCGCCCTAGGCGGGGCTTCGGTGTGTACCCAGAAAAGAGATCACCACAATGTTGCGCTACATTGGGCGGCGCCTGCTCCAGATGATTCCGGTCTTCTTCGGCGCGACGCTCCTGCTCTACGCACTCGTCTTCCTCATGCCCGGTGACCCCGTCGAGGCACTTGGTGGCGACCGCGGCCTCACCGAAGCTGCGCGTCAACGCATCATGGAAGAGTACAACCTCGACAAACCATTTATCGTGCAGTACTTGCTCTACATCAAGGGCATTTTCATGCTGGACTTTGGTACCACTTTCTCAGGCCGCCCAGTAGCTGAGGCGATGGCGAACGCCTTCCCGGTGACGCTCCGTCTGGCAGCAATG
Organism: Corynebacterium kozikiae; assembly: GCF_024580965.1. Classification (NCBI taxonomy): domain Bacteria; kingdom Bacillati; phylum Actinomycetota; class Actinomycetes; order Mycobacteriales; family Corynebacteriaceae; genus Corynebacterium; species Corynebacterium kozikiae. Next base: position 29,949 of record NZ_JANIKJ010000007.1, read on the forward strand.
GCGTTGGTCTTTGAGGCGGTATTCGGCGTGATTTTCGGTGTGATCGCCGGTGTGCGCCGCGGTGGAATCTTTGACTCCACAGTCTTGGTAACCTCCCTGATCGTGATCGCCGTGCCTTCCTTCGTGATCGGCTTCGTGTTCCAGTACTTCGTTGGTGTGAAGTGGGGCCTGCTGCCCGTCACGGTGGGCTCCAACGTTTCATTTAAGAGTTTGCTCATGCCGGCGATTGTGCTCGGCGCCCTTTCCTTCGCCTACGTGGTGCGTCTGACCAGGCAGTCCGTGAGTGAAAACCTCCGCGCGGACTACGTTCGGACCGCTCGCGCCAAGGGCCTGAGCAATGGCGCCGTGACCACCCGCCACGTCCTCCGAAACTCGATGATCCCAGTGGCCACTTTCCTTGGTGCCGACCTCGGCGCCCTCATGGGCGGCGCCATCGTTACCGAGGGCATCTTTGCCATCAACGGCGTGGGCGGCACCATCTACCAGGCAATCATCAAGGGCGAGCCCACCACAGTGGTGTCCTTCACCACCGTCCTCGTGATCGTGTATATCGTTGCGAACTTGCTCGTGGACTTGATCTACGCAGTTCTGGACCCAAGGATTCGTTATGCATAGTGAACGCTTTGTAGCTGAAACAGATGAAACCGGCTTGGGTGCCGTAGACGCCGTCGCCGACGAGTCAGCCCCCACCTCAGTCTGGGGCGAGGCCTGGAAAACCTTGCGCCGCCGCCCCCTGTTCTGGGTGTCCGCAACATTGATCCTGATCGCACTGCTGCTGGCACTGGTCCCGCAGTTGTTCACCTCTACGGATCCCAACTTCTGCGAGCTCAACAACTCCTTGAATTCGCCTACCGACGGTCACCCGTTTGGCTTTGACCGCCAAGGCTGCGATATCTACGCCCGCACCATCTACGGCGCGCGTGCGTCGGTAGCCGTGGGTGTGCTCACCACCATCGCTGTGGTGCTGATCGGTACCACGGTGGGCGCGTTGGCTGGATACTTCGGTGGCATCCTCGACTCCCTGCTGTCTCGCCTCACGGACATCTTCTTTGCTGTGCCGCTGGTGCTCGCTGCAATCGTGGTGATGCAGATGTTCAAGGAGTCGCGCACGATCGTCACCGTGGTGGTAATCCTGGCACTCTTCGGCTGGACCAACATCGCCCGCATTACCCGCGGCGCCGTGATGGCCACCAAGAATGAGGAGTTCGTCACCGCCGCCCGCGCGGTTGGTGCCTCCAAGTGGAAGATTCTTACTTCCCACATCCTGCCCAACGCAGCAGCGCCAATCATCGTGTACGCAACGGTGGCGCTGGGTACCTTTATCGTTGCAGAAGCCACCCTATCCTTCCTGGGTATCGGCCTTCCTCCGAGCGTGGTGAGCTGGGGCGGCGACATCGCAAAGGCGCAAACCTCTCTGCGTAGCCAACCCATGGTGCTCTTCTATCCCGCTGTTGCGCTTGCCGTGACCGTGCTGAGCTTCATCATGATGGGCGACGTTGTTCGCGACGCCCTGGACCCTAAGGCGAGGAAGAAATGAACCCACTCGTAGAAATCAAGGACCTGAAGGTCTCCTTCAGCTCCACCACCGGCACCGTGGATGCCGTGCGTGGCGTCAACCTCACCATTTACCCAGGCCAATCCGTGGCGATCGTGGGCGAGTCCGGCTCCGGCAAATCCACCACCGCCATGGCGCTCATTGGCCTGCTCCCCGGCAACGGCAAGGTCACGGGCGGCCAAATCCTCTTTGAGGGCAAGGACATCACCCACCTCAAGGACATGAAAGAGTACCGAGGCAACCAGATCGGCCTCGTGCCTCAGGACCCAATGAGCAACCTCAATCCCGTGTGGCGCGTTGGTACCCAAATCAAGGAAGCCTTGCGCGCCAACCGTGTGGAAGGCGACCACAACAAGCGCGTGGCCGAACTCATGGAAGAGGCAGGCCTCCCGAAGGGCCGTGAAAAGCAGTACCCGCACGAATTCTCCGGCGGCATGCGTCAGCGTGCGCTCATCGCCATGGGCTTGGCTGCGCGGCCAAAGCTCCTCATCGCCGACGAACCCACCTCCGCCCTGGACGTGACCGTGCAAAAGCGCATCCTTGATCACCTCGAGGGCCTCACCGAAGAACTCGGCACGGCAGTGCTGTTCATCACCCACGACCTCGGCCTGGCGGCGGAGCGAGCAAGCCACTTGGTAGTGATGCACCGCGGGCGCATTGTGGAGCAGGGGCCGTCGTTAGAGATTCTGCGCGACCCACGCCACCCATACACCCAGCGCCTCGTGAAAGCCGCTCCCTCTCTTGCCTCCGCGCGCATCCAGTCTGCGCAGGAAAAGGGCCTGGAGTCGAGCGAGCTCCTCACCCACGGTACTGCTGGCCAGGAGGTTATTCGTGTGGAGAACCTCACCAAAGACTTCAAAGACCTGCGTGCGGTGGACAACGTGTCCTTCGGACTTAAGCAGGGCACTACCTTGGCAGTGGTGGGGGAGTCTGGTTCCGGCAAATCCACCGTGGCCAACATGATCCTTAACCTGCTGGAACCCACCTCCGGCAAGGTGTACTACAAAGGCACCGACCTTTCGACGCTCAACTCGAAGCAACTCTTCGAAATGCGCCGCAAACTCCAAGTGGTGTTCCAAAACCCATACGGTTCATTGGATCCCATGTACTCTATTTTCCGCTGCATCGAGGAACCCCTCGTGGTGCACAAGGTAGGGGACCGGAAGTCGCGCGAGAAACGAGTTGCAGAGCTCCTCGACATGGTTGCCATGCCCCGATCAGCAATGCGACGTTACCCCAACGAACTTTCCGGTGGTCAACGCCAACGCATCGCTGTTGCCCGCGCGCTCGCACTCAACCCAGAAGTGATTGTGCTCGACGAAGCCGTATCCGCCCTGGACGTGCTCGTGCAAAACCAGATCCTGGAACTCCTTGCAGAGCTCCAGAGTGAGCTCTCTTTGAGCTACCTCTTCATCACCCACGACCTTGCCGTGGTGCGCCAAACCGCAGATGAAGTGGTGGTAATGGAAAAGGGCAAGGTAGTAGAGCAAAATACCGCCGACGAGCTCTTTGCCAACCCTCAGCAGAAGTACACCCAAGACCTGATCAACGCAGTGCCAGGCCTTAGCTTGGATCTATAAGCTCCACGCTTTCGGCCCACTTCAGGTCAACGCCTACGGAGCGGAGCCACGCCATGGGATCATCCCCATGGCGAATAATCCCTTCCACTGCGTTTAGGGTGGTCTCAATAGCTCGCTCTGCTTCCTCCGCACTAATCAAACCAGCGGAGGTAGCGGCAGCGAGCTCATCAATATCCTGGACCGCCACAGCGCCCCCTTCCCGCCACACAAGATCCACATACAGATCCCTGGTGGTCCACTTGCCATCGACTTCGCGGATGTCAGCTACGTCAATGTAGAGGTCTTCGCGGTCAATGCCTTCGCGGTAGTGGAACACATTGACCCGCAAACCGAGATCCGGCAGCAGCCAGCTTTCCAAGTAGCCAAAATTCGGGTGGTTTGCGCCCCGTGCCATATACAGGCCGAATTCAGTTTCTTTGAAGCTATCTACCTCGCGCAGGAAGCCTTTAGGATCCGTGTTCGTGAGGGCTTTGACATCAAAAGTCTCTTGCTTCACTGGATGCATCATTTCACCTCGAACAAAGCTGCGGTGGGAAGGTAAGAACACTGGTTTGCCGCGCCTTCTGCAAGCGCTATCACGGTGCCATGGCCTGTTGCTGCCGTGCCTGACAAAGTGATGGGCCCTTCAGGATTGATCCCGTGGAATTCCAACTCGGTGCGCCCATACTGCAAGGTGTTGATATTGAACCAGTGGACATTCATATCTTGACGCCCCTGAGCTGGGGGAGTGCCGAGCGCGGTGAACACAAAGGTAGTTTCACCGGCCTTGGCGCCCGGAAGTGGGATTTCGGTGGGGCCAGGAACAGCGATGGTGGAAGCGACTGCGTTTCCGCCCTCGATGCATCCCAGGCCGAGGCTTGGCCAATAGAACTGTGTGAAGTGAGGAGCGTTTTCCGGCATCGGGACACCGCCACCTGTGCCTCTGAAGAAGTCCGCAATAGGTGGTGGGAGCTGCTCCAGGATATGGGGCGCTGGGCGGCCGAGTTCATCAAGGAGCGGCGCTGCTTGAGCCGGGGTTGCTGGAAGTAGCAGTAGGGCGGCGATGCAAAGACGCTTCAAATATACTCCTGTCACACGAGTTTACTTTAGTAACTTCAGTTTCTATGTCAAGCTATTTCCTAGATCGAACTCCGTGATCATTTCGTTACAAGACGTGCATAAAGGCGTGATGTGCAGTAGTGTTTTGCTAATGCATATTCACCCTGAGTTTCGCAACGTAGCAATCGTCGCTCACGTTGACCATGGCAAAACTACGCTGGTAAACGCAATGCTGGAACAATCCGGCGTTTTCGGAGACCGCGGTGAAGTGACCGACCGAGTGATGGACTCCGGTGACCTGGAAAAGGAAAAGGGCATCACCATCCTCGCTAAGAACACCGCTATCCGCCGCAAGGGCATGGGCAAAGATGGCGCTGATCTGGTGATCAACGTGATCGACACCCCAGGGCACGCTGACTTCGGTGGCGAGGTTGAGCGTGGCCTGTCCATGGTGGACGGCGTGGTTCTCCTGATCGATGCTTCTGAGGGGCCACTTCCTCAAACCCGCTTTGTGCTGGGCAAGGCGCTTGCGGCAAAAATGCCAGTGATCATCGTGGTGAACAAAACCGACCGCCCTGATGCGCGCATTGATGAAGTGGTGGAGGAAGCACAGGATCTCCTGCTGGAACTCGCCTCTTCGCTCGATGATCCAGAGGCGGCGGAGGCGGCTGAGCAGCTTTTGGATCTGCCTGTTTTGTACGCTTCGGGGCGTGAGGGCAAGGCTTCCGTGGAGAATCCTGGAAATGGCAATGTTCCAGACGCTGCAGATCTGACTGCACTCTTTGACGTTATCTACGATGCACTCCCAGAGCCCTCGGCAACCGTTGACGCCCCTCTCCAGGCGCACGTGACAAACCTTGACTCTTCCTCCTTCTTGGGCCGTATCGCACTCGTGCGCATTCACGCCGGCACCTTGAAAAAGGGCCAGCAAGTTGCCTGGATTCACTATGACGACGAGGGCAACCAGCACGTCAAGAATGTTAAGATCGCGGAGCTGCTGAAGACCGTTGGTGTGTCTCGCGAGTCCACCGATGAAGAGATGATCGCCGGTGACATTGCTGCTATTTCGGGTATTGACAACATCATGATCGGTGACACCCTGGCGGACGTGGAGAACCCTGTTGCGTTGCCGCGGATCACCGTTGATGAGCCAGCGATTTCCATGACCATCGGCGTGAATACCTCTCCACTTGCCGGTCGCGGTGGCGGTGACAAGTTGACCGCTCGCGTGGTGAAGGCGCGTCTTGATCAAGAGTTGATCGGTAACGTCTCCATCCGTGTGCTCCCTACTGAGCGTCCGGATGCCTGGGAGGTCCAAGGCCGCGGCGAAATGGCTCTTTCCGTCCTGGTTGAGACGATGCGCCGAGAAGGCTTCGAGCTCACCGTAGGTAAGCCACAGGTGGTGACCCACATTGTGGATGGCAAGGTCTTCGAGCCTTTCGACCACATGGTGATTGATACTCCGTCCGAATACCAGGGTGCGGTGACGCAGTTGATGGCCAACCGCAAGGGCACCATGACCTCCATGGCAAACCTGTCCGGTGACTGGGTGCGTATGGAGTTCGATGTCCCAGCTCGTGGCTTGATCGGCTTCCGTACCACTTTCCTCACCGAGACCCGTGGCGCAGGTATTGCAAATTCCTACTCCATCGATCCTCGTGAATGGGCAGGCGAAATCAAGGACCGTGCCACTGGCTCCCTGGTTGCAGACCGCTCCGGTCAGATCACGGCATACGCCCTGCAGCAGCTTGCGGATCGCGGTTCCTTCTTCGTAGAACCAGGCCTGGAAGCCTACGAGGGCATGGTTGTGGGCGCCAACAACCGTGATGAAGACATGGATGTCAATATCACGAAGGAAAAGAAGCTCACGAACATGCGCTCTGCTACTGCAGACGCAACTGTGACTCTCGCGAAGGCTCATGTGCTTTCCTTGGATGAGGCCATGGAATTCTGTGGGCAGGACGAATGTGTGGAGGTCACTCCAGATGTTCTCCGAGTTCGGAAAGTGATCCTTAACGCAACCGAGCGTGCACGTGCGCGCTCTCGCGAAAAGGCTCGCAACAAGGGCTAGGCGGCCTTTTGGGCTGCCGCCCATTTTTCATACCTGCCACGCATTTGCTCCAGCGTGTAGGCGTTTCTCCTCAACGCGGGAGCAAGCGGGCCTTGCGGCTGGGTGTACATAATGCTGCCGTCGGGCATCACCCACTTTGTGTCAAAGGTATTTGGGTCAATTTCGCAAGAGACGATTTTCCGAGTCTTCAGAAGATGGTGTGCCCGACACAGGCACTGGGCGTTCTCGATGGTTGTCTCACCGCCATCGCTGTAGGGCACCACATGGTCGATGTCTGAGTTCCAAGCGCTGTTGTCGCACCCTGGGAATCGGCATACTCCATCTCGGGCCTGGATTTCCGCACGTTGCTGCTCGCTGAAGTGGTAACCATTTGCTTCAGATTTCTTTCTTGAGCGCGCATACGTGTATGCATCACGTGGATAGAAAGAATAGTTTTCGCAGTGAACCACATCTTCTCCTTGTGGTTGAAAGAGGTGAAGCTTCACTGAGATATCGGCGCGCTCGTGGAGCAGGTGATTCAGCGCTTCCACTGGGGTGCAGTCGTGCCTTGCTTGTAGCTTGGCTAGCGTCTTCTCAAAGAGCTTGGCGGTGACAGGATCGAGGCTGGCCTCGCAAATCACATTGCTCCCTCTTTTCGCAGGGCGGAAAGAGATTCGCTGCGCTGAGCCCGCCTTGCCTGCGTCGGGAAGCGGTTCGATGACCTGCCTGATTGTCCTGCAGCGTTCGGCAAATGTTCTTGGGCCTGGAAGTGCCTGCATTGGTGAAGTGGGTTCCAAGAAGTGCCTGACGGCGGCGTCGTACTCGGGGTACAATTCGCGAGCAAGGCCTCCCGCCGCTTCTCCGATTGCGATGATTCGGCCTAAATCCAGAATCCAAGTCTGTTCAATGTACGAACGCACATTCTCTAGATCGGAGACAACTAGGAGAGCTTGCATGATTTGCTTGACGCGGTGCCGCGTGGCACCTGTCTGGGCGGAAAGTATTGCCGCAAGGGCCGGAAAATCTTGATCCTTACCCTCCTTGATAAAGTCCATGAACAGTGAATATGTAAGTTTGTTGATGTTTCTTTGCGTAGAGGCAACTGCGGAGTCTTCTGCTTCAAGAGCATAGAAAGTTCGTATTGGAACGACGGTGTGAGTCATGTTTCCCCCTGTTTCGTTGAAGTGCTGTGAGTGCTTGCGCATTTCGAACGTGTGAGCTAATCTTAACTCATCGAACGTGTGACGTAAAGGGGTTGGGGGAAACTTGGCGCAAACTCCCAGCCTGGCACCGATATCTGGTGTCTGATGGATGATTTTGGAAGCACTACACTGAAGGGTCATGAGAATGCGTTCATTCCGCGCGCTTTTGGCAGCCATCATCGCGGGCGTCATTTTGACGGCTTGTGCTGCTAATCCTGGGCCGCCACCACTCGCGGAGGAGCAGGCTCCCTCACCAAGTGCCTCGGTGCCAGTGGAGCCTCCAGTAACAACTCGAGTGGATTTGGTGTTGGGAATTGACCCCGTGGCTTCGGGATTCAATCCTCATTTACTCAAAGATGATTCGGCGTTTACTCGCATGCTTGCGGAGCTCATTTTCCCCAGTGTGTTTGAGGGAGGTGAGTTGAATCGGGATCTTGTTGTCTCGGCGGAGGAGGTGGAGCCGTCGGAGGCGGAGATTGTGCAGACAATTCGCTATGAAATTGCGCCGGAGGCTCAATGGAGTGATGGAACACCGATAACGGCACAAGATTTCGGTTTCATGCAGCGTGCAATGACAACGACTCCAGGGGTCATCGATGCCGCGCCTTATCGGGCAATTAGCAATGTACGGTCCTTGGACTCGGGGAAAACCGTGGAGGTGGATTTTTCACAAAGAATGATCTACTGGCCGGTGTTGTTTCGCAATTTGCTCCCGAGCCATTCAATTGAAGACTTCGGTTCAAGTCTGAATTCAGGAGTCCCTGCTTCAGGGTGGCGCTATTCTTTTGACAATTTTGACCGGGCGCGCGGGATTGTCACGATCAACCGGAATGACAGATTCTGGGGTGCCGAACCGGCGAACCATGACACGATTCAGTTCCGCGAGATTCGCTCCGCGGCTCAGGCGGCCGATCTACTGCGGGCTGGGCAAGTGGATGCTGTCGATGTGACGCCAACGCAAACTATGCAACAGGCTCTTGCCCTGTTACCGCAAACCGATCTCAGTACCTATTCCAGCGGGCGCACCTTGCAACTTGTTGCAAACCGCAATCTCGAACGCAATCAGCGAATCCAGTTGCAGAATCTGCTGAACCGCGAGCTCATAGCGCAAATCGCTCTTGGGCGTACCAATGACATCGTGGTGCCACCGATTGAAGCGAACACAGTGTTCGATCCAAACGGCACGACCTTGCAAGGCCGATCAGTGCGGATCGGCGTGGATCCGAGTGATTCGGCTGCAGCACAAGCGGCCAGAGCTGTGGTTGATCTCCTCACGCAGCAAGGGTTCGAGGCGGAGCTTGTCTCTACCGACGCCCAACGTCTCTACGGACAAGTGCTGAGAGCGGGGGAGGTTGACGCCATCATGACGTGGTATGAAGCCCCTTCGGTAAATGCATTGCAATGCGGAGCGAACCTCGCGCGTTTCTGCAATGGAGTTACAGACCAAGAAATCGCCCAGACTCTTGCAGGGGATATGTCGCCAGAGCAGTTTGACCAAGTGGCGGCAATGATCAACGGCAACGAGCATTACGTGACCCCTATAGCACTTGACCAAAGGCTCCGAGCAGCTGGTCCTGGTGTTCGAACGGGGGAGGGGGTATCAACACATGGATCGCGGAGGAACAATGAAGGTTGTAGTAGTACACGCCCACCCAGATGACGAAGCACTCTGGACAGGCGGATTGTTGGCACAAATGGCGGCACAAGGTCATGACGTCCTCGTGGTCACCTGCACGCTGGGTGAAGAAGGAGAAGTGATCCCAGAAGAACTCGCCCAACTCGTCGATGCCGACCAGCTCGGCGGTTATCGATATTGGGAGCTGCAGCAATCACTAGAGATCCTAGGATGTGAAGGGGCCTTCCTCGGCGGAGTAGGGAGGTGGCGTGATTCGGGGATGGTGGTCAGCGATCACCCGAGGGCGTTTGCCAATGCGGGTGCCGAAGCCGTGGAGCAGCTCACAGAAATCCTCCTTAGCGCACAACCAGACCTGCTCATCACCTATGGACCTGATGGTGGTTATGGCCACCCGGACCACATCAAGGCGCATCAGATAACCCACGAGGCGGCGAAGCACTTGGGCATCACCAACATTTGGTGGGCGGTGACAGTGTTGGAAGACGTCACATTGGAGAACGTTCCGAAAACTTGGCGCTTGCCGCTACCTGGCGAGATCGCCTCCGTTGCGGAAGCAGACATTTGCATTGAGCTCTCAGAATCAGACTTCAAAAAGAAAGCCCAGGCGATGGCCGCGCACCGCACTCAGCTCATGGTGGAAAACGAGATATTTGCGCTGAGCAATCGCATCGCTCAACCGCTCTTGCGGAGGGAATATTATGAGTCACGTCACTGAACGAGTGGTCCCCACGGATCATCGACCATCTGAGATCTTTATGGGGCTGTTCTGGCTATCAATCGGTGCGGCCATCTCCGTGCTCCTGGAGGTGGTCTACCTTGGTACATGGATCGCTGGCGTGCCGGTGCCTTTCACCATCGTGCTGGCTTTCTTCTTTAACCTGGTGCTGTGCCGGACCGCATGGCTATGGAGCCCGAGGCTCGCATTGGTTCCACTCGGGGTGTGGCTCATAGGCTACTTCCTTATGGGAAACATGCTGGGCTCCAATTTCCGATCCATCGCCTTGCTTTTATTTGGTATTGCAGGCGGCGTGTATGGATGTATGCGCGCAAGCCGCTAGAATCGTTAAGTCCGATCAAATCATTGAGAAAGAAGAGGAAATGACGTACACAATCGCACAGCCCTGCGTTGATGTCATGGACCGCGCATGCGTAGAAGAATGCCCAGTGGACTGCATCTACGAAGGCAAGCGCGCCCTTTACATTCACCCAGATGAGTGCGTGGACTGTGGTGCATGCGAGCCGGCATGCCCCGTGGAAGCAATCTTCTACGAAGACGACGTCCCAGATGAGTGGATCGAATATAACGATGCCAACGCAGCCTTCTTCGATGACCTCGGCTCTCCAGGTGGAGCGGCCAAGCTCGGACCACAAGACTTTGACGCCCCATTGGTAGCTGCGCTGCCTCCGCAGGCATAGCTCATGTTGCCCGATTTTCCCTGGAACCGCCTGGAACCAGCAAAAGCGAAGGCAGCCCAGCACCCCGAGGGCATCATTAACCTCTCGGTCGGGTCTCCGGTAGATCCAGTTGCCCCAGGCATCCAGCTCGCACTCGCTGAGGCTGCCTCTGCCTCTGGTTACCCCCAGACCATCGGTACCCCGCAGCTTCGAGATTCGCTGATTCGCGCTATTGATCGCCGCTTCGGCGTGCAGGTTGAGTCCGTGCTACCGGTCATTGGTACCAAGGAAGCGATCGCATGGCTACCCACCATTCTGCGTTCAACCAAGGTCGTTATTCCAACGATTGCATACCCCACCTACGAGGTTTCGGCACTCCTTGCTGGGGCGCAGGTGCAGCGCGCTGACGATCCGGCAGACTTTGACCCCGACGCGAAGCTGATTTACATCAATTCGCCGTCGAATCCGACAGGTGAGGTGGCAAGCCCCGAGCGCCTGCGCGCAGTAGTTGAGTGGGCGCGAGAACATGATGCAGTGGTGGCCTCGGATGAGTGCTACCTCGGGCTGGACTGGTCGGATTCCGCCGTGTCCGTGCTTGCGGTGTGCGAAGGAGACTACTCAAACGTCATCGCCATCAACTCACTGTCAAAAACTTCAAATCTCGCGTCCTACCGCGCAGGGTTCTTGGCTGGTTGTCCAAAGCTGATCGCGGAAATCACGGAGGTACGCAAGCATGCGGGACTCATGGTGCCGGGGCCAATCCAGGCGGCTTTCGCTGCTGCGCTAGACGACGACGCCCAGGAGGCAGCTCAAAAGCTTCGCTATGCGAGTCGCCGTGCGAAGCTCATGAGGGCTTTTAATGACGCTGGTTTTGAGATTCATCACTCGCAGGCAGGGCTGTACCTGTGGATGACACGCAACGAGGATTGCTGGAAGACGGTGAATTGGTTGGCTGAGCGTGGCATTTTGGTTGCCCCTGGAGAGTTTTACGGGGAGCAGCAGTTCGTGAGGGCAGCGCTTACCGAAACGGATGAAGCCATCGCCGCTGTGGCGGGGCGCCTATGAACGCGTTGAGGCAGTTCCTGCAATTCGGCATCGTTGGCGCCTCTGGAACTCTGGTGAATTTGGTGGTGGTGGTTTTAGTAAAGAAGATCGTCCCATATTCAGAGCATGAGCCGTTCATGAACCTGTTTGGCTCTGCATTTCACATTCGCTGGTACCACGTGTTTATGACCATCGCGTTCATCGTGGCAAACACGTGGAACTACCAGCTCAACCGAATGTGGACCTTCAAGGCCAAGAATTCGTGGTGGAGTGGCTACTTGCCATTCCTACTCACGGGTGTCGGAGCGTTCCTGGTGAATCTGGCAACGCTGACCCTGTTGATGAACCCAGAGTCTCCGCTTGCCCTGCCTTCGGATATTTTTGATGATTCCACCGGCTTCCGCACCAAGTTCTATTGGGCTTCGGTGATTGCCATCTTGGTGGCGATGCCGGTGAACTTCATCATCAATAAGCTCTGGGCGTTTAGGAGTTCTTATGAAGTGCCTCGTTAAGGGACACTTCGCGCTTCCAGCCGGTGGCCTCCACGGCGCCGGTTTGGGAGTTTCGGCGGAATAGGAGATTGGAGGCGCCGGAAAGCTCGGATGCCTTCACTACCTGGCCGTCAACCAGGACCTTGGTTCCGGCGGTGACGTACAGGCCTGCTTCAACTACGCAGTCGTCGCCAAGGGAGATACCCACTCCGGCGTTTGCGCCGAGCAGGCAGCGCTCGCCGATGGAGATGACCTCTTTACCGCCGCCGGAAAGGGTGCCCATGATAGAGGCGCCGCCGCCTACGTCAGAGCCATCGCCAACAACAACACCGGCGGAGATGCGGCCTTCTACCATGGAGGCGCCCAGGGTTCCGGCGTTGAAGTTCACGAAGCCTTCGTGCATGACGGTGGTGCCTTCGGCGAGGTGGGCGCCAAGGCGAACGCGGTCTGCGTCACCGATACGCACGCCGGTGGGGATGACGTAGTCCACCATGCGGGGGAATTTATCAATCAAGTGAACCGTCAGGTTTGGCAGCTTAGCGCGGACTTCTTCGAAGCCTTCGATCTTGCAAGGGCCGTAGTTGGTCCACACAACGTTTTGGAGGAGGCCAAAGACGCCGTCGAGGTTGAGGCCGTGTGGCTTGACCAGGCGGTGGGAGAGGAGGTGGAGGCGGAGGTAGGCGTCGAAGGCGTCGATTGGGGCGGCGTTCAGGTCCGCGATTTCGGTGCGGATTTCTACGCGCTCGACGCCGCGGATCTCGTCGCGGGTGGAGGCGCCGAGTTCGGTGCCGGTGTTGGTGGTTTCCTCAAGGGTGGGGTTTGGGTACCAGGCGTCAAGAACAACGCCGTCGGAGATTGTGGCAAAGCCTGTTGCAATAGTCATGGGTGTCACTTTACCGCGAAGGAGAGGCCAACGATGCCGGCGAACAGCACCGCCACGGAGATCACCTGCGGTCTGGTGCTTGGGTCTGCGATCATGAGCAGGACCAATGCGCCGATGGCCATGAGGGTGAGGATCGGCAGCCATGGGTGACCCCACATGCGTACGGTGGAGACTTCAAGTTTGGAGTGCAGCTTGAGGTAACTCAGCACGATCATGATCCATACCACGATGAGGCTGCCGCCCACGGCGTTGAGGAGGAAGGTAAGCAACCCTGGTGGGTTCCAATACTGCAGGCCCACGGAAACGAACGCGAAGAACATGCTCAGCAGCACTGCATTGGTGGGCACCCCTTGGGCGCTGAGGGAACGGAACGCCTTGGGGGCGTCGGAACGCTCTGCAAGCGAGAAACAAAGACGCGAGGTGCCGTAGATCTGGGCGTTGAATGCGGAGAGAAGCGCCAGGACGATCACTGCTTCCATGAGGCCCACCACGCCTGGGATGTTGGCCATGCCGAGGACGATGGTGAATGGGGATTCTGCGGCGGATTTGGCTGCGCCGAGGGAGCTAGGTGGCACGAGGAATGCGATGACCAGCACGGAACCCAAGTAGAAGACGAGGATGCGCCAGATCACGGAGCGGATCGCGGTGGCAATTGCTTTGCGGGGTGCTTCAGATTCCGCCGCGGCCATGGTGACGATTTCAATGCCGCCGAAGGCAAAGGCCACTGCCAACAGACCTGCTGCTACGCCGGGGATGCCGTTAGGCATGAAGCCCTCCGCCATGAAGTAGCTCTCCTGGGTGAAGATCAAGTACACGCCCACCACGAGGAACACCACAATCACGGCAACTTTGATGAAAGCGAACCAGAACTCAAATTCACCGAAGCCGCGCACGTTGGCCAGGTTGACCACGGCGAAGAACACCACGCATACCAGCGCGGGAATCCACGGGGAGACTCCGAACCAGGCACCCATGATGGCGGCGGCGCCGGTCATTTCCGCGCCCATCACCATGATGAGGGTGAACCAGTACAGCCAGCCGAGGGAAAAGCCTGCCCAGTGGCCAAAGGCTTGGTCGGCGTAGATGGAAAAGGAGCCGGAGGCTGGACGTGCCGCGGCCATCTCGCCCAGCATCTGCATCACGCAGATCACGATTGCCCCGGCAATCATGTAGGCAATCAAGACGGCGGGTCCTGCGGCGGCGAGCCCTACGCCGGTGCCGAGGAAGAGCCCGGCGCCGATTGCGGAGCCGAGACCCATCATGGTGAGGTGGCGGGTCTTGAGGCCCGTTCCAAGTTGGTTCATGAGTGTTCCTAAATTGCTCGTGCCACTGGTTGGCCAGATTCAATTTTGATCGACCAGTTGGACTGGCCTTCAAGCGAGGATGCAGGCAGGGTTTGCCCGTCGTGGGCGTAGTACAACGGTGTTTCCGGGTCCAGGACCACGTTGTTGCCCACGTGGACGTTGTCGCCCAAGTTGATGCCCAGCACTGCGCAGGAAACACCGAAGGAACAGTCGTTTCCTACGGTCATCTGCCCCTGTCCGGGCACAAGGGAAGCGGAGATTCCGACGTCCACCCCGGACCCAATCCGCATTCCTGAGTACAAACGCCCCTCAACCCGGCAGGCCCCTAGGGTTCCGGCGTTGTAGGAGACGTAGCCTTCGCGCAGCACTCGGGTGCCAGGTGCGAGGTAGGCGCCGAGGCGCACGCGCTCGGCCTCAATGATTTCCACGCCGGAGGGCACCACGTAGTCCACCATGCGGGGGAGGCGGTCAATGCCGTAGACGTGGATAAGCCCGCGGGAGCGCAGTGATGTGCGCACGTCTTCAAAGTTATCCGGCAGGCAAGGGCCCTTGTTGGTCCACACCACGGGGTGGAGGTGGGAGATGGAAATGTTGATGTCGTGGGGCTTCACCAAGCGGTGGGAGAGCAGGTGGAGGCGCAGGAAGACGTCGTGGGCGTCCTGAGGGGGTTCGCTGAGGTCCGCGATGGTGGTGCGGACCGCCACCTGCTCCACCATGCGGTCTTCATCCAGGCGGACCAGGGAGAGCAGGCGGGCCGGGAGGTCGTGGGCACCGAGGCGTTCGGTGCCGGAGGAGCTTGGATTGACGTCGAGCTGCGGGCTTGGGTACCAGGTGTCCAGTACGGTGCCGTTCATCGCAATGTTTGCAATACCTATAGCATGAGCTCCCAGAACTGTCATGGATTTTATGCTAGTACACGGTAGGCTACGTACCATGCTCGATCTCACTACCTGCCCAATTGCACTCACAGCCGCCCTGGTGGACATCCCAAGCCCCTCCCATCATGAACAGGAAGTTGCGGATGCTATTGAAGAGGCGCTTAAGCCTTTTGCGGAGGTGATCCGCCACGGGAACACGGTAGTGGCCCGCACGCATCGGGGGTTGGGGAGTCGGGTAATCCTGGCGGGGCATGTGGATACTGTGCCCATCGCAGATAATGTGCCGTCGAAACGCAAAGGCAACATTTTGCACGGCTGCGGCACCGTGGACATGAAATCTGGGCTCGCGGTGTATTTGCACGCCTTTGCCACCTTGGCCAATGATCCTGCGCTGCGCCACGACCTCACGCTCATCGCATACGAAGGCGAGGAGGTTGCCAGTGAGTTCAACGGCCTGGGGCACATCGATCCTGCGCTGCTGCAGGGGGATCTCGCGCTGCTGGGGGAGCCTTCCGGGGCGATGATCGAGGCGGGTTGTCAGGGCTCCATCCGGTTTCGGGTGCGTGCCCATGGCGAGCGCGCCCACTCTGCGCGCAGTTGGCTCGGTACGAACGCCATGCACCTGCTGGCACCGGTGATCAGCAACATTGCGGCCTACCAGGCGCAGGAGATTGAGGTGGACGGCTGCCTCTATCACGAGGGGCTGAACATCGTGCACTGCGAATCCGGCGTGGCCACCAACACCATCCCCGATGAGGCCTGGATGTTCGTGAACTACCGCTTTGCCCCACACCGTAGCGTGGACGAGGCTATTCAGCACGCGCTTGAAGTGATGGACCTGCCGGAGGGCACGAGCTACGAGATCGACGATGCCGTCCCAGGCGCGCGGCCGGGGCTGGACTCGCCGGTGGTGCAGGGGCTGCTGGAGGGCCGGGAGTTCCGTGCGAAGTACGGCTGGACGGATGTCGCGCGCTTTTCCGCGCTCGGGATCCCCGCACTGAACTTCGGTCCCGGAGACCCCTCCTACGCCCACAAGCGGGACGAACAATGCCCCGTTGAGATGATTACGGAAGTCTCCGATACCCTTATCGCATATCTGAAAGGGAGCAAATGACCAATCGCAACATCATCGGCCCGATCCAAACCCGCGAACCAAAATCCAGCACGTATGACCAACGCCTGCTGGAAACCAAGGCGGACCACGACTGGCTCCACGCCGACCCCTGGCGCGTCCTGCGCATCCAAAGCGAGTTCGTGGCCGGCTTCGATGCCCTCGCCGAGCTCCCGCGAGCAGTCACCGTGTTTGGCTCCGCCCGCATCAAAGAGGGCCACCCCTACTATGAGCAGGGGATGCAGTTGGGCAAGAAGCTTTCCGACGCCGGGTACGCGGTCATCACCGGCGGTGGCCCCGGACTCATGGAAGCGGGCAATAGGGGATGCTGTGAAAACGATGGCATGTCCGTTGGCCTGGGCATTGAGCTGCCGATGGAGCAGGGCCTCAACAACTGGGTAGACCTGGGCGTGAACTTCCGCTACTTCTTTGCCCGTAAAACCATGTTCCTCAAGTATTCCCAGGCGTTCGTATGCCTCCCCGGAGGGTATGGCACGCTCGACGAACTGTTTGAAGTGCTCTGCATGGTGCAGACAGGCAAGGTCACCAACTTCCCAATCGTGCTGTTGGGCACCACATTCTGGGGGCCGCTGGTGGAGTGGATCAAGGACCGCCTGGTGGAGGAGGGCATGATCAGCCCCAAGGACGTGGACCTGTTCCTGCTCACGGACAGCGTGGAGGAGGCAGTGGAGTACATCGTTGAGCGCCACAAATAACCTTGCCCAGGTGATGGCGATCGTCAACATCACCCCAGACAGCTTCTATGACCAAGGCGCCACCAACTCCTTGGACCTTGCCGTGGCCCGCGCCGGGGATGTGATCGCGCAGGGTGCCGGGATCGTGGACATCGGCGGTGTAAAAGCTGGCCCCGGCGCCGTGGTGACCACCTCCGAGGAGATCGAGCGGGTTGTACCGGTAATTCAGGCCGTCCACGCAGCGCATCCCGACGTCACCATCTCCGTGGATACCTGGCGCAGTGAAGTAGCCGATGCGGCGATTCAGGCCGGTGCGACCTTGGTGAACGACACCTGGGCGGGCCACGACCCCGAGCTTTCCGCCGTGGCCGGGCAGTACCAAGTGGGGTATGTGTGCTCTCACACCGGTAGCGTGATTCCCCGCACGAGGCCCCACCGCGTGCGCTTTGATGACCTCTTGGCCCAGGTTATCCAAGAGACCACCAGCCAGGCAGAGCTCGCAGTCAGTCGTGGGGTGCCAGAGGAACGTATCTTGATCGATCCAACGCACGACTTTGGCAAAAACACCTTCCACGGCCTGGAGCTGCTGCGCCGGATTGACGAGTTGGTGGCCACCGGCTGGCCCGTGCTGATGGCGCTTTCAAACAAGGACTTTGTGGGTGAAACCCTGGACCGCCCCGTGCGCGAACGCGTTGCGGGAACTCTGGCCGCAACCGCCTGGGCGGCGCAGCACGGCGTGGCGGCCTTCCGCTCCCACGAGGTGGCCGAAACGGTGGATGTGATCCGTATGGTCGCCGCAATCCAAGGCAAGGTTGCACCCTTGAACACCACTCGGGGGCTTGCGTGAATATCAGCGTGATCATCCCCGCGCTCAACGAGGAAGCCACCGTTGGGGAAGTGGTTCGCACGGTACTTCCGCAGGCCAGCGAGGTGCTCGTCATCGATGCAGACTCAACCGACGCCACCGCCACGGAAGCCGCCCGCGCCGGGGCCACCGTCTTAAACTGGCGCGACATCCTGCCGGATCCCGTCTGGGCGGGCAAGGGGGAATCCTTATGGCGCGGGGTGTGGGCCGCGCGAGGTGACGTGGTGGTGTTCATCGACGCCGACCTCACCACCTTCGCCCCTGACATCGTGAGCAGGCTCACCGGCCCCTTTTGCGACCCCACCATCCACATGGTCAAAGCCGCATACACCCGAGCTCTGAACGGCGAGCCTTCGGGCGGCGGCAGAGTAACCGAGCTCACCGCAAAGCCCCTGCTTAAAATGTTCTTCCCGGAACTCAGCCACATTTCCCAGCCCCTGGGAGGGGAGTACGCGATCCGCCGCAACACCGCCCTGACTATGCCCTTTGTCTCAGGATACGGTGTGGAAGCGGGGTTGCTCATCGACGTGGCCAAGGCGCACGGTCCCAGCAGCGTGGTAGAGGCCCCTTGCGGTGTCCGGGCGCACCGGAACCGGCCGTTGGCGCAGCTTGGGCCAATGGCTGAGGTGGTTGCTTCCACTATTTTGTCTCGCGTTGAGGGGTGCGGGGTTGCAGGCCCTGCAACTCGTGCGCCTCATGTTGGGTAGTATGGATCGAGCTAGTGGATGAAAGGAATGTTGGAATGGCAGCGATGAAGCCCCGCACCGGTAACGGCCCTATGGAGGCGGTTATCGAATCGCGCAAGATTGTGATGCGCATCCCCACTGACGGAGGTGGCCGCCTGGTGATCGAGCTCAACAATGAAGAGGCCGCTGAGCTCGGCGCACTGCTCACCGAGGTTTCAAGTTAAGTGCTCTCACACATCATTGATGTTCTTGCAGATCCCATCGATGGATCTGACCTCAAGTTGGTGGACAACCGCGTGGTTTCGGCCACCGGCCACAGCTATGACGTAGCCAAGCAGGGGTACGTCACCTTGGCCGGCGGCGCCGGACTGCGCTATTCGGGTGACGACACCTCGATGATCAAAGCTCGGGAAACCTTCCTTTCTCGCGGCCACTTTGCCCCGTTTGTGGAGGCAGTTTCCGAGGCGTTGAGCTACACCAGTGAGGCGCCCGTGATCGCGGAGATCGGCGCAGGTACCGGTTACTACCTCTCCCACGCGCTGGATTCCATTGAGGATTCCCGCGGGGTGGGGTTGGACGTCTCCGTGCCCGCGGCAAAACTGCTGGCCAAGTGCCACCCGCGCGTTGGTGCTGTGGTTGCTGACGCCTGGGCGCGGCTGCCCATCAAAGATTCCTCCGTGGACGCCATCGCGGTGGTGTTCGCCCCGCGCAACGCAGCTGAGTTTGCTCGCGTGCTCAAGCCGGAAGGTGAAGTGGTGGTGCTCACCGCAGACACCGGGCACCTTGGCGAACTGCGCGAGCCTTTGGGAATCATCGACGTTGAACGCGGCAAAGTCCAACGCATGATCGAACAGGCAGCCGGACACCTGGTACCGGTGGATACCCCACAGGATGTGGAGTTCACCATGCGCCTAGACCAGGAATCCATTGCCACACAGATCGGGATGAGCCCCTCTGCGCGCCACATTCACGCAGACATCCTGGCGGAACGCATCGCGGCCCTGCCCGCCACCATGGAAGTGACGGCCAAGGCCAAGATCACCCGCTTCCGTAAGGCCTAACGTACAGGGCCTTCCCAGGGGGACAGTCGAGCGTCGCGCGAGAACTTCTCGCTGCGGCGCTCAATTGTTGCACCGTCGGAAGCGGTGACCACGAACTCCTCGATGCTGCCATTGAAGTAGACGCGGCTGGCCATGGCCACCTGGCCGCCGTCGGCAAACACCTCCACCGTGGAGCCATCCACGATGATGGTGAGGGTATCCGGCGCGCTCAGTGGGGCGATTGCGGCGTCATTGCCGCGATCGAGCTCGAGCAGGTCACCGCGGTGGGTGAGCACCGCTGCGGTGTGGCCGATCGAGTCCACTAGCTCAATGCGCACTTCTTCGCCCTGGGGGACTTCAAGCGTGCCCACCCACAAGGCGGCGTTATCCGCCTGCTCAATGGCGGACACCAGGCCAGCGGCTGGGGTTTGGAACAACCTGCCGCCTTGGAGTGTGACCTTGCGAGGGAGGGAAAGGCAGTTCGCCCAGCCTTCCTCGGCCAAGCTTTTGTGCGTGCTGGGGTCATCCAAGCGGCCAATGCCATTCATCAGGCCAAATAGGTGGGTATGGTCCAGGTTTGCAGTGGCCGTTCGGGGGCGGGTGAAGTCATGGCCGTAGTCAATGCGCTCGAAACCGTGCGTCACCTCAAACGTAGTGCCGTTGAGCTGGCCCACCAGGTAGCCCGAGCGGTCCACGCCATTGATCTCCACAGTGATCAGCAAGATGTCATAGATCTGCCCATCCACTTGGTCGCGAAGACGAATAACGCGAGGGGCAACGATCTCTCCGTGCACCCCGGTCTCGCCGTTGAACTCCAGCGGTCCCGCGTAGCGCCAATCCAGGCCGTCTGAGGATTCCAAAATGTGCAGGCTTGGGGTCTTACCCGCCACTGCCAACATGATCCAACCGCTCTCATGATCCGTAACCACGCATGGCGAGCGGAAATTCACCACCCCCGCTTGGTCGGAAACGGCCGTGTGGTGCCCACCAACCACCGCGCTGAGCTGCGAGGCTTCATTTGAGACCTCCTCGCAGGTGGCGGGCAGGTCTTCGATGGACGCTACCTTGATGCACGCACCCTCGGCGCTGATGGAGGTGTAGTAGAGGTCCACCACATCGCCCCGAGCCACCACGGACCCCGCCCGGAGCTGGGTCTCCGCGCCTTGGGGTGCAAGGACGTCGTCGCATTCTTCCCAACCGTACGCATCAGAGCTCACCTGATGCCCCCACCTGGCGGCGTCGGAAAGCTTTGGCCGGAATTGCAGGAATACGTGCCAGTCCTGGCCGTCGTGGAGGAGTCCGGCGGGTGCGTCGAGGACGCCGGTCTCAGCGGTGATGTGAAGCTCGGGGCGGTGGACCATAGGGGTTCCTTTCCTAACGCAGGGAGTTGTACACATCCACAGTTTGCTGGGCGATTGCGTCCCAGGAGAAGTCCTCTACAGCGCGGGCGCGGCCGGCGAGGCCGAAGGAACGGGCGAGTTCTGTGTCGCGAACCACCTGGTTGACCTTCTCCGCAATCTCACGCTCAAAGTCCTCTGGCTGGGCTTCGTCGTAGTTCACCAACAGGCCAGTTGAGCCGTCCCGGACCACCTCGGGGATACCGCCAACGTTCGAGGCCACCACCGCGGTGCCGCAGGCCATAGCCTCCAAGTTCACGATGCCCAGTGGCTCGTAGATGGAGGGGCACACGAAGACCTCGGCAGCGGAAAGGATCTCCTGGATCTTGTCCCTGCTCAGCATCTCCTGGACCCAGAAGATACCGCTGCGCCTGGACTGTAGCTCTTCTACCAGCGCCGTGGTGTGTGCCGCGATCTCCGGGGTGTCCGGAGCGCCAGCGCACAGCACGAGCTGCACGTCCTCATCGAAGTGCGCCGCGGCCTTCACCAGGTGCTCCACGCCCTTCTGGCGGGTGATGCGGCCGACGAATGCCACGATGGGCTTGCCCAGGTCCACACCGAGCTCCTCCAGAACTCCGCGGCCTTCACGGGGCTGCCACAGCTCGGTATCAATGCCGTTGAGCACCACCTTGACGCGGTCGGGATCGATCCGGGGGTAGGCCTCCAGAACGGATTCGCGCATCTTCGCGCTCACCGCGATCACCGCATCCGCGTACTCCATCGCGTTGCGCTCGGACCAACTTGATACCTCGTAGCCGCCACCGAGCTGCTCACGCTTCCACGGGCGATCCGGCTCCAAGGAGTGGGCGGTGACCACGTGCGGGATGCCGTGCAGGCGCGCGGAGAGGTGCCCGCCCAACCCGGCGTACCAAGTATGGGAGTGCACAACATCAGCACCGGCGGTTGCCTCCGCCATTCGCAAACCCGTGGAAAGAGTTTGGATCGCCGCGTTGGCATCCTTGAGCATGGGGTCTACGCCATGGACGTAGACGTCTTTCTCATCCCTGGGAGCACCCATGCAGTGCACGTCCACATGGGCAATTTCGCGCATAAAACGAGTGAGTTCGGTGACGTGGACGCCTGCGCCGCCGTAGATCTCCGGCGGGTATTCCTTGGTGAGCATTGCGACTTTCATGCCCTCGAGGTTACAGCGCAATTGCGGGCTTATGTGTGTTCTAAGTATCTAAATTGCATTTCTCCTGCGCATCTCACATATACCAGTTACATTGGTGGCGTGAGGAACCAATACAATGCCCTAGCCATCGTTCTTGCTGGCGGTGAAGGCAAGCGCCTTTTCCCGCTCACCGAGGACCGCGCCAAGCCCGCAGTGCCTTTTGGCGGAAATTACCGACTCATCGACTTTGTCCTTTCCAACCTGGTCAACGCCGGATACCTCAAGATTTGCGTGCTGACTCAGTACAAGTCCCACTCACTGGACCGTCATATTTCTCAGGCCTGGCAGTTTAGCGGACCTACTTCCCAGTACATTGCCTCCGTTCCAGCGCAGCAGCGCCTAGGCAAGAGGTGGTACCAGGGTTCTGCGGACGCAATCCTGCAATCGCTGAACCTGATTTACGACGAGCAGCCAGATTACGTTCTGGTATTCGGCGCGGACCACGTGTACCGCATGGACCCAGAGCAGATGGTTGAGGAGCACATTGCCTCCGGCAAGTCCGTCTCCGTGGCTGGCATCCGCGTCCCCCGCTCTGAGGCTTCGGCATTTGGCTGCATCCAGTCCGACGAACACGGTAACATCACCGAGTTCTTGGAGAAGCCAGCAGATCCACCGGGCACCCCTGATGACCCAGAGGTCACCTACGCCTCCATGGGTAACTACGTTTTCACCGCGAAGGCACTGGTGGACGCCCTCAAGGAAGACGAGAACAACCCCGATTCCACCCATGACATGGGCGGGGACATTATCCCTTACTTTGTGAAGCGCGGCGACGCCCACGTGTACGACTTCTCCAATAACGAAGTCCCAGGCTCAACCGACCGCGACCGCGGCTACTGGCGTGATGTCGGTACCATTGACGCCTTCTATGAGGCCCACATGGACCTGATCTCCGTGCACCCAGTGTTCAACCTCTACAACCGCAAGTGGGCGATTCACTCAACTGACGGCGGCGAGCTGCCTCCGGCGAAATTCGTCCAAGGCGGCATTGCGCAGTCCTCCATGGTTGCCCAAGGCTCCATCATCTCCGGCGCCACCGTGCGCAACTCGGTGCTCTCTACCGGCGTGATCGTGGAAGAGGGCGCCACCGTGGAAGGCTCCGTGCTGATGCCCGGCGTGCGCATTGGCAAGGGGGCAGTGGTGCGCCACTGCATTCTGGACAAAAACGTTGTGGTAAACGACGGCACCCTTATTGGCGTGGACCGCGACCGTGACGCTCAACGCTTTGCCATCAGCCCAGGCGGCGTGGTGGTAGTTGGCAAGAACCAAACGGTGTGACAAAAAATCCCCCTTCAAGGGGGATTTTTTATGGCTTCACGATGAGCGTGGTGCCCGCGCCGATTGGAAGGCGAGACACATGCACGCCTTCGAGCGTTTGGAAATACTGATCCGCCTCGCGGGCGGCAACGGTGTCCCGGTCCTTGCGGGTCTCATCCGCCAACGTGCCGTCCAACAGGGCGTCTGCCAGCACAATCGCGCCACCAGGGGCGAGCAGTGGGAGTGCGGCGTCCACGAAGGCCTTGAGGTCCAGCGGTGCGATCTCGCCGTAGACCAGGTTGTAGCTGCCGTGTGCGAGCCTGCCCATCACATCGAGTGGGCGGGAAGGCAGAAAACGCACGCGGGAGGGGGAGTATCCGGCGTCGCGGAACGTGGCCTTAGCACGTTTTTGGTGGTCCGCCTCTGGGTCAATGCAGGTGAGAATCCCGCCTTCAGCCATGCCTGCGAGCAAATACAGGCCGATCACGCTGGCGGTTGGGGTGACGGCGATCGCCCCGGTTGCCTTGGTGAGCGCCGCAAGGGAGCTCAGCAGGGTGCCGGTTGCGGCGTCCGGGGTGGGGAGGCCAAACTCGGCTGCGTCTTCAAGCGCCGCCTCCAGGGAGGGGCTAGTGGTGGATTCGATGTATTCGCGAAGTACGTCGCTTGGATGTTGTGCGCTCACACCAAGAAAGTCTAGCTAATGGCGGGAATATACCGCTGTATTAAGGCGTTGTGGGGGTAAGTGACAGGAAACTGGCAGGTTTCTCAATGGAAGCCTGCAAGTACATCAGGCAAGATGGAGCACATGCAAGCAGATCTCGAGTTGAGCGGCACCGCGGCATTTGACGCCGGACAAGCTGAAATGCCTTCCTGGGGCGAGTTGGTGGCTGAACACGCAGATTCCGTGTATCGCTTGGCCTACCGCCTCAGCGGCAACCAGCATGACGCGGAGGACCTCACGCAGGAAACCTTCATGCGGGTATTCCGTTCCCTGAACAACTACCAGCCGGGGACTTTTGAGGGCTGGCTGCACCGCATTACCACCAACCTGTTTTTGGATATGGTGCGCCACCGCCAGAAGATCCGTATGGAGGCCCTGCCGGAGGATTACGAGCGCGTGCCGGGCAACGAGATGTCACCTGAGCAGGCCTACAACGTGGCCCACCTGGACCCGGCGCTGCAGGCGGCACTGGATCAACTCGCCCCTGACTTCCGCGTAGCAGTTGTGCTTTGTGATGTGGTGGGCATGAGTTATGACGAGATCGCTGACACCCTCGGCGTGAAGATGGGCACCGTGCGCTCGCGTATCCACCGCGGCCGTTCCCAACTGCGTGCTAGCTTGGAGGCACAAGCGGCAACGAATGAGGATGCTCAGTTGTTGCTGCAGCGCTAAGGAGGGTTGTGATGGCTGACCAAGTGCGGTTTCTATCCATCGAATTTGCAACGGTGCGCAAAACGCTGCACGCCGTTGACCACCTAGGCCCGGAGGCCGTTGCGGCCTATGTGGACGGGGAGTTGATGCCCCAAGCGCGGGAGCGCGCGCAGATCCATGTTGCCCAGTGCGATGAATGCCGGGGGGAAATTGAGCGGCAACGACGCGCCTCGGCCCGGCTTCGTGCAGCCTGCGAGGTGCACATTCCCTCAGCGCTGCTGGATAAATTGCAGGCCCTCGGCACCCAAGTTCCGCAGGTGGAAAAGGTGGAAAAAGGGGTGTTTCGCAAGTTGAAACGTCGAGGGTAGGCTTGGGGACGTGTTTTCATCTATTGGCTGGGTAGAGATCTTCTTCATTTTCGTGGTCGCTCTCATCGTGATCGGCCCCGAACGCCTACCAGGCGTGATTAAGGACGTTCGCGCTGCCATCTATGCGGCACGAAAGGCAATCAACAACGCCAAGGCAGAGCTAGACGGCGAGTTCGGCCAAGAGTTTGAGCAGTTCCGCGAGCCAATTAACCAGCTCGCCTCCATTCAGCGGATGGGGCCGCGCGCGGCGCTCACCAAAGCGCTGTTTGACGGAGACGAGCAGTTCCTCGATGACTTTGATCCCAAGAAAGTTGCCGAGCAAGCCAAACGCGAGTCTGAAGAGAAGCCGCAAGAGAAGCCGCGCGGCAACTTCAGTTGGGACGACATCACCTAGACGTATTCAACCCTAGGGACTTGCCGGCCAGGGATTCCCTGCGTACAGCGAGCTTTGCTGCTACCGCTTGGATGGCCTTTGCAGTGGGGGAGTCGCCCAGCGCGATTGGGGTGCCAGAATCCCCGCCTTCTCGCAGCTTGGGGTCCAGTGGGACACTGCCCAGCAGAGGGACTTCGGCGCCGGTGAGCGTCGTTAAGCGATCTGCTACTGCCTGCCCGCCGCCGGAGCCGAAGACGTCCATGACGCTGCCGTCGGGCAGAACCATCGCAGCCATGTTCTCGATCACGCCGGCGATCCGCTGGTGGGTCTGTAGGCTGATGGAGCCGGCGCGCTCGGCAACCTCCGCCGCCGCTGCCTGTGGGGTAGTGACCACCAAGAGCTCGGCGTTTGGCAGGAGTTGGGCGATGGAGATGGCGATGTCGCCGGTGCCTGGGGGGAGGTCCAGGAGGAGGACGTCGAGGTCGCCCCAGAACACGTCACCCAAGAACTGCTGTATGGCGCGGTGCAGCATCGGTCCGCGCCACACGACGGGGGCGTTGCCTTCCACGAAGTGGGCGATGGAAATGTGCTTGATACCATGTGCCTGCGGCGGCATGATCATCTCATCCACAGCGTGGGGGCGGTCGGTGGAGCCGAGCATACCAGGCACTGAGTGACCATAGATGTCCGCGTCCAACACACCGACGCTCAAGCCCCGGGCAGCGAGCGCAGCCGCGAGGTTGACGGTCATGGAAGACTTGCCCACGCCACCCTTGCCGGAGGCCACTGCGTACACGCGGGTTGTGGAGTTCGGTTGGGCAAAGGGAATCACTGGCTCCTCGCCGCGCAGGCTGGTGCGCAGTTCGC
This sequence comes from Corynebacterium kozikiae, assembly GCF_024580965.1. NCBI lineage: Bacteria > Bacillati > Actinomycetota > Actinomycetes > Mycobacteriales > Corynebacteriaceae > Corynebacterium > Corynebacterium kozikiae. The sequence continues at coordinate 56,210 of NZ_JANIKJ010000007.1, forward strand.
GGCGCTGTTCGTCGCTCATGACGTCGGTGGTTACGCTGACCTCGCCCACGCCTTCGATGTCCTGGACTGCGGCGCGGGTGTTCTCCACGATGGTGTTTTTCATGGGGCAGCCGGCGATGGTGAGGTACACCTCCACGGCCACATCAGCACCGTGGATCTCCACGGATTTCACCATGCCGAGCTCAGTGATGGGCTTGCCGATCTCGGGGTCTTCCACACGGGAGAGTGCTGCGCGAACAGCGGAGTCTGTAATCGTTGTCATCATTGTCCTTTGGGGTCTGCAAGGTCACCCTGCACGGGGTCATTGAGTTCGTGCTCACCGCGAATCTGGTGGCGCCATGCCGCGCGTGCCGCCGCTTCGTCGTCGAGCTTCGCCTCAATGCGTTCCAGCATATTCTGGAGGTCTTCAAGTTCGTGGCGCAGGTAATCACGGGTCACCATTTCGCCCACCGCAAGGCGCAGCCCGGCGAGCTCGCGGGTGATGAACTCGGTGTCCGCTTTGGTTTCAAAAGCGCGGCGACGGTCTTCGGCGAGAGAGACGCGGTCGCGGTCCTCCTGCCGGTTCTGCGCGAGCAGAATCAACGGCGCGGCATAGGCAGCCTGGGTGGAAAATGCCAGGTTGAGCAGGATGAATGGGTAGGCATCCCAGGAGAACCACCAGCCGCCAACGTTCAGCAGGATCCAGATGACCACGAACACCGTTTGCCACATGAGGTAACTGCCGGTGCCAAAGAACCGGGCAACCTTTTCGGCGTAGGCGCCTACGGTATCGTCATCCAGCTTGAAGGGGTTTTTCCGGCTCCGCAGCGTGGGAGTGTCCAGGTTTGAGCGATTGTATTCTGCCATGGTTTAAGCGTGAGGGTCGGGGCGCAGGCCTTCGTCGCGCCAATCGTCTGGAAGCATGTGGTCAAGCAGGTCATCGACGCTCACCGCGCCGAGCAAGTGGCCGTCTGAGTCCAGCACCGGCCCGCACACCAGGTTGTAAGTGGCAAAAAAGCGCGCTGCGGTCTCCTGCGAGTCATCCGTGTACAGCGGCGGAAGGTCAGGGTCCAGAATGCCGGACACCAGCGCCGAGGGCGGCTCCCGCAAGAGGCGTTGGATGTGCACACACCCTAGGTACTTGCCGGTTGGGGTCGCCGTGGGTGGGCGCACCACAAATACCAGGCTTGCCAGCGAGGTGGAAAGATCAGGGTTGCGTGCGAGTGCCAAGGCCTCCGCAACGGTGGTTTGCGGGGACAAAATGAGTGGCTCTGGGGTCATGAGCGCACCCACCGTGTCCGGGCTGAAGTTCATGAGGCGGCGCACCGGGGCGGACTCCTCAGGGTCCATCAGCTCCAGCAGCACATCTGCCTTCTCATCGTCCAACTCACCGAGCAGGTCAGCCGCATCGTCGGGATCCATTTCCTCGAGCACCTCAGCGGCGCGCTCAATGCCCAGGGCTTCAATGAGCTCTGCCTGGCGATCCTCGGAGAGCTCCTGCAGCACGTCGGCGAGGCGTTCGTCGTCCAGCTCCCGTGCCACCGCGAGGCGCCGCTGGGGCGGGAGGTCGTACATCGCGTGGGCGACGTCGGCAGGGCGCATATCCTCGAATGTCACCAGCAGCTCTGCGGTAGGGGAGGACTCGCCGACGCCCGCAGCATGCACGCCATGCACATGGCTCCACAACGCGGTGTGTAGTTGGGGGCGCCGGCCGAACTTCGGGCGCTCGCTGATCACTGCGACCCGTGAGATCACCCAGTCGCGGGAGCGGGTGCGTTCGAGTTCCACGTCGGCGATTTCTACCGGCAGGCTGTGCAGGTGCTCCAGCTCGGGGTCATCCACCTGGACCTTCTGGCCCACCAAGTCACCCAGCAGCGCTACCTCACCGGCGCGAGGAGTGTAGGCGCGCAGTGACACTGAACCAGTGGACAGTGTGATTTCTTGGGGGTCGATGGCACCCACGCGCAATATTGGAACAAAGATCTTGCGTTTGTTGGTCATTTCCACAACCAGCCCAATTGCGCGCGAGGTGTGGCCCTGCGGGCGGATGTTCACCACAACGTCGCGTACACGCCCGATCGCGTCTGTATCGGGACCTCGAACTACCATGCCGGACAGGCGGCCTGCGTACACTCGGGTCACTTCACTCATGAGGCCTTAGTCTACGCATCTAGAGTCATTAACGCTAAGCTAGAAAGGTCATTTTTCGCGCCGGGAGAAAAGGATTCAACGATGCAGCACAATTTGCAGGCCGGTCACTCCCACCACGTGCGAGGCAGCGTTGCAACCCTTGCCTTGGCGCTTGCTGGCGCACTTTCCGCCTGCACTGACCTCGAAGCCCCGGTACTCCCTGAGGCGGAAAAGGCCGTAGTCATCAGCGTTGATGATGCCCCTCGTGCGGTGTTCCTCGGTGAGCTCTACCGCCAGGCGCTGGAACGCCAGGGGCGCGAGGCGGTATTGGAAGTCACCGAGGAATCCAGCCTGCACAGGCTGGCCACTGGCCACGCGGACCTCACCTTGACCTGCGCCGGCAACGCACTGCAAGAGCTCAATCCTGCGCTCGCCGAAGAACTCGCCCAGGAGTACAACGGCGTAGTCACCGCGGAGTGGCGCGAGCGAACGTATGCCGCCCTCATGGGCTCGCTGGGGGATAACATGGACGCCACTGACCCCTCCAACGCCCAGGCCTGTGAAGCGGATTTCTTGCCGCAAAACCTGGTGCCCGTGTACCGAAGCCCAGTGATTGGGCGCCCGGAGCGTTCCACCATCAACGTGGTATCCGGCTCCCTGAGCACTATGAACGAAGTACCTCCTCATGAGGAAATCCCCGCGCTGCTCGATCGGGCCGGGGTATAAAAATGCTCCCCACGGGTATCCGTGGGGAGCATGTTCTAGTTAGTCCGCAAATGCTTCCTTGAGCAATGCTTCCTGTTCCACTGCGTGGACCTTGGAGAGGCCGGTTGCGGTGGAGGACTGTGCGCGGCGGGAAACGCGCTTCATTGGCAGCATATCCGGGATGAGCTCGGAGAGGTGCTCATGCAGGAATGGCCATGGGCCCTGGTTTGCGGGTTCGTCCTGGCAGAAGCGGATTTCTTCTGCGTTCGGGTAGGTGGCAAAGGCTTCGCGCAGGCGGTTGAACGGAATTGGGTGCAGCATCTCGATGCGCACGATCGCCACGTCCTCGCGCTTGTCCTTTTGAGCCTTCTTGGCCAGCTCGTAGTAGAGCTTGCCGGAGACCAGCATGATCTTCTTGACCTTGTTCACATCACCAATCACGTTGCCTTCAACGTCCACAAAGCGTGGGTCGTTGATGACGGACTGGAACTTCTCCACCTTGGTGAAGTCCTCTACGGATGAGGTGGCGGCCTTCATACGCAGCATGGACTTTGGCGTGAACACCACCAGCGGGCGCTTCAGGTTGCCCAGTGCGTGACGACGCAGCAGGTGGAAGTAGTTGGCTGGGGTGGTCGGCTGAGCCACGGTCATGGTGCCCTCTGCACAGAGCTGCAGGTAGCGCTCGATACGTGCGGAGGAGTGGTCCGGACCCTGGCCTTCGTAGCCGTGTGGCAGGAGCAGGATCACGGAGGAAAGCTGGCCCCACTTGGCCTCACCGGAGGAAACGTATTCGTCGATGATGGTCTGGGCGCCGTTGGCGAAGTCGCCGAACTGCGCTTCCCACGCCACTACGGCGTCTGGGTTTCCTACGGAGTAGCCGTACTCGAAGCCCATGCCGGCGAACTCGGTGAGCGCGGAGTTGTAAACCAGGAACTTGCCGCCGTTGCGCTTGGCCAGCTCGTGGAGGCCGTTGAACTCTTCACCGGTGTTGGGGTCATACACCACAGCGTGGCGCTGGGTGAAGGTGCCGCGGCGGGAATCCTCACCTGCCAGGCGCACGAGCTTGCCGGTGTTGGCCAGCGAGGAGAAGGCAATGAGCTCACCCCAGCCCCAGTCAATGCCGCCCTCGCGCACGGATTCCAGGCGCTTTTGTGCAACTGGAGCCACTCGTGGGTGGAACTCAAAGCCCTCAGGGGCATTGGCGTAGGCCTGGCCGATTTCCACGAGTTCTTCGCGGGTGATGTTGGTCTTGAGGCCATGAGGCAGGGCCTGGGAGCTGGTGATGCCCTCCTGTGGGGCAAAGGCCTTCTTTTCGGCTTCCTTGACCTCGTTGAACACTGCTTCCATCTGGTCGTGGAAGTCTGCTGCCACGCGCTCTGCATCGTCCTTGGTGAGATCACCACGGCCGAGCAGATCCTCGGTGTACTGCTCACGCACGGTCTTGCGGCCGTTGATGCGCTCGTACATGAGTGGCTGGGTCATCGATGGGTCATCAGCCTCGTTGTGGCCGCGGCGGCGGTAGGAGATGAGGTCAATGAACACATCCTTGCCAAAGCGACGGCGGTACTCGGTGGCGAGCTGGCCAACCCACACCACTGCCTCTGGGTCATCACCATTGACGTGGAACACGGGGCAGCCAAAGGCCTTAGCGTAGTCCGTTGCGTAGTGGCTGGAGCGCCCGGAGTCAGGAGTAGTGGTGAAGCCGATCTGGTTGTTCACCACGATGTGGACGGTGCCGCCCACGGTGTAGCCGCGAAGCTGTGCCAAGTTGATGGTCTCCGGCACAATGCCCAGGCCCGCGAAGGCGGCGTCGCCGTGGAGCAGCAGTGGCATCACGGAGTAGCCGGACTCGCCCTTGTCCAGGATGTCCTGCTTTGCCCGGGCGATACCCTCCATGACGGGGTTCACTGCCTCGAGGTGGGATGGATTGGCGGTCAAGGTGACCTTGATTTCACCGTCGCCGAACATCTGCAGGTGGGTGCCCTCTGCGCCCAAGTGGTACTTCACGTCACCGGAGCCACCGGCTGCCTTGGGCTCGATGTGGCCTTCAAACTCAGTGAAGATGGTTGCCAGTGGCTTGTTCACGATGTTGAACAGCACGTTGAGGCGGCCGCGGTGTGGCATACCGATGACCACTTCGTCCAAGCCCTGGCCCGCGGCGGTATCAATGGCGGAATCCATGAGCGGGATGAGGGATTCGGCGCCCTCCAAGGAGAAGCGCTTTTGGCCCACGTACTTGGTCTGCAGGAAGTTCTCAAAGGCCTCAGCGGCGTTGAGCTGCTGCATGATGTACTTCTGCTGCGCAGGCGTTGGCTTAGGCATGCCCGCCTCCAGGCGGTCTTGCAGCCAGGTGCGCTCGTCGCGGTCCAGGATGTGGGTGTACTCGGAGCCGACCTTCAGGGTGTAGGCGGCGCGCAGGCGGGAGAGCACCTCGCGCAGCGTCATGGTCTCCTTGCCACCAAAGCCACCGACGTGGAAGCTGCGGTCCAGGTCCCACAGGGTGAGGCCGTGCGTCTCAATGTCCAGGTCGCGGTGGTCAGGCACCGGCATGCCGGGCTGGATCCACTTCAGCGGGTTCACATCTGCAATGAGGTGGCCGCGGGAGCGGTAAGCCTCGATGAGCTGCATCACGCGGGTGTTCTTATCTAGGCCGGTGTTCGGCAGATCCTGTGCCCAGCGCATCGGGGTGTACGGCACACCTACGGAGGCAAATACCTCATCCCAGAAGGTGTCATCCACAAACAGTTGGCTCATGGTGCGCAGGAATTCACCAGATTCTGCGCCCTGGATGATGCGGTGGTCGTAGGTGGACGTGATGGTCACCAACTTGCCCACGCCGAGCTCGGCCAGGCGGTCCTCGGAAGCGCCAGCGAACTCCGCTGGGTAATCCATGGAACCCACACCGATGATCGCGCCCTGGCCCTTGGTCAGGCGAGGCACGGAGTGGCGGGTGCCAATGCCACCTGGGTTGGTCAGGGAAATGGTGACACCGGAGTAGTCATCCATGGTGAGCTTGCCCACGCGGGAGCGGGCAACGATATCCTCGTATGCCTCCACAAATGCGGCGAAGTCCAGGGTTTCGCACTTCTTGATCGCCGCAACGACCAAAGCGCGGGAGCCGTCCTTCTGGGCGACGTCGATAGCCAGACCCAGGTTGATGTGCTCCGGGGTGTGCAGGGTGGGCTTGCCGTCCTCCACGGAGTAAGAGTTGTTCATCACCGGGTGAATCATGGTGGCCTTGACCATGGCGTAGCCAATGATGTGGGTGAAGGACACCTTGCCGCCGGAGGTACGCGCAAGGAAGTTGTTAATGATCGCGCGGTTTTCAAACATGAGCTTGACCGGCATATCGCGCACCGAGGTAGCGGTGGGGATTTCCAGGGACTCGTCCATGTTCTTGGCAATAGCCTTGAAGATGCCCTTGATTTGCTTGGTGCCAGGGGCTGGGAGCTCGCCCTCACGGTCCAGCGGGGACGCCTTGCGCTTCTGCGCGGCGGCAGCCTTCTTTGCCTCTTCTTCTACTCGCGCTTCCGTCTTTTGGTCCGCGCGCTGTGCTACTGGCTCCGCTGGCTGCGGTGTGCTGACTGGGGCAGGGGCGGCTGGTTCAGGAGATGCTGGTGCACCCTGCTTTTCAAAAAGCTCGCGCCACTCTGCATCTACAGACTGGGGATCTTTCTTGAACTGCTGGAACATCTCGTCAACCAGCCACTGATTCTGGCCGAAGGTACTCGCGCTGCTCACGGCAGGTGCTCGCCTCATTTCTTTGTGAGATTTCTTACGTCTAACTCACTACAGGCTAACCCTTTTTGGAAAAAGGGTGTAACTGCTTTGCACAAAGTTTCCTCTTCAGTGCTAGGCACGAACGGGGGCAGGCCCCGACCCTCTCCCTAACTGGGGTTTTGCTGCGTGGTGTCCTCCCACATTTTTGCATAAATACCCCCATTAGTGCATAGCGTGTCGTGATCACCCTGCTCCGCAATTCTTCCATCAGCAATCACCACAATGTGGTCCGCGCCTTGTGCAGTGGCAAGGCGATGGGCTACCACAACGGAGGTCCGGTGTGCGGTGACCCGTTGGGAGGCCTTGAGGATCGTTGCCTCCGTGGCGGGGTCCACGGTGGCGGTGGCCTCGTCGAGAAGCATGATCTCTGGAGTGATGAGCTCGGCGCGGGCGAGGGCGATGAGCTGACGCTGCCCCGAAGAGAGGCCGCGTCCACGCTCGCCGACGCGCGCAAGGAAGCCACCGGGGATCGCGGCGATGGCGGCGAGCGCGCCAACTCGCCTGGCCGCTTGCTCGATGTCCTCGCGGGTGGCGTCGGGCAGGCCGTAAGCGATGTTGCTGGCAACCGTGCCGGCGAACAGGTGTGCTTCCTGGGGAACGTAGCCTACGCTGCGGCGCCAGGCGGCAAGGGAGAAGCTGGCGATGTCCGTACTGTTTGCCCGGACGTGGCCCGAGGTGGGGTCGTAGAAGCGCTCGATGAGTTTGACCACCGTGGATTTTCCCGCGCCCGTTGGGCCCACAATGGCAACCGTTTGTCCCCTCGGGATGTTCAGCGTGAAGTCCTGGAGCACTGGCGTGTCGGTGTAACCGAAGTACACCTGATCAAAGTGCAGATCCGCGCCCTGTGGCGGCGTGGCCGTGCCGCTGTCTGCCACAGCGGGGGAGGTACCCAGGAACTCTCCGATTCGACGGAGGCCCACTTGGGCTTGCTGGTAGGAGTCGAACACTTGGGAAAGGGAGGTGATGGGGGAGTAGAGGCGGTCCAGGTAGAGCAGGAACGCCACCAGCGCGCCTGCCGCGAGCTGCCCTTGGGCCACCATCGAGGCGCCGATCAGCAGCACACCCGCTTGCACCAGTTCAGAGATTGCATTGAGCCCTGGGAAATAGGTGGCCACAGCGAGTTGAGCGCGGATCCTCGTGCGCACATAGCGCTTCGAGCCCGAACGGAAGCTCGCGAGGGTTGCCTCTTGAAAGCCAAAGAGCTGGGTGGTTTTCAGCCCGGCAATCGCCTCCTGGAACTGCGCGTTGACTCCGCTGATTTGCTCGCGTGCCTGGCTGTAGAGCTTGGTGGAAACGCGGCGGAACACCATGGTTGCCACCACGATCACGGGGATTCCCACCAGAGACACGGCGAACAGTACCGGCGAGGTGATGCCCAGCAGCACCAGAATGCCTACGATCGTGGTGGAGCTCACCACCGCCGTGGCCAGGCTCGTCTGGAGGAACGTGTTCAGGGCGTCGATGTCCGTGGTCATTCGCGTCATGATCGCCCCAGCCATGTTCTGCTCGTAATAGTTCATGCTGAGCCGCTGCAGATGCGCGTAGCAGCGCACTCGTAACTGATAGAGCAGGCGTTCGCCGGTGGTTGCCGTGGTGATTGTTGTGGCTATCTGGGCGCCCCAGGCCAGCGCCACCAAGGCGAGCCCCACCGCGGTAATCGGGCCGATGATGCCCGGTTGGTTCCCCAAAACACCCCGGTCAATCACCATGCGCGCAAGCCAAGGCACGCTCAAGCCGGCGGCTACGGACAGCGCATACAAACCAGTCACCGCCGCGATCAGCCCCTTGACCTCGGCGAACAGCACTCGAGCGTTGAACACCTTGAGCGGTTGCTCCAGAGCCTGCTCGTCTGCTTTCGGAGTTGCTGTGGCTGGAGGGAGCTTGCCGACGCGCGCCAGGAGCTCAGGGGTCGCCGGCATTGCGGCGCTTTGCCGACGCGCGCCCCCTTGCCCTGGGTGCATACCGGCAGAGGACGCGACCTCGCGCATCGTGCTGGACTCCATCGCCAAGGCGTCGGCCTCTGGGGCGTCCTCCGGCCAAAGCAGGTGGGCGGGCGGTTCGGTGCCGTCGTCGAAAGGAACTGGTGTGACCTTGCCCTGTAGCTGCATGATGTGCAGGAACTGTGGGTGCTGCGCCATCTCCGCTGGCGGAAGCTGAGCCAGGGTGCGGCCCTGATGAATCAGCGCGATGCTGTCCGCATGCTCCAGTGTGCTGTGCCGGTGGGCTGCGGCGATGATAGTGGTGTTCGGAAGAGCTTGGCGAAGCGCGGTGTAAATGGCGCGTTCCGTGGTGGCGTCGATGGCACTGGTGGCGTCGTCAAACAATAGGATGTCTGGGTCTGCCGCGACTGCGCGCGCGATGGCGATGCGTGCGCGCTGCCCACCCGAAAGCGTCAGCCCTCGCTCGCCCACAGTGGTGTTGTAGCCCTGCGGGAGCTGCTTGATGAACTCGTGTGCGCAAGCGATGCGTGCAGCGCGTTCCACCTGTTCGGTGCTGAGCCCACGACCCAAGTCAATGTTGTGGAACACTGTGTCTGAGTACAAGAAGGGATCATCAAATACCGCACCTACGGTGCCGGCGATGCGGACGGTTCCGGATTCTTGTTGATACACCCCGGCGAGCAGCTCCAAGAGGATGGTTTTCCCCGAACCCGCCGGGCCCACCATCATGGTGGTGCTGCCGCGCGGCGCATCAAGGTCAATGCCACGCAGCACTTCTTGCTCGCCGAATTGGAAGGAAACACCCTTCACCTTGATATCCCCAACTGTGCTTGCCCGCGTGCGATCGGTGGTGGGCACAATTTCTGGTGTGAGATCGATGACCTGGTACACGCGCTCAAGGGCGCTCGCGCCGAGCTGGAACTGCACCACCAGGCCGGCGATGGAAGAAATGACCCCCGTGACCTGTGTGAGGTAGGCGCCAAATGCCAAAAACAGGCCAATGGTGATTTCCCCACGCAGCGCCAGCATGCCGCCCAAACCGATGCCGATCACCAACGCCACGTTGGGAAGCTGCTGCACAAGCGGCTGGAATCGGGCCGTGAGCTTTGCCGCGCGGATGGCGGTGGCGTAAACCTCGCGCCCGAGGATACGCAGCGTGCCGAGTTCCCGGCGCTCCTGAGCGAATGCCTTGACCACGCGTACACCGGTGACCGTTTGCTCGATTTGGGTGCTCACCTTGGCAATTGCCTGCTGTTTTGACCAGGTGGCTGCAAAGAGCGTGCGCCTAGACAACCAAGTAATCACAGTAATCACTGGCACGCTGAGCACCGCCACTGCCAATAGTGGCAAGGAAATCCACCCAAGCAGCGCCAGGATCACAATGAGGTTCAGGACCTGGCCCAACAGCAGCGGGAACATGGCCACCACGGCCTGAACCTGGTTGAGGTCAGAGATGGAACGGGAAACCACCTGGCCGGTGTCCAGCTTGTTTTGAGCTTTGCCGTCGAGCCGCAGCAAAGATTCCAACACCGCGATGCGCAAGGTGTGTTGCAGGCGGTTGGACAAGATGCCCGCCACGAACCTGCGGGCGAATTGGAAGGCATAGCGCAGGAGGGCCACCACGATGAGTATGCGAACCACCTGGGGGATGTCCGCTGCATTGGCCCCGGTTGCGGCGTCCACCGCCTGGCCCGCGAGCAGCGGAATGGCCGCCTGGAATGCCGTGACCCCTACGGAGGAAAGTATTGCGCACAGCAACACAAAAGGGGATTGCCACAGTGCACGCAGCAGTTGGCGATAACGGCCCTTGTGCACGGTAGCAAACCCCTTAGGCTAGTTCTTGGCTGGTTCTAGCACATCTTCCTCGGCCTTTGCCGGTGTTGCAAAACGTGCTGGAAGAGGACCCAGAGAGCTGCGGGTGTTGCTGATCACCTTGTCTGCCAGCTTCCGGTTGGCCATCGTGCCAAGGACTAATCCCACGCCCATCGGCATGAGTTTGCCCAGCCAAGCGCGGCGGATTCGCTTGTTGACCTGCTTCAATGCAAGGCGCACGAGCTGGTTGTTCACCTGCACCAAATTGCGCTTGGACATGTTGGAGATGGCAGTAATGGAGGAAGTTTCCAGCGCAGCGTCCACCAGGGCGGAGCCGGCGGAGCCCGTGATGGCCACCAGGATCAGGGCCTTCCTGCGCTCGGGGTCGCGGATTTCCGCGCCGCGTAGGTAGCCTGCGGCGACAGTGTAAAACGCTGCGGCGTCCAGGAACACCAAAGACTCCGCGCTGATTGCCAACGCGCCGGTGACAAACCCAATGCCCGGGATCGCGGCAGCGGCACCCGCACCGGCGCCGGAGCCGGTGGCCAGGCGCATGAAGTGCTTGTCCATCAGCACCTGGATTTCCTCTGGGGTGGCCTCTGGGTTCTTGGCACGCAGCCAATCCACATAGTTCTCAATCGTGGAGGACTGCATGGAGACAGCCTTATCCAACGCGGTGATGAGCGCCTTAGCGGCTATGCCCCCGCGGGCCTCGAGGGCGTTGGGGTCTGTAACCTCGGCGCCAACGGCGTCCGTTATCTCGACGTTGCCAGCTGGTTGTTGGTTGCTCTTTCCAAAGAATGGGAGCTCAAAACCCATTGAATTGGTCCTTCACAGTTGATGTTCTCTAACGATGCCGAGGCCCCATGTGGCCTTGGGCTCACAGGATATAACTGCCTGTTGTGCCGAAAAGGTTCCCGCACGCAAATAACGATTCTGCAACTAGCCTTGCTGGGCGTAAGCTTCCGCTGCATCCACCTGTGCTTGAGTGGGCTGCTTGCCGGTGTAGAGCACAAACTGTTCGGCGGCCTGCAGCGCCACCACTTCACCGCCATTGATGCTCGGCACGCCCAGTTCCTCCGCCTTCACAATCAGTGGGGTGCGCACCGGGTAGGCCACAACATCGAAAATCATCTTTGCGCGTTGGATTTGAGTGTCGCTGAAGGCCTGGGCATCAGCTTGGTCACCATTCATTCCCAGTGGGGTGACGTTGACCAGCAGCTCAGCATTTTCTGGGACTTCGGTGGCGTATTCCCAACCGTAGCGCTCCGCAAGCGCGGTACCCGTAGCCTGATTGCGTGCCACCACCGCGCCGCGCATGCCGTGGTCCGCGAGTGCCGCCACCACTGCGTTAGCCATGCCACCGGAGCCGCGCACGGCAACCCTCCACGCCGGGTCCACATTGTGGGTGTTCAGCAGAGACGCCACCGCCGTGTAGTCCGTGTTGTAACCTGTGAGCACGCCGGAATCGTTCACAATCGTGTTCACGGCACCGATGCGCTCGGCGGAAGGATGCAGGCCGTCGATGAGCGCGATGACGTCCTGCTTGTATGGCATAGACACCGCGGCGCCGCGGATGTCGAGCCCGCGCACACCGGCGATCGCCTGTGTGATGTCGGTGGGGGCCACAGCCTTGTAGAGGTAGTTCAGGCCCAGCTCAGCAAACAGCCAGTTGTGGAAGCGCACACCGTGATTAGAGGGGCGTGCTGCGAGCGAGATGCACAGCGTTGTTTCGCGGTCGACGTAATTCACCATGTCACCTACTGTAGACAACATGAGCAAACGTGGCCGCAAAGTGCCGCGGCTGCAGCGTACAAACACACAGCTAGCCGCCGGTGAGAGTTCCGACGCGCCGCAGCGCATCCTCGCACGCACCACCGCAGGGCTGGTCGCGGGGGTCCGGCAAACAGGGATTTCCCCAGAGCTTTCCGTGCGCACATGGCGCGGGGTGCCATACGGGGAAACAACCACAGGGGAACGTCGTTTTGCAGCTCCCCGCCCAGCGAAACCATGGCCGGGCGTGCGAGAGTGCACGGAGTATGGCGAGGTTGCCGCGCAACCGATCCTCGGGCCCAGCGACCGCACCAAAGGCGGCGAGGACTGCCTGCATTTGGATGTGGTGCGCCCGGATTCCGACGAAGTGCTGCCCGTAGTTGTGTATTTCCACGGAGGGTCATTCATGTTTGGGTCCTCGCACGAGCTTCTCCTGCGCGGGCACTACCTGGCCACCGGCATGAACGTGGTGTATGTGAGCCTCAATTTTCGTCTCGGAGTGCTTGGCTACCTGGACTTCAGCAGCATGGCCGCGCCGGGTGATGATGTGGTGGCGAACCCGGCGGTACTCGATCAGCTTTTGGCGCTGCGGTGGATTCAAGCCAACATTGCAGCGTTTGGTGGCGACCCCGAGAATGTGACGATCATGGGGGAGTCCGCGGGTGCTGCGGCTGTACTCACCTTGATGTGCGTGCCTGCGGCGAAAGGGATGTTCCATCGGTGCATTGCGCAGTCGCCACCGATTGCCATGGTGCATTCCAAGGCGCAGGCGGCGTTTTGGACTGCGCAGTTGCGCCGGCGCCTCGGGCTGGCGGAAGACGCCACCGTTGCGCAGTTGCGGGAGATGGATCAAAAGACGCTCATTAATGCGGGTCAGTCAATGCTGTGGCGCAGCCGCGAGCTGTTCATGATGAACTCCTGCTACGGGCCTACCGTGGATGGAAAAGTGCTGTTCGAGCACCCGTTGGAAGTGTTTCGCAAAGGCCAGCAGCACCCGGTGCCGCTGCTCATTGGAACGAATTACGACGAAGCATCCTTTGCCAAAGGCTTTTACCTGCGCCAAACCGCCCGCGGCAGGGCAGCCGAGCGGATGCTCGCGGCATTCGACCCGGAAGGCGCACCCGGTGTGCTGGAGTCCTATGAAGGTGCGTTTCGGCGCAAGGAGTTTGCACTGCTCATCGCCGACGCCGTATTTTGGGCACCCGCCATGGTGGCCGCCACCTACCACCAGCTTGTGGCGAACACCTGGATGTACCGCTTTGATTTTGCGCCAGCAGTATGGCGCTGGTTGGGGCTCGGCGCGATGCACTCGATGGAACTCACGCCCGTGTTCGGAGATCTCAACGGTTCCCGTGCTTCAGCCGTCCATCGCATTGGGAAATCCGAAACCCTAGAGAAAATGCGCGAACTCATGCAGGGGTATTGGGGCAGCTTCATTCACCACGGCACTCCTGGCGGGACGTGGCCACGCTACCGGGTGCCTTCCGAACACCTCCCCGGGCGCGCAACCATGGTGTTCGACCGCGAACCCCACATTGTGTACGACCCCAAATCTCACAAACGCCGCGCATGGTTGAACTACACAATGACCCAGTGGGGCCTCGGCCGCCCCGAACTGCTGGAACAGTTCGGGGAACTTGAAGAGCAAGGGCCAAAGGCGCTGCCACCTGCACCCTAACTTTGGTTGCGGCACTGGAATCGTTGGGAACCGGCCCAAAACTCCGTAGGCTTAAACACATGGCCAGTCCTACCAACCCAACCCTTGCGCGAGCACTCCAACAGCTCGTGGCGCAGCAACCACACTTTGATCCCTGTGTGGCGCCTGGACCTGATTCCCTCACAGTGTCATTGCGGGAGCTGTGCGAGCCAACGTTCGTATTGCAGGTAATTCACCGAGGCCAGCAGACCTTTTCCTTGGAAAACCCCAAGCATGCTGCTCAACTCTGGTTCTACTCACTGTGCAACTCAGTGGTTGGCCCAGCCATGAACCTCATGGTGGAGCACAGCGTGTACCCGAGCCTCAAGTTGGGAGAGCTCTTTAGCCAGGACAGGCAGGGCTATTGGTTGGGGTATCAGCCTTCCAGCCTGGTAGATGGGCCTCTGGAGGCGGGGGAGGAGCTGGGCGCGGCGATGGCACAGGTGATTGCGGCCTTATCTGAGTCCTCCGGGATGAAACAAGCTCCTCTGTGGGCAGTGCTTTCGGATGCGGTGATCCAAAGCGGGGTGGCAGCGGGCAATGATGCATTTGAGCCGGAGCACGCCCTTGAGGTCATTGCCGCGATGCGTGAAGGCATCCAAGAGGCCACCAGCCGCTCGCTCCCACCTGCGCAGATAGAAGGACTGAGTGCAGATGGCGAGATCATGTCCGTTGAACAGGCGGAGTACTTGCTGGCGCACCGAGCCAGTTGCTGCATGATCTACTCCTCACCACAGGCACAGCTGTGCACCTCTTGTCCGAAGCGGGAGAAGCAGGAGCGTATCCAAGGCCAAATCCAGGCGGTGCTTTTTTAGCGCGATGGGGCATGCGCAAACCCCTGTTGCCCGTTAGGCTTAGGAATTGCCGTGTGCAAACAATGCGCCCGGTACTTCAAACTCCATGCTTGGAAGGGATGGACGCAGGCGATGAGCTTCTTTGAAGATCTTGCAAACGCACTGGACACAGAGGGAATTGAATCCAGGGTTCTGGGCGAAACACTGTTTGTGCCAATCACACCCGAACTTGAAATTCAGTTCGTTGAAATTGATCCCGATCTGCCCGCCGCCAACGTCTACATTGCCGCCGCGAATGATGATGATGAAGAATTCGATGCCGCCCTGGTATCTGTGGTCTTCTCAGTCAAAGACGCGGTGAGCACCGTTGCCGAGCATGTGGCCACCAACCAGATCATCTCCCTGATGAAAACCCTCCTTGAGGGCGAAGACCCACGGTTGGAAGGCCTGGAGTTCTTCCAAGACGCCGCCCGACCCAATGTGATCCGCACCTCGCTGTTGCCCGACGCGGAGCTTGCCATCGGCATTGACATTGAGGAAGCCGTACCCACCGCGACCCTGACCTTCCAAGTGTTCCAGTTTGATGACCTCCCGCTGGACCTTGTTGAGGAAGACCTGTTCAACAACAGCGTAGAAACACTGGAACTCGGGACCTTCAGCGATTTTGACAAGCTCCTGGACATCATCGAGTTCGCCGCCTCGCAGGCAGACAGTTGGGCAGAGCAGATGGTGCCCCTCGACGACGAGTTTGAGTACTTTGACGAAGACTAAAACCCCCACGGTGCTGCTGGACTGTGACACGGGCATTGACGACGCGCTCGCGCTGATCCTTCTGGCTGCGTTGCACCGCGCCGGGCGGATCACGCTGGCCGGGGTAACCACCACTGCGGGGAACACGACTGCGGAGCAAGCGGCGCGGAACACCCGGTGGATCCTTGGCCTGGCGGGCATAGGGGAAGAGGTGCCCGTGGTCGCTGGCGAAGCAGGGCCGGTGGTGGTGGATTTGGTCACCACCCCGGAAACCCACGGGCCCACTGGGTTGGGGTATGCGCAGGCGCCCGCTGCGGAGGTGGGCTATGACTGGCAGGGCTTGTGGCGTGAGGTGTTGCAGGACGATGGTGATGCGTTGTTGGTGGTCACTGGTCCCGCGACGAATGCCGCCGTGTGGTCCCGCGCGAATGCACTGCCGAAGCACATCACGCTGATGGGTGGGGCCTACTTGTATCCGGGGAATACCACCCCCACCGCGGAGTGGAATTCTTGGGTGGATCCGCACGCGGCGAAAGAGCTGTTCGGGGCGGTGACTCGGCCGATCACCGTGTGCGCGTTGGGTGTGACGGAGCAGATGTTGCTTACACCAAAGCTGCTTGAAGAGTCTGTCGCCGCGTTGGGGGACTGCGCTCTTGCAAAGGTCCTCGAACCGATGCTGCGTTTCTATTTTGAGTTTCACCAGGCTCAGGGTGAGGGCTATTTAGCACAAGTTCATGATTTGCTGGCGGTGATGATCGCGCTGGGGATCGTGGATGTTGAGGCGCACACGTTACGGGTGGATGTTGAAGCTGACTCCGCGCTGCTGCGGGGAACAACCGTCGCTGACTTCAAAGGACACTGGAACCAACCTGCGAATGCGCGCCTGATTATCCAAGCCAACGTGGCTCAGGCTTGGGACGTGTGGCGTGAGGCTTTGGGGCTGTTGCGCGCATTCCATTCTGCGAGCTGACGCAAAAGTTGGCGGGGCGGCGGGGGCAGGTTTACACTGTCCCACGTTCGCGCGCCGAGGTGACATAGGCGCGACCGTTGTATTCATCCATTGCAGGATGATGTTCGAGGAGCTTTGCATGTCACGTTCTGTTCTCCCTGATACCTCCGATTTGGCTGGTAACACTGGGACCGCTGGGTTTACTGGATTCTCGGGGCTTTCCGCCAACCGGAAAGTATTGGTTGGTGCCGGCCTGTTTGTTGTACTGCTGACCTGGTTGTATTTGGTGGTAGTGGCCCCTTTGGATTGGGATTCAGTGGGAGGCTCCGCTCCAGCGCTGATCACGCTCATTGGCTATGGCCTCGGCGCTGTATTTTTGTTGGCAGCAACCTTGCCAGTTCTTCCGGTGCGCACCATTGCGCTCATCCCAATGGCGTTGTTGCTGAATATCTTGATCGGCCAGATTGTTGGCTCTGTTGGCATTCCGTTGTACTTGGATTCTGTGGGAACGGTGTTGATCGCCGCGCTGGCTGGGCCAATCGCAGGTGTTGCCACCGGCACCTTGAGTTCCGTGGTGTGGGGCCTGCTGAATCCCGCGGCTTTGCCTTTCGCTGCTGTTTCCGCCGTGGTGGGTCTCCTTGCCGGTGTGGCTTTCCAACGCGGCGCAAGGCGTAACCTCTTGGTGGCCGTGCTCTCCGGTGCGGTCATTGGTGTGATCTCGGGGATGTTGGCAGCACCGGTTGCGGCTTTTGTGTACGGAGGAACCGCAGGCGTTGGAACTGGTGCAATTGTGTCCTTGTTCCGTGAGATGGGCAATTCTCTGATTGCCTCGGTGACGATGCAATCGTTTATCTCTGACCCGTTGGACAAGGCGATTGTGATGGCGTTGGTGTGGCTGACGGTGCGTGCCTTGCCGAGCCGCATTTGGGGTCGGACCAAAGCTGCCTCATAGTGGTATCCCCGCAAACGTCTATGCACCCGTACACCTCGCTGTGTGCGGGCGTTTGTGCATGGCTTCTGGTGCTGGGCATTAATACTTGGTGGTTTTCTGCCATTGTGTTGGTTCTCGCCGTTGGGGCTGGTACATGGAAGGTGGGCAATGCCTCGGTGATTTTTGCCAGTTCTGTGTTGTGTGCTCCTGCTGCGATTTCGATGGTGTTGGTGCATGCCCCGTATGGGCAGCAGCGCATCGCGCCGTTTGTGACATTGGATGGTCTTGCCACTGCAGGTGTACTGGCATTGCGATTTTGCGCGTTGATCGTGGTAGTCCTGGCAGCAGTTGCTTGGGTGGAAACACCGGCGCTGTTGAAGGCTCTGCAAGTTTCCGGTAAGGGGGGATTGGGTACAAGGCTCGCCGTGATTGTGGGGCAAACGTTGCAATTGGCGCCCCAAGCAGCGCGCGCCCGAGGGACAGTACGCGATGCGATGGTATTGCAGGGAATACCGGTGAGGGGGCCGCGCGCGGTGGTGCGCGTGGCACTGATGGTGATGATTCATGTGATTACACAGGGAGCGGACCGGGCGGCACCAATGAAAAGTGCGGGCCTGGAGCTTGTGGGTCAAAAAACGCTGTTGTATCCGCTGCAGGACTCCGCGGTGCAAAAAGTGGTGAGGGGAGCCATGGTGGTGTTCAGTTTCGGGGTGATTGCGTGGATTTCGTTGTGGTAGATGGGTTGATGCAGCGGTTGGCGTCAGGCGATTGCGTTGTGGTGGGTGCAACCGAGGGCAGCGAACGCGTGGCATTGGCACTGCAGGAGCAGGCTTTGCGCGCAGGCAAAAGCTCGGCGGTGGTGTTCCGTGACGGTATGCGTCACCTCTCGTACTTACGCTCACGGGTAGATGAGGAAGTGGCGTTGCCGCTCGAGCAACGGGGCTGGGAGCAGGTCAGGATGGCCGCGCGAGTGGAGGAGTTGCTTGCCCAGTTGGGCTTAAGTGAGCTTGCCGACGCAGACCCAACGCATCTTTCAGGCGGTCAGGTGCAGCGTGTCGCGGTGGCGAGTACCGCTTCATGGGGTCCGGATGTGCTGATTTTTGAGGATCCTTTCGCTGGCCTGGATGTGGATTCGGTAGGTCGCCTTTGTGCGTTGATGCATAGTTATCCGGGTGTTGTGGTGTTGTGCGTGAGCGCCAACAGTGCTGGGGTGGAGCAGTTGAGGGGTTCTGGTGAAGTTGAGGTAGTTGGTGAATTGCCGGAGCTGCCTGCGCTGGACGTGGAACTGGACTTGGACGGCTCGAGCGTGGCGCCGCTCGAAGAATGGGTGGAGTTGGGGGAGCTCAATGCAAGGCGCGGATCGCAAAGGCGTGGGTGGTTGCGTGGGCGAAAGCCAGCGCACCCGAAGTTCCGGCAATCACGCCAGCTCCGGCAATCACGAGAGTTTGAGGTCCATGTGCCTGCGGAGAACCTGAGGCTGCAGAAAGGTGCGGTGACCTGGTTGTGTGGACCGAATGGCGCGGGGAAAACGACCGTGCTGCGGGCACTAGCTGGATTGGACGGGCATGAAGGTTGCCAAAAGAACATTGGTGGGAGTTTTGGTCTTGCGTTGCAGCGCGCCCAAGACCAAGTTGCCCAGACCAGCGTGGGGGAGATGCTGGCCCAGGTGACCTGCCAAAGGGAGCAGGTGGCTCGCATGTGTACAGCTTTGGGTGTGCCCTTTGATGCGCATCCGTTGGATGTGACGGCTGCTCAGCTCCGCGCTGTGCAAGTGTTTGCTCAGCTCGGAGGTCCGCACTTGGTGGTTGGTTTGGACGAACCTGATGTGGGTTTAGATCCGGCTGCTGAGCAGGTAGTTCACCAGGTTCTTGCAGACGCTTTGAGGGAGGGGAAAGCTGTGCTGCTCACATGCCACAATGAGCGCTTTGTGCGGCGGGTTGCAACATATGCCGAGGTAGGGGAATTGCACCTCTAATTCCTCACCTCTCGCACCCGATGAACTAGGCCAGCTATGCCGCCTCAGCGAAGCTTTGGAACATCCGCGCCGGGGAGTGGAGGGGTTGGAAGTGTCCGTCGACGAGCCACAGGAAAGTGGCTGCTTGGCCGGATTCAATGACGTGGACGCAGTCTATCCGTTGTTCACCAACGAGGGCTCGAACCCAGGCTTCGGCGATGTTGGGTTGCACGTAATAGCCTTTGGGGCTTGTGACTCTGGTGGTGATGAGGTATGCGGGAGGAGCCTCGCCGAAGCCCTGCAAGCGCGCTTTGGCCTTGGCCCCAACGCGCCGCCGGGTAATGCTGACCTGCAGGTCATCCTCCCCGGGCAACTGGGGCAGATGGAAGGTGGGTGGGCGCCAAGTAGGTGTAGGGCGAGCAAGTGAGCGCGGGTGATGCAACGCCATGCCTACTTTGCTGAGCGTTTGGGGGAACGCGCGGGCGATGTGGCTGGCGAGCTCGGTGGCGGAATGCTCATGCAGGGGGCGGGGGGTCAATGGGTTCTGGTGTGCAATGCGCATGGGGTGCCTTTCTGGAAAATCATGTATTGGGGGACGTCGTTAAGGCTAGGAAATAGGTGCGACACCCAAACCCAGCATATAGAACAAATGTTTGAATCGGAAGGAGGTGGTCTGGTTCTATGGTCAAAGCGTCGGGGCATGAATAATATGTGAGGGTGTGAAACCAGTCGCAATTGATCCCAAACCTAAGATTCCGCGCGAAATCTGGGTACTTGTGATCGCGGCATTTGTGATCGCGGTGGGTTTTGGCATCATTGCGCCGGTGATTCCGCAGTTCGCAATGAGCTTCGGGGTGGGCATGGCAGCCGCTGGGGCGGTGGTGTCCGTCTTTGCGGGGACAAGGCTGCTGTTTGCCCCGATGTCTGGGACTTTGGTGGATGCTATTGGTTCCCGAGGGGTGTATATCACCGGGCTGTGGCTCGTGGCGATCACGACCATCATGTGCTTCTTTGCGCAGGAATATTGGCAGCTCATGCTGTTTCGTGGCCTCAGCGGATTCGGGTCCACAATGTTTACCGTCTCAGCGATGGGGTTGGTGGTGAGGCTTTCGCCGCCGACAATTCGCGCGAAGTGCTCCTCGGCGTACGCGAGTGGCTTTCTGTTTGGCAATATCGTTGGGCCGATTTTAGGCAGTGTGCTGGCGGTGTTCGGCATGCGGATGCCGTTCCTTATTTATGGCATCTTCGTGACCATCGCCGCGGTGATGGTGTGGCTGCTGCTGCCGAGTAACGTTGGCAAGCCCGCTACCGGCAGCGCCGTGGTGCCGCCCATGAGATTTGCGGACGCTTGGGCATCCCGGGCATACCGGGCAAGTTTGGTTTCAGGGTTCGCGCACGGATGGACCAACTTTGGCGTGCGAGTAGCGGTGGTGCCCCTGTTTGCCGCCACTGCCTTCAGTAATGGGCCGGCGGTGGCAGGCCTTGCAATGACCGCATTCGCCGTAGGAAATGCGGTTGTGCTGCAATTTTCCGGCAGGCTCGCGGATACCTATGGGCGTAAACCGCTGATTCTGTGTGGATTGGTGATCAATGGGCTCTCCACCGCCGTATTTGGATATGCGCATGACTTCACGTTGTTGCTCGTGGCATCCGCGGTTGCCGGCGCCGGGGCGGGGCTGTTGAACCCAGCTCAGCAAGCGGTGATGGCGGATATCGTTGGCACCCATAGTTCCGGTGGCAAGGTCTTGGCCTATTTCCAGATGTCCATGGATTTTGGTGCGGTGCTCGGCCCGATCATCATTGGCGCCGCCGCTCAGGCCTTTGGGTTCGGTCCTGCCTTTGTGCTGTGTGGTGCACTTTCCCTAGTTGCAACGCTGGCTTGGATTGCCGCACCAGAAACCCTCACCGGGGGAGCTGCCAGACGAAAGGCGGAGGGGGACCTGGGCAGGGACTTGGGCGAAGAATGAGGCGAAGGCTAAGCGTGCGGACCCCGGACCCCGGACTCTGGACCCCGGACTGCGGTGAGGGACTACGGTCTTGGGGGGCGTCGGTAAGCTCCTGCCTAGCGCCGAACGGCCCCTGGAAACCTTTGGAAATGCTGAAATGTGACATTGGGTACCTTGGGCGGCGCGGGTGTGCTTGGGCACGTTTTGGGTTTTGTGTTGCGTTGTAGCGTAGGGTTGCTTAGGCAATGAGCATTACCGATAACGCCTCCAGCGGCGAGAATGAGCTGGAAATTAAGATTTTGTCGGAATCTCAGGAAACTTCGCAGGTAGACGAAGGCACCACCGAAGATGTGGCTGCCGTTGTAGACGACTCCAGGGTTGCGAACACTTCTGAGGCCGCCGGCTCCGCTGAAATTGAAGCGGACAACGACGATAAGAACGAAGAAAAGGTTGACTCAGAAGGTGCTGCAAGCCCTGTGGATGAGCGAGTCGATCGTGAAGAGGAAAATGGGTTTGAGGCGCTCGGCCTCCCATCCAAGGTGCTGAAGGCCGTTGCCCGCGTGGGTTTTGAAACGCCTTCCCCCATCCAGGCGCAAACCATCCCAGTGTTGCTCGAGGGCAACGATGTGATGGGTCTCGCGCAAACCGGTACCGGCAAGACCGCAGCATTTGCGCTGCCAATTCTTTCGCGTATCGACGTCACCAAGCGCCACCCTCAGGCCTTGGTGCTTGCCCCGACCCGTGAGCTTGCGCTCCAGGTGGCGGATTCCTTCCAGTCCTTCGCCGACCACCTCGGCGACATTCACGTGCTGCCAATCTACGGTGGGCAGGCCTACGGCATTCAGCTTTCCGGCCTTCGCCGTGGCGCGCAAATCATCGTGGGTACCCCAGGCCGTGTGATCGACCACCTGGAAAAGGGCTCCCTTGACATCTCTGAGCTGCGCTTCCTCGTGCTCGATGAAGCGGACGAGATGCTCAACATGGGCTTCCAAGAGGACGTGGAGCGGATCCTCGAGGACACCCCTGCTGACAAGCAGGTTGCGCTGTTCTCCGCCACCATGCCTAACGGTATCCGCCGCTTGTCCAAGCAGTACATGAACGACCCGCACGAGATTCAGGTGAAGTCTGAAACTCGCACAAACACCAACATCACCCAGCGCTACCTCTCTGTGGCGCACCGCAACAAGCTCGACGCCCTCACCCGAATCCTCGAGGTCACCGAGTTCGAAGCGATGATCATGTTCGTGCGCACCAAGCACGAGACGGAAGAGTTGGCGGAAAAGCTGCGCGCTCGCGGGTTCTCTGCTGCTGCAATCAACGGTGACATTGCCCAGGCGCAGCGTGAGCGCACCGTTGACCAGCTCAAAGACGGCCGTTTGGACATTCTGGTAGCTACCGACGTAGCCGCCCGTGGTTTGGACGTGGAGCGTATCACGCACGTGTTCAACTACGACATTCCAAATGACACGGAAAGCTATGTGCATCGCATCGGCCGCACCGGCCGTGCCGGACGCTCCGGTGAAGCAATCCTCTTTGTGACCCCTCGGGAACGCCGCATGCTGCGCTCCATCGAGCGCGCAACCAACGCCCGCTTGGTGGAAATGGACCTGCCCACCGTGGACGAGGTTAACGAGTCACGCAAGGCCAAGTTCGCTGACTCCATCACCGAATCCCTCGAAGATTCGCAGGTAGACGTGTTCCGTGCCCTGGTGAAGCAATACTCCGAAGAGCATGACGTGCCACTGGAGGACATTGCTGCAGCACTGGCGACCCAAGCCCGGGCGGGAGACGAGTTCCTCATGAAGGAGCCTCCGCCGGAGCGTCGTCGCGAGCGTGGTGACCGCGGTGACCGCTTTGAGCGTGGTCGTGGCGATCGTGGTGACCGGTTTGATCGTGGTGATCGCGGTGATCGTGGTGGCCGCCGTGACCGTGGTGATCGTGGTGACCGTTTTGATCGGGGCAACAAAGACCTTGCCGTTTACCGCCTCGCGGTGGGCAAGCGCCAGCATGTACGCCCAGGAGCAATCGTGGGTGCGCTCGCCAACGAGGGTGGCCTGAACAACAAGGACTTTGGCCGCATTGTGATCAATGTGGACCACACCTTGGTGGAGTTGCCAAAGGATCTGCCACGCCACGTGCTGGACAACCTTGCAGATACTCGTATCTCCGGCCAGCTCATCCACATCGAAAAGGACCCATCGGGCCGTTTGCCTGAGCGTAATTTCGATCGTGGTGGCCGAGGTGACCGTGGTGGATACCGCGGTGATCGTGGTGGCCGTGGTGGGTACCGTGGTGATCGCGGTGATCGCGGTGGCCGCCGTGAGTGGCGCGACTAGAAGTACCCCGGCGATTCGGTTCTTTGGCTGAATCAATTGCCTTAATCCCCACCCGTTGAAGTGTTAAAGCTTTGGCGGGTGGGGATTTCTCATGGGCGGGGGAGAAATTGGGGTGATTTTGGAAGCGGGAATCTGTTGGTCGACATTTAAAAGTCGATAGGACAGAGCGTTGGTCGATAGGACGCCGGATTTTGGGGGAAATCGGGTCCTATCGACTTTTGCCTATCGACCAACGCGTCCTATCGACCAACGGACCCAACGAACCCAACGGACCCGCAACCCCCTCCGCACTCCTTGAACTCGAGGGTACCTGCTTGTTGAACGGCAGGTGACGTGCCTCCAGCGGGTTTGTCTTGCAATGTTGCGTAAAGGTGAATGATTTTCAACACCAAGTCTGATTGAGAAATAAATTGCAAAACTTACCCTGCGTGCAAGAACTTTTGCATTTAGGTTGTTGGCTTTGAGTTTCCAACAGCGAGTAAGCAGCGCACCCATGAGGTGCTGGCTTTACTCGGCATTGATCACCTCGCGGCGCGCTACCCAGGCGAAATCTCCGGTGGCCAGCAGCAGCGCGTGGCCATCGCCCGCATGATCGCCCCAGAACCCAAGGTGCTGTTATTCGATGAGCCTTTGAGCAACCTGGACGCTAAACTGCGTGTGGAAACCCGCGCCGAGCTCTCCCGCATCCACCGAGCAACCGGCGCTACCTGCGTATATGTGACGCATGACCAAGTAGAAGCAATGGCAATGGCAACCCACATCGCCCTGATGCACGAAGGCAAAATCGCCCAGTTTGGCACTCCGGAAGATCTGCTGGAACGCCCCGAAAACGCCTTCACCGCAACCTTCATTGGCACCCCGGCCGCTAACGTCTTGGAGGCGCACGCCCACGATGGCACCCTTACTGTGGCGGGTGAGCACGAGGTACTGCTGGTCGGTGATGAACAAGGCCCAGTTCAGGCGATGTATCGCGCCACCAGCGTCCGCGTGTGCACCCAGCAAGCCGTGGCGAGCGGTGGGGAAGCGGCGAATGGCCAACGGGGGATCGTCGGAACGCTCGTGGACCAAGTGCCAATGGCTGATCGCTGGGTCATTGGTGTTGAATTGCACAATGGTACTCGCGTGACAGCAGCGCAGGAGCAGCGCGTGCATGCCCTCAATGGCCAGCAGGTGAGTGTCTTCCTCGATGCCTATCCAGACGCGCTGTTTGATCAGGAAGGAGAGGTGATTTGGCATGCATATTCTGCTGATTCGGCACGGTGAAACGCTTTGGAACATCGAACGCCGCCTTCAAGGACAAACGGACATCCCGCTCTCTGACACCGGTCGGGCGCAGGCTCAGGCACTCGCTGCGCTCGTGAAACGTTACGACGTACGCCAGGTCACAACCTCCGGCCTCGCACGCGCGCAAGACACCGCCCGGGAACTGGGATTTCACACTTTCACCGCAGACCCTCAACTCAACGAGTGCTACCTGGGCCAGTGGGAGGGACAATACGCTGCAGATATTCGCAGCACGCAGGGTGCTGATTACAAAGCCTGGCGCGCCGGAGATTTTGACCCACCGGGTGCGGAAACATTGGTGGATTTCCGCGCTCGTGTTCTGCGTGGTGTGGATGCGGCTGTGGGGCGTGGCCTTGCCGCCCATTCGGAGGATGTTCCCGTGCCGGCTATTGCCATCGTGATCCATGGCGGTGTAATCCGCGCAGCCTTGCGCGCCTTGGTGGGCCTGGAGCCCTCGCAGGTGGTTGCGCCGCATCCCGCGAGCCTCACGGTTCTGAAGCTTGACGGCGAAAAACTCCTGCTGGAAAGTTACAACCTGCGCTAAAACGTCCATTCCAGCGCCAGCAGGCGGTAGTTAATCTTTGAATCGGTAGCCCGAGCCGCGCACGGTTTCCACGCGGTGGGCACCGATTTTCTTGCGTAGGGTGCGGATGTACACGTCCACCACGTTGGAACCTGGGTCAAAGTCCATGCCCCACACCTGCCCTAAGAGCTGGGCGCGGGACAGGATGTGGCCGGGGTGGCGCATCAGCGTTTCCAGCAAGCCGAGCTCTCGGCGGGAGAGGTCCACCCATTTGCCGTCCACCTCTACGCGGTGGGTCTTCAAATCTAAGGTGATGCCGCCGCGGCTGAGAGTGTTTGCTCCGGTTGGGGTTGGGGTGTCGCGCAGGCGCAGACGAACTCGAGCCAGCAGCTCGGCGAACTGGAAGGGTTTGGGCATGTAGTCGTTTGCCCCGCCCTCGAGGGCTTTGATCCGGTCATCCAGTCCGGTGCGGGCGGTGAGCACAATAATTGGTAGTTCGTTGCCCAGTGATCGCAGTTGCCCCAGTACCTCCGTGCCGTCCAATCCCGGCAGGCCGAGGTCAAGCACCATGAGCTGGTATGCCCCGGAATGTGCCAGGCCCAAGGCAATGGGTCCGGATGGAGCGAGGTCCACGCTGTACCCTTCGGCTTCGAGGCCGCGGGCGATGAACTCCGCGATGCCTGCGTCGTCTTCCGCAATCAGGATTCTGCTCATTGTTGCTCCTCGTTCGGGGTGTGCGTGGGAATGGTGATGCCAAAAGTGGAGCCCTCGCCGGGCGTGCTTTCGGCCCAGGCATTGCCACCGTGAGCTTGAGCGATGGCTTGCGCAATGGCCAGCCCCAACCCTGAGCCCTGCTTCTTGGCGGCGTCGGAATTGCCTTTATGGAAGCGCTGGAACAGCGTGGGCAGCGCCTCTGCGGGGATGCCCTGGCCGCGGTCGTTAACGCTGAAGCTCACCCCGCCTTCAACCACGGAGCTGGCGAGTTGGATTGGGGTGCTCGGCGGGGAATATTTCACTGCGTTGCGCACGAACTCGAGCATGACTTCCGTGATGCGGTCGGGGTCGGCGAGCACGGTGGCCTCGGCAAATTCGCGGACCTGCACGCGGTTGGGGGCGAGCATCATCGCTTTGTCCTCGATCTCCAGCACGAGGTCGGTGGCATCTACTTCGCTGAGGTTGAGGAAGGGCTGGCCGGCGTCGGCAACAGCAAGTGTGAGTAGGTCATTGACCATGCGGGTCATGCGGTCGAGCTCCTGGGTGCACAGCTCCACGCTTCGGGCGCGCTGCTCCGGAGTGGCATGTTCGAGGAGCTCCAAATGGCCGCGAACCACGGTGATGGGGGTGCGCAGCTCGTGGCCGGCATCGTCGATGAACTCCCGCTGCACGGCGTATGCTTCCTCGATTCGGTCCAGCATTCCATTAAAGGTGCGGCTGAGCTGGGCAATTTCGTCATCACCGCGGACGGGCACACGCCTGGTGAGGTCAGTTTCCGAGCCGGTGGTATCCGATGCGATGTCAGAGGCAACCTTTTGCAACTCGCGGACTGGGGCGAGCACCTGTGCAGCAACAACCCAGGCGATCACGGCAGCAAGCGCCAAGCCGACGCCCCCAAGACCCCACACAACCCGCGCCTGCTGGGAGAGCTGGTCATAGGCGGGTTGGGTGAACACCGCAATGACAAAATAATTGGGGTCATTGGTGCCAAAAGTGCTCACTTGCAGTTTCGCCCAATGCACACCGGGGGTGTCCGAGGTATCCGTAATACCGGAGCTCGCATTGGTTTCCATGATGGCCCGCACCAGTGTGGTCTCCTGGCTCAGCGTCTCCGGGCTCGTGGAATTCGCGCTGCGGTGCTGCAACACCAGTTCGCCGTTGATGAGGGCAAACATGAGCTCGTCTTCACCCGGAATCTGCTGGCTGAAAAACGCCCGGAGCATGGACTCTGCGGTGCTAAACGGCTGCCCCGTTGCCGGGTCGATGCCCTCAGCGCTGAACCGGCGGAACTCTTCAATCTCCTGCTCCACTGCCACGTTTGCTTGTGCGTGAACCTCGCCGCGACGCACGGAATCGAGCAGGTAAATCACGCTGCCCAGGACCAGGAAGACCACGGCGAGGATCCACGCGGTGATGCGCCACCGGATGGAGTGGCGCATTTGGGTGATGGCGTTAGTCGTCATCAAAATCCCCAAAATCGTCTAGGTCATCAAAGTCATCGTCAAAGTCCTGGTACACCAGCGGCGGTTGCGGCACGATCACCTGCGGTGCTGGTGCTGGAGCGGGCGCTGGAGCCGGTGCGGGTGCGGGTGCTGGAGCGGGGGCTTGTGCTGGTACCGGTGAAGGGACGGCCGCTGATCCCTCCCCATTGTCCTGCCCATTGTCTTGCCCATCATCTCCGGCCGTGGATGTACTGGTGGTGGGCGCAGGCGAGGGTGGGGTGGTGCTGCCGACGGTCAGGGTTGCCGATGCAGGGTCGATCCGGGGTGCCTCGTGGGAACTGCTGAGTGCCGCTCCGGCGAGGGCCACCGCGATCAGCAGGACCAGGATGCCAGCGAGGGGGATGAAGCGATTGAGTGCGGTCATAAGAATCTTCCTTGTGTAGTGGCCGCAAGTGGTTTGCAGCTTAGCGTATTTGGGCTGAAGGTGGTTTGAGGCCGTCGGATTTTGGAGCTTCGGCGAGGATGGTGGCTTAGGCAGCAGGGATCACGCCGAGGCGGGCCAGCGTGCGCGTTTCCTGGCGGTAGGCCAGCACGCTGCCAAGTTGCAGCATGCGCATGGAGCGCTCGGCGGCGTCGGTGAGCAGCTTGCTGCCGTCACGGACCGCGTCTTCCAGTGCCATGGGGACGGTCATGATGGATTGAATAGCGGAGATTCCCACCTCGTGGACCCGCGGGGCACCCTTGCCCAGGGACCCGGCGATGCCCAGGACGGGGACGCCGGTGGACTGTGCTCGGCGCGCGATTTCCGCCGGCACCTTGCCATTGGGGGTTTGGAAGTCGATGGCGCCCTCGGCGGTGATCACCAAGTCAGCGGCTGCGATCAAATCGCAGAGACTTTCCGGTGCGGGGAGCTGTTCCAGCAGCACCTCGAAGCGGTTGTGCGCGGAGGCACCCACTGCGATGAGCCCCGCGCCAAGCCCGCCGGAGGCGCCGGAACCAGGGCCGCGGACGTCACCAGTGGGGCAGAAGGTGCTTTCTAGTAGTTCTGCCCAGTGTTCAAGGGCCGCGCCGAGCTGCTTGACTTGCTTCTTCGTTGCTCCCTTTTGGGGCCCGAACACCTCGGCAACGCCTTTTGGTCCGGTGAGCACGTTGTGCATGTTGCATGCCAGGGTGATGGTTGCCTCCGCGAGTCCTGGGTGGAGCTCGGATGTGTCCAAGTGGTGGGCGTCGGAAAGCGCTTCGCCGCCCTGGGCAATTTCCTTGCCTTCTTTGTCCAAGATCTTGAGCCCAAGCGCGCGGAGTGCGCCGGCGCCGCCGTCAGAGGTTCCGGAGTCGCCGCAGCCGATGACGATGTTTCGGATACCGGAGTCCAGGGCGGCCGCGATGAGTTCACCAACGCCGGTGGTGGTGGTCTTGCCAGGGTTGCGGTTATCGCGCGGGACCAGGGAGAGCCCGGCTGCGGATGCCATCTCCACTACGGCGGTGGGCTCTGCGCCGGTGAACTCCAGCCACTTTGCATTCACGCGCTTGCCTACCGGGCCGGTGACGCGCATTGGGTGCACCACGGTGTTGGGGCGCTCGGCGAGGAGGTCAATGGTGCCCTCGCCGCCGTCTGGGACGGGGAAGGAATCCACGCGCACGCCGGGGAGGACGCGGCGGATGCCGGCTGCGATCGCGTTGGCAACTTCAGTGCCGGAGAGAGACTCCTTGAAACCCGATGGGGCAACCAGGATGCGCTCTGGGAGGTACATGTTCATGATGGTTCTTCTTTCTGTTTGCGGGGGAGAGATTGTTAGAGGTGTATGGAAAGGCCCATTGCCGGCCAGATCCACAGCGCAAAGCCCATGAGCGTGAGTACATGCACCGGCATGATCAGCAGCGAAACTTTGAGCAGTTGTTTGGGGGTAAAGCTCGGGTGTTCGCCGTCTTCGCTGTAGAACACCGCCAGTGGTTTGGCGGAGCTTGGCAGCGTGTGGCAGAACCCCGCCGCCGCAGTGGAGATGAACGCCGCGGCTACTGGATTTACGCCCATGGCCGGGGCCACGGCGATGACCAAGGGGATGAGCACCGCCGAGCGGGCGGAACGAGACTGGATCACCAGGTGAGCCAGCGTGGACAGCAGCACCACCATGCCAACGAACAACACAACCTGGCGGCCCTGAGTGCTAGTGCCGGAACCGGAATCGGAACCGAAATCGGAATTGGGGATTTGTGAGAACAGGGCTTCGGCCAGTGCTTGCGCTGCACCTGAGGTTTGCAAGGCGGTGGCGATGGCCACCGTGGCTGCCATGAACAGCAGCAGCGACCACGGCACCTTCTTGATGGCCTTGTTCAGGTCCACCCCGCCGACCTGTGGGGAGGTGATCACCAGTGCGGCCACGATCGCCACCAGTGCGGGTGGGAGCCCGTGAAGCGACTCCGTGCACCACAGCACCACGGCGGTACACAGCACCGCGATGCAACGGATTTCCTTCACGGAAAACGGTGCGTGCGGAGCAAACTCCGCTTGGTTGAGCTCCAGCGGGGTGGAACGCTGCTCCCGGGTGCTCATGGAGAGCAGCATGATCTCCGCGGAGATATGGGAGGCCACCAGGGCGTATGGCAAGCCGTAGAGCATCCAGGAGGCAAAGCTAAACGGTGAAAAGCCGGCTTCGGCGAGCATTTGGTTGGTGATCAGGTGCGCGCCCGCCCCGATGAAGCTGGCCACCGCGCTGAGCAGCACCACGGAGGGCATGATCACGCTCAGCGCCACTGCGTACCACTGGTGCTTCTTGGGCAGCGCCGCGGCGATGGCCAGGAAGATTGGCAGCACCAGCGCCGCACGCCCGGAGGTGGCCGGCACCATGAAGGCGGTGACCACCAGTGCCAGGGTAATAAGGTGGAGCAAGACCCGTGGCGAGGTAATGTCGGCGCACAACCAAGCGGTGATTCGCGGTGCCAGACCAGATGCGCTGAGTGCGGCGGAGACGATGAAGGCGCCGATGAGGAGCCAGGTGGTGTCGTCGCCAAGGGGCGCGAACATGTCCTCCACGGAGATCACACCGACGATCACCAGCACGCATGTTGCGCCGAGGGCTACAAAAGTATCCGGAATAGGGGAGACGATCCACAGCCACACGGCCACCGCGAACACCGCTAGCGTGATACTTGCCTGTGCAGGAAGGCCCAGCGGGGCGAGCAGGATCGCCGCCACCAGCACAACCGCTACCAAGGTGAGCAGCGTGGTGCGGAGGTTGAAGGAGGGCAGTATCGACGGCGCCTGGGGGAAGGGGATGGTTGCGGTGGTCATGCGGAGTCACCGCCCGCAGGTGCAGCGTGGGAGGTGCGCGCATTGTGCAGCGCGACATTCACCACTGTGGCCAGGTCTTGGGTTTCGGCACCTGGGATAGAGGTGACGTCGATAGTGCTTCCCTGCGTGCTGGCTTTGATGATTTCTCCACGCAGTTTTCGCAGCGGGGTGAACACCGTAGCGCTCATCACCCATGCGAGCAGGGTGGAGATCAGCACTCCTACAGCCCCGATTGCGGAGACAATTGCGATGGTTCGTTGGATCGCTGCATGTGCCTGCGCGGTGGAGACAGCCACGATGAAGTCGGCCTGACCAGCGGGATTGTCCAGTGTCATCCGGGCCCAGTGCAGTTGCTCGGCACCTTGGGTGCCCTCGCGCTGGTAAATGCCGGAGGTGCCCTGCATTGCGGCGACGTCTGCGGGCTGCAATTCGATGGGGGAGCCAGCGACGGTGAACACTCTGGCGCCGTCTACCCCCACCATGGCTTCATCGGAGCTTGGGATCTGCACCTGCAGGTACGCCTCTATGAGTTGCGCTGGTGCATGGGTGGCGGTGTTCTCCATAAAAGTTTGGAACTCTTCCACCTCCTGTTCCACCGCCGCGTTGGCTGCCTGGGATGCCTCAGCTTGCAGCAGAGTGCGGGTGGTCAAGGCCGTAGCCAGCAATGCGGCTGCGGAAGCGAAGGCGAACCACCAAATCAGGCGCTTGCGCAACTGCGGCACCTGCCTTGGGTCCGTTGCGGGAAGTGGGCTCATGGCTGTTGTCCTTCAGGTACTCGTTCATGTGATGTTCTGCGCAACTGGTGTTGTGCGTTCATGAACTAGTGTGAAAGACCCGCGTGAAGCCTCAATGAGTCCAAGATGAGAGTTCTTTCATCTTGTATTTGTGCAGGTAGAGATGAATTTTCTCGTCTCCTTTCCCAAAAAAATTCTCTTCCCGCCGCAACAGTGCATTTACGCAAAAACCCGCGAGCTGGAAACTGATTGTTCAGTCCAACTCGCGGGGAGCAGTAAATACGGTGGGCAAGACGCCTCGGCGGAAGCGTTCGCCTGTTGGTGGCCGCCAGATTAGAGGAGCATCAAGATGGCCACGATTACCCAGAGCAGGGAGAAGATGCCACCAAACATGGAGAGCTGGGATTTCTCCTTCTCCCAGTTATCCACGGTGTAGGCCTTAGCCTCTTGCTCATCTGCCTCCAGGATGCCGAGGGCACCGGCGAGCTTTTGCTGGCGGGGCAGGATCACGAACAGCAGGAGCGCCCAAGCGATGACGGACAGCGCGATGGAGGCGTGGAACTTACCATCAGTCCAGTAATCGCCGGTGAACATCACACCGAAGCCGATCAATGGCACCAACAGGGAAAGGGTGCCGTAGGTGCGGGTAATCTTGAGCAGATTGCGCGCAGCGCCCTTGGCTTGCTCGCTGCCCTGGGAGGCCTCGTAGGCCCGGGCATGGAAGGTGGAAACGGCCACGGTGACTGGACCGAGGAACAGGATTGCTGCGATAACGTGCAGCAGGATCAACAAAGTACCCACGGGGGTTTGCCTTTCAGCTCTACATTAAGAATTTCAAACAGCCTCCAAGCCTACCTTATGGTGGCAAAATGCACTGGGAGTGCATAGCCTTGAGATCCTGCTCAGGTAGGGGGAGCCCGTAGGCCACCGCAACGGCAGCGAGCCGGCCCGCATACCAACACCTGCTGGAGCGCTTTGGCGGCAGCCATTCGGAGGGTAGTTGATCTCCTTTGGCTTGGTTTTGCGTTCTGGAGACCGCGATGAGGTTGATGGGGTCATTTGCAAAACGGACCCGGAGTTCCTGCGGCCAGTGAGCTGCGCCGAGGTCCCAAGCCGCGGAAAGCGGAAAGACGTGGTCAACCTCGATGCGCTCGTGCTCCTCGCCTATACCGATTAGCACCCCTGAGTACGGGTCTTTTGCCCAGCCTGCGGTGAGGGTACAGGCGCGCTGCTGGACGTCGGAAAGCGAGCGTTCCAACAGCCACACCCTAGTGTTGCAGGGGCCTTGGGGTGGCGTTGCCCAGGCCGCACCGAATTTGGTGCGCTCGTAGCCCGGAATCGTGGGGCGTGCTGCAACGGTGGAGACCTGCAACATCGTCGGGTGCTTGCGCGCGATCGGGGGAAGCGACCAAGCCGCAAGCAACACCGTGGCCACAACTAAACACAAAAAGAAGCGCCGCATACCATCCTTAGACGGTTGCGGCGCCCCTTTTGGTTCCATCAGGATTGCAGCCGTGTTGTAACGCTAGAGCTGACCCTTGTCTTGGAGCTGCTTGGCCTCGGCGATTTCCATCTCAGGGTTGGCTTCAACCACGCGGGCAAGACGGGTGGCTTCCTCGAACTCGTCGAGCACTCGCTGCGCCGGTGGCTTGGTGGCCAGGGATACGAGCACCGTAACCAAGGCTGCGGAGATGAAGCCTGGGACCATTTCGTAGAGGGAGTCGGAAAGCGAGCTCATGCCCCATGCGAAGCTCACCAATGCGCCGGTGAGCATGCCCGCCACCGCGCCGGGGACGTTGAGGCGGCGCCAGTAGAGCATGAACAGCACCAGCGGGCCGAATGCCGAACCGAAACCGGCCCACGCGAAGCCCACCAAGCCCAGGATGGAGTCGGAAGGATTGATGGCCAGCACGCCTGCCACAATGGCAACCGCCACCACCGCCGTGCGGGATAGGTTGATCATCACCTGCTCGGATGGCACCCGCTTGGTGAACACCTTGAAGATGTCCTCGATGAGGGAGGTGGAGGTGACCAGCAACTGGGAGGAAATGGTGGACATAATCGCTGCCAGCACTGCGGTGAGAATCAAGCCAGCGAGCAGTGGGTGGAACAGAATCCGGCCCATGTCCAGGAAGATCGTCTCAAATGCGGTGCGGTCCACAATGGAAATGTTGGGGTCCTGGCCAAAGAATGCCGTACCAATAATCGCCACGAAGGTTGCGCCGAGGATGGAAAGGAACATCCAGCCAATACCGATCCAGCGGCCCATCTTTGCGTCCGCAGGGGTGCGCAGCGCCATGAATCGCACGATGATGTGCGGCTGGCCAAAGTAGCCCAGGCCCCAGGCGAGGTTGCCAATGATCGCCGCCGCAGAAACACCGGAAATCATGTTGAAGTAGGTGGGGTTGCCCACGCCGTCGGTGTACGGACCGTAGTCATTGTTTGCAGCCCAGGTCCAGATGGAGGAGGGATCATCAAGGTAGAGCAGCGCCATGATGGGCACGATGGTCAGGGAAAGGAACATGATGGTGCCCTGCACTGCGTCTGTGTAGCTCACCGCAAGGAATCCGCCAATGAAGGTGTAGGCCACGGTGATCACAGCCACGATCAACATGCCGTCAATGTAGGAAGAGCCAAACGTGGACTCAAAGTAGCGGCCGCCGGAGACCATGCCGGAGGACACGTAGAACGTGAAGAACACGATAATGATCAGCGAGCTGGCAATGCGCAGCACACGCGAACGATCCTTCAGGCGATTCTCAAAGAAAGACGGCAGGGTAATGGAGTTTTCTGCTACCTCCGAGTAGGAGCGCAGTCTTGGTGCCACCCACTTCCAGTTCGCCCAGCAGCCAATCAGCAAGCCAATCGCGATCCACAGTTCGGACAGGCCGGTCACAAACAGTGCGCCGGGTAGACCCATCAACAGCCAGCCGGACATATCGGAGGCGCCGGCAGACATCGCCGCCACAAACGGGTTGAGGCCACGCCCAGCGAGCACGTAGTCGTCGTACTCATCCGTTTGGCGATAACTCCAGTAACCAATGGCGAGCATCACCGCCATGTAAATCACGATCGCCAAAATAAACCACGTATTTTGGGTCATTACATTCGATCCTTTCTCCAAGGGGACTTGCAGAGTGGACTTTCTCAAGTTCAGGGACAGATGAGGGTCACTTCAGGAAAGTGAAATAGACATATTGCCCTAGGGTCCCACCATAGAGGGCAAAAATGAATAGAAGCAATGCTCAGCCGCACGGAGGGGTGCCTGGAATAAAACCCAAAGGCGAATAAAACCCAATTCCACTCGAATAACTACCGCCGCTCGCGAAAAGCAAAACGGAACATAAAATCCAATTCAGCAAGGGTGCAAATTTCCTGGTGTGAATAATTCGGGTTCGTCGGGCCAAACAATTGTTGCTGCGCTGTTGAGTGGGCGTTGCGGCAGGCAGGAGAGTATCATTGTTCAGATTGCGTACTTGCCGCCGAGAAGGCGTAACGACGTGCACAAGGAGGTTACGGTGGCAGATCCTAGGGCCGCTCAACAAGGCACCCCTGCGTTCCTCCTGCATGGCCTCTGGCTCCAGGAATCTGGGCTTCACCTGTGGATTGAGCAGGTGGAGGGGCACAAGATCATGGTGCCGGAAAACGTGGACCTCTCCGTGTTTCCAGACGCCGTGCGCGGCCTTCTCGAGGGCAAACGATTTGCCCACCTGATTCCGGTCACCCTCCTCACGCCCAAAGGCCGCAGAGTACAACTGAAAATCCCCACCGCCGCCTACACCCCAGAGCAAGCGGTGCGGGTTCTGGCCACCCTGTCTACAATCGGCCCAACCACGGCAAGCGGCGAGCAGATTGCCACCCTCGCCCCAGATGTTGTGTGGCTTGCCAGGATGTACCAGGGCCTGGACCAATTTGTGCGCGCCGGGCGCCTTACATTCAAGGTAGGCTACGCGGACCGGCAATGGTGGCCCACCTGGCAACTTGCCGCGGGACTCGCTGAGCGGGGCTGGATCGCCCAAATGAGTGCTGCAGCACCTGGGGTGATCATCGCAAACGGTGGGTCAGCCGTTGCTCAATCCATCGCCCAAGAACTCCCACACTGGATCGCCAACGCCCACCTGCGCGTGACCGCCGATGCCGCCCGGCCGATGCCGTGGCACGACTTCGTCGGCTCACTTCTGCGCAGCACACCAATGCGCCGCGGCAGCGCCAATTTGGTGTCCGCCCTCAACAAGTGGCGCAACAGCGTACAAAGCGTGAATTTCACGCTGGTGTTCTCCGTGGAGGAAGCCTCCGGCGAAGTGCTTGAGGCTAATGAGGACGCAGACATCACCACCGCCATCTGGCCCGTGCGCGTGCAAGTGCGCGCCGGGTCTGATGCTCCCATGGCGATGGCGGATGCATTGCAGGACAAACTGGTTGCCCAGCGCCTGGAAGAAATGCATGGGCAGGCAGTGGCAAGCGTGCCCATGCTGAACCCAAACCGGGAGATGGGCAGTGAATACGCCATGGACTTGGCGTTTGCCCGTGCGGCTGAGCACGCAAGTACATGGGACGCTTACCTCACCACCGATGAGCTAATGCAGTTCATTAGCCAAGACGTGGAGGTGCTGCGCAAACAGGGCTTTACGGTAATGCTGCCCAAGGCCTGGGATGTGAAGGAAACCAAGGCCAAGCTGCACGTAGAGGACCCTGCGGAATCTGCGGTGGAACCTAAGCTCGGCCTGGACCAGATTGTTGATTTCCGTTGGGAAATCTCGGTGGGTGACACCACCTTGACCCCCGATGAGATGACTGACCTGGTGCGCTCAAAGTCCGGATTGATCCTGCTGCGCGGCAAGTGGGTGATGGCGGATGCACAGTCCTTGCGCAGGGCAACCAAGTACATGACTGAGCTTGCCAAGCATTCAAAAAAGCGGCGCAAGGCCGAGATTGAAAAACTGGAGGCGGAGCTCGAGCTCGCCCGCGCAGCCTCCCCTGTAAATCAGGCGGAAATCGCCGCGCTTGAAGCCGAGCTTGCCAGACTAAAGGAGGCCTACGAGCAGGACTTCACCGACCCCGGTGCGATCACCCTCGGCGAGCTGCGCCAATTGGCCATGGAGTCTGCAGACCCCGAGGTGGTCGAGTACGCCGGATCAAAGTGGCACCAGGCGCTCATAGGGGGCCTTCAAGCCACGGACTTGCCGGCGCCGGTGCGGGTGGAGATACCACCCCAAGTGCATGCTGAGCTGCGCGAATACCAGCGCCGCGGTGTGGATTGGCTGTATTGGATGGCGCAAAACCATGTGGGTGCCGTGCTGGCAGATGACATGGGCCTTGGCAAGACCCTGCAGCTCCTCGCGCTGGAGGCAGTGGAGCGTTTTTCCCCCGCTCGCGGTGAGGGCGTTCGGGCCTTGGGGGCGTCGGAAAGCGGGCCTTTGCCCACCCTGATTGTGGCGCCGACCTCCGTGGTGGAGAACTGGCGGCGCGAGGCGCAGAAGTTTGTGCCGGAGCTGAAGGTGATGGTGCACCATGGATCTTCTCGCGCGAAGGGTGAGGAGCTGGTGCGCGCCGTGCATGAGGTGGACCTGGTGATCAGCAGCTATGGAACTGTGCTGCGTGATTCAGCAGTGCTGGCGGGCGTGCATTTTCGCCGGGTGGTGCTCGATGAAGCACAGAGAATTAAGAATGCTTCAAATAAGGAAAGTAAAGCGGTTCGCAGTCTGCCCAGTGATCACCGGGTGGCACTCACGGGCACTCCGGTGGAAAACCGTTTGACGGAGATGCGATCCATCCTCGACTTTTGCAACCCCGGCGTGTTGGGTTCCGCGAGCTTTTTCCGTAACCACTTTGCCCGCGCAATCGAGCGCTATCAGGATGAGGTTCGCATTGAACAGCTCAAGACCCTCACTGCGCCGCTGATCCTACGCAGGCTGAAAACAGATCCAGCGATCATTAGCGACCTGCCGGAGAAAACGGAAAACATCATTACGGTGCCGATGACCAAGGAACAGGCGGCGCTTTACAAGGCGTATGTTGAGCAGCTTAAGAAGCAACTCGAAGAGGCGCCTACCCAGGGGCGGCGTGCGCTGGTGTTGGCCTCGCTGACCAGAATCAAGCAAATCTGCAACCACCCTGCGCACTTTCTTGGGGACGACTCACCGATCCTTATCAAAGGCCGCCACCGCTCCGGCAAAATGCAAGAGCTCATGAATTTGTTGGATCAGGCCGTGGAATCCGGGCGAAAAGTGCTGATCTTTACCCAATACGCTGCATTTGGCAACATGCTGCAGCCATTCCTCAGCGAATACTTTGGCGAGCACATCCCGTTTCTCTACGGCGCAATCAGCAAGAAGGATCGCGACAAGATGGTGCAAAATTTTCAGCGTGACGACGGCCCAAAGGCGATGCTGCTCAGCCTCAGAGCGGGCGGCACGGGGCTCAACCTCACCCAGGCATCCGTGGTGGTGCACATGGACCGCTGGTGGAACCCCGCCGTGGAAAACCAGGCCACCGACCGCGCGTACCGCATTGGCCAGCGCCAAGACGTCACCGTGTACAAAATGATCACCGCCGGGACCATCGAGGAATCAATCCAGGACATCATCGACGGCAAAACCAAGCTGGCAAGCACAATTGTGGGAGATGGCGAAGGCTGGCTCACTGAGCTCAGCGTGGAAGAGCTCTCGATGTTGCTGAGCTATAGGGGGCAGTAATGGTGTTTTTTGGAGGTCAACATGACTGAGCGGAAGCGCCCGCGCGGGGTGCACAAAGACAACGTGATCTACTACAACTTCGGCGCGAAACGGGACGTCGAAGACCTTGGAGCGGATGACGTTGTGGTGCTCGGTGGGGCGATGGATCGCACCTCAGCGCGCACGCTCACGCCCCAGTTGCCCGAGATCCTGCGAACCTATCCGCTGGAGCTTGCCGACGGTGGCCGGGTCCGCCGTGGGCGTGAGTACTACCGTGACGCGATGGTGGTGGCCTTCGACGTGCGCGAGGGCGTGCTCGTCGCGGAAGTTGCAGGTAGCCAAAATGAGCCTTTCACCGTGACCATTTCCTTCCCGTACCGTAGCCCCGAGCGCCTTGGCCAGATTGGGCAAATGTTGGCTGATTCCCCGGTGAAGCTGCGCAAAATGCAAGAAGGGGAATTTACCGAGGATGTGCTTGAACTGCTGGTGAAGCAGGAACACGAGGCATTTGGTCTGCGCTGCGACTGCCCGGATTCCCAGTACTGCTGCAAGCACCTGGTGGCGGTGTTCCTCAAGGCTGCTGACTACTTCTTTGCGCACCCCATGGCTATTTTTGAGCTCCGGGGCCTGAACTTTATTGAGCTGCAGCAACAGGCGCTGCGGATTGGCCAGCAGCGTGGCGTGGAAAACGCCGAAGGCAGTGAGATCCTGTTCTGGCGCGGTAAGCCGCTGCCGGACCTTCCCAATCCCGCGGTTGCCCCGGCTCTGGATGACTCTGACCTCAACTTGCTTCACAAGGCTCTCGCAGAGGTGAGCTTTGCAACGGTGGACACGCTGCGCGCCGTATCCGAGCTGGAGGATCTCTACTACGAGCTGACGCATTTGGAGTGATGTGGGCTTCCAGCGCCGTTTCGAACATTTGTTTGGTCAATTGGGGTGAGGTGGCGAGCATGCGTCCGGGGCTCATGATAGGAAAGCAACTATGAACATTCGGTTCCTGCATACATCAGACTTCCAGCTCGGGATGACCCGCTGGTTTTTGAGCGGAGAGGATGAAGGCGCGCAGGAGCGCTTTGCCTCAGACCGCCTCGCCGCTGTTCGCCGCCTGGGTGAGATAGCGAAAGAGCGAGACTGTGCATTCATCGTGGTTGCCGGTGACGTGTTTGAACACAACTCGCTCGCCCCAAAAACTACCGGGCGTGCCCTCGAGGTTCTCAGGCAATTGCCGGTGCCGGTGTACTTGATGAGCGGAAACCATGACCCACTTACTGCAGACTCCGTGTTTTACCGCGCCCAGGAGATCGAGGGAGTGCATGTGCTGGCTGACAGCACCCCGGTCCGGGTGGAGACGGCACCTCATGTTGAGCTCGTCGGGGCACCGCTGCTTTCCAAGGTACCGAGCGAGGACCTCGTGGCGGCCGCGCTCCGGCACCTTGAGCCGGCGGAAGACACCATTAGGATCGCGGTAGGCCACGGTGCGGTGGAAGGATTCGGGGATACCACGAACACCGCCCTCATTGACCTCAATGCTGTGGAAGAGCGCATCGCGGAAGGTGTTATTGACTACCTTGCATTGGGAGATACCCACTCCACGCAAGCCCTGGGGACCAGCGGCAAGGTGTGGTACTCCGGTTCGCCGGAAACCACGGACTTCCACAAACTCGGGGAAGGAGGCCGCGGTGAGTTTGCGTCCGGGAACGCACTGGTAGTGGAGATTGAAAAGCGCGTTGGCGGCGTTCACGGAAACAGCACTGTCTCCGTTGAGGCGGTGCCAGTGGGGAAGTGGACTTTTGAGTCCATCGTGGCAGAGGTGAATCACTTCAACGATGTTGAAGACTTCCTTCAACAGCTCCGAGACTACAAATTCAAAGAGACCACGGTAGTGAAGTACGCACTCATCGGTTCACTGGACCTGCGCTCAATGCGCCATCTCCAAGAAGGGATTGAGGAACTCCGTCCGGTGTTCGCGGCTCTATACGAACGCCAGCGTCTCATGGATTTGATGATCGAACCCGGCGAGGAAGAACTCGAAGAATTCGGCCTCAGTGGATTCGCCGCAACCACCCTCGAGCAACTTCGAGAACAGGCGCGGACCGGAAATGGCAAAGAAATGATTGGGCTGGTTGACGCGAAGGGGGCAGAAACTGCAAAAGATGCAATCAACCTGCTCTTTAGGCTCAGCAGTGGGCTTGATTACGGCACAAGTTCGGAAACACGGGGCGTGGGCGGCGTTGTAGGCGGTGGCGCGAGCATCCAGAAGGCGGGGAGGTAAGAGCCATGATTTTGTGCAGTATTAGCATTGCCCACTTCCGAGGAATCGAACACTTGGAGATCAACAACATCCCAAGCACCGGCTTGGTGATGATCTCCGGCCCAAATGAGCAAGGCAAATCCACCATCATGGAGGCGATCCACCACGTTCTCCAC
Organism: Corynebacterium kozikiae; assembly: GCF_024580965.1. Lineage (NCBI taxonomy): Bacteria > Bacillati > Actinomycetota > Actinomycetes > Mycobacteriales > Corynebacteriaceae > Corynebacterium > Corynebacterium kozikiae. Next base: position 96,772 of record NZ_JANIKJ010000007.1, read on the forward strand.
ACCCCATTTGCCAGCAGCAAGAAAGAGATTCGTGCCACCCAGCCATACGGGAAAGATGTAGGTCCCGAGGTGACGCTCACCCTCGAGATCGGGCCATACAGCCTCAGCATCCATAAGCGCTGGCTCAAGTCCAAGATTCATGAACTCACCATTGAAGCTCCAGTATCTGAACGTGGTGTGCTCACAGGCACCAATGCCGACCAGCGGCTGGCAGAAATCATTGGCACTCACATGGACAGCGACCTCAGCGAGGCATTGTTTATGCGCCAAGGCGAGGCCGCACCCGCAATTGAAGCCGCTGGTATTCCCGCATTAACCACCGTACTTTCCGCCGAGGGAGAGCAAGGGAATAGCCTGGAAACCGAGGCCTTGACTGAGCTTGAGAAACGAGTTCAGAAGGAATACAGCAATTACTTCTCCGCCACGGGCAAACCCTCAGGGGATCTTCTCAAAGCCCGAAACGCCGTGGCTGATGGTGAAGAGGCGGTCAATCAAGCTCGGCAATACCACGAGAAGGTGCAGCAGAATGTTGCACAGGTTGAACAAGCAATCGCTGACCAAGAACTTGCGCAAGCGAAGATCCCCGAAATCGAGCAGGCCCAACGCGAGATTCAGCAGGAGATCGAGCTGGCAGAAAAACTTCACCACAGCGTTTCCCTAGCGCAATCCCGCTGGGAATCTGCCACTCACCAGCAAGAACGTGCGGCTCGGGCTTTGGAGGATCGAAACGCAGCACAAGCGCAGATGGAAAAAGCCTTGGCCAAAGCGCAGCAAATGCTGGCTGGCATTGATGGTCTCGCGGAAAAGGCTCAGGCTGAAGAGCAAGCCGTGGAAGTGGCGAGGGAAAAACAAAGCAGCCTGCTGGCCCGTGAAGAGCAACTGCAGCAGAAGCTGGATGGATTAAGGATCCAGCAGCGAAAGGTGCTTCAACGCGAAGAACTTGCTCGCTTGCTTCAGGAAGAGGAGGAGATTGGGGCCCTCACCGCATCGATTTTGGAACTGAAGGCCGTACCAGAAATCGCGGGCGCAACCTTGGCAGAGGTAGAAGAAGCGCAATCTGAGCTCAAGGCATTGGAGGCAGTTGCCAAAAGCGCCGCTGCCAGCCTCCACCTGGAGCTGGGAGACGGCAGCGAAGCACTGGAGATAAGCCTTGACGGTGCCGCAACTCAGGTCGATGCAGATGGGGTGAAAATACCAGTTCTCGAGGACATCACTGTTGAACACGCAGGGCTGCGAGCAATCTTCAAAGCAGGAGAAAGTACTCGGGATCGAGCAGAGGCCGTCACACGTGCCCGGGCCCGGCTTGAGCGCCTGCTGGAGCAGAGCCAAGTGGACACGCTGGAACAACTCAAAGAAAAGCACGCAGCTTGGGTAGAGGCTTCTCACCAGCTCAACAACACCCAAAGTAGCCTGAACCAATTGCTTGCCGGACGCAGCCACGAGGAAGTGAAGTTCGGCATAGCCGCGCTCCGGGACGCGTTGGAAGGGGAAGGTCTGGAAAAAGAAGATAACCAACCCGATCTGGGTGCGGATCGAGGCGTGGAGGAGCTGGTAGCGGAGATTTCCAGTGTAGAGGCCCAGCTCGGGGAAACCCGTGTGGAGTATCGTGGGGCATCCGCTGCGCTCGAACTTGCACTCAAAGGCGGGGCCCGCCTGGAGTTGCTTCCTGCACAGGCCCTTGCGAATGATGCAGAAGAACAGGCCCAACAACTGGCAAAGGAGTTTGCCCAAAAGGAAGCAGAGCAGCCAACCGAAAAGCTCCAACAAGAACTCGAAGCTGCTAACAGTGCTCTCAACACAGCAACGGAAGAACTCCACGAGGCAAAAGCAAAGGCTCAAGCTCTTGACCTGGCGGCGTTGCGTGCTGAGGGTGATGCCATCGCACAGGAACTGGAGAACACCAAGATCCGTGAAGCTGAGGCCGGGGCGCGCCTCGATCAGCTGCAGAATGACATCCACAACAACGCGGGAGCCGCAGAGGTACTCATGCTGGCCGAAGAAAACCTCCACGCACTTCGCCGGCGTGCAGAAGCCGTGGAACGCCGAGCTGCAGCTGCGCACCTACTCCACAGCACGTTGCGCAACAATCGAGACGAAGCCCGCAGGAAATACGCGGCACCCTACGTGCAGGAACTCAAGCGCCTGGCACGGGCCGTGTATGGCCACGAGGTGGAGTTCCAAGTGGATGATGCCCTCACCCTCCAAGAGCGCGAGGTAGGCCATATCCGCCTACCCCTCGATTCACTCTCCGGTGGTGCGAAAGAACAGCTCGCCGTGCTCAACCGCTTTGCAATTGCCAAACTCACAGCCCAGAGTCAAGTTCCGGTGTTCATCGATGACGCCCTTGGAGCCACTGACCAACGCCGCATCAGAAAAATGGCTGGCTTGTTTGAGGAAATAGCTGAACACACCCAAGTTTTCGTGCTCACATGCGTGCCTGAGCGATATGACTCCATCCGGAGAAACCTGGACTTGGGGATTGAATCCCTGAAGCAAATAGGAAGCCGCCAGGAATAGGCCTAGGATTGTGCAATGCGTGAAATTATTGTGACGGCATTCATCTCCCTAGATGGAGTGATGGAAGCACCCGGCGGTGAACCCGGCTACCGCAACACCGGATGGACCACCCAAGTGGAGCTCCTCCCCGAGGCGTATGAGATCAAAGGCCGCGAACAACAAGAAGCTGGCGCAATGCTCCTCGGGCGTAACAGTTACCAAGCCTTCGCGCCAATCTGGCCCACCATGGAAGAATTTGCGGAATACAATGCCATGCCCCGCTACGTTGTTTCCACCACTTTGGAGGAGCAAGACGCAGGCTGGCCCGCAACTATCCTGCGGAGCATCGATGAAGTGCGGGAGCTTAAAGAACGCACTGGGGGCGGACCGATCTTAGTGCACGGTTCCGCAACACTCGGGAAAAGCCTTGCCGAAGCGGGCCTCGTGGACCGATACCACCTGCTCGTATTCCCCGTGCTTTTGGGGGCAGGCAAACGCCTGTTTACTGAGGCAGACCTCGCCGCCCAGTGGCTTGAGCTCGTAGAGCATGAGGCGTACCCCAACGGTGTGGTGAAATACGTCTACAACGTAGCCCGCCCATAAAAAAGAGAGGGTGGTGAATTGCTCACCACCCTCTACGGGGAAGATTAGACCTGCTGAAGGGGGATCAGCTTAGCCCTGCTTCACAGCGGAGCCGTCAATCTCAATCTTGATCTCCTCAGACAGCAGGAGGCCGCCCGTCTTCAGAGGAGCATTAAAGTCAATGCCGAAATCCTTGCGGTTGATCTTGGTGGAAGCCGCGAAGCCAAGGCGGGTCTGGCCGTAAGGATCCTCAGCAACGCCCAAGAACTCAACATTGAGACGAACTGGCTTGGTCACACCCTTGATGGTGATGTTGCCCTCGACCTCGAACTCCTCCTGGCCCTGGAAGTCAAAGCCCTCGGCCTCGAAGTGGATCTCTGGGAACTGCTCAACAGAGAAGAAGTCATCGCCGCGAACGTGAGCATCCCGGTCAGCGTTACCGGTGTTCAGGGAGTGAGTCTTGATGGTTGCAACAGCCTTGTTGTTGGCTGGGGCAGCGCCATCGATGGTTACGGATGCGTCGAACTCGTCGAACTTGCCGCGAACCTTGGTCACAGCAGCGTGGCGAGTAACAAAGCCGATCTCGGAGTGTGCAGCGTCGAGAACGTAGGTACCGGTGAAGTCAGTCATGATTGCTCCTTAGAAGTCTGTTGATATTTCACGGACAACACCCCAAGGCCCGAGACCCAAGGCCCGCCACGCAATGCGGCGGAAGCGGGAAGCAGTGGCTTGTTGCCGTGTCTACAAAACACAATACACCCTCATGGTGATGTGTCAACTATTTTGCTATATTTATTTTCATCACGGTATTTACCTGCAGCTTTCCGAGGCCTCTCCGGTGTGTCGCGAGGAATGCTGGCCGCCAAAAACGCTCAGTATTCTGCTCGGCGCACATCCGATCGGTAGCACAGATGCTTTTGGAAAAATGGGTAACTACCTTGCAATAATGGACACTTCAACAGATTTGAAAGGTTGCGTGATCCCCATGACCGCATCTGTAGAGAACTCTCCTGCAGCCTCCTCCACCGAACCAAGGTGGCTTAACCCCGAAGAGCAGGATTTGTGGCGTCTGTTGCTGCGCTCAATCCACCGCATCGACCGCAGCCTGGACGAGACGCTGCAGCAAGGGGAGGGCATTACTGCCTCGGAGTTCGCGGTGTTGGTGGCACTTTCCGAGCATCCGGAAAAGACGATGCGCCTCAAAGAGCTTTGCGCTCAATTGGAATGGGATCGTTCCCGCACCTCCCACCAGATCACCCGAATGGAACGTCGCGGGCTGGTGACTAAGGCGAAAGCTGAGCACGACGGCCGCGGGGTGCATGTGCAGCTTACCGACGAAGGGCAGAAGCGCATCGAGGCGGCAGCGCCTGGGCATGTGGAAGTGGTGCGAAAGGTTGTCTTTGACCACATGAGCGCTGAGGAAGCTGAGGTGTTGCAGCAGTTTTTTCGCAAAGTGCTCGAAGTGAAGCTGGATGCAGTAACTGACTTTCAGAGCGCAGCCTGCGCCGAGCAAGCCTTCCCTGAGCGGTAGCGGCGCTGGCTGCGTCGGTTAGCCCCGAATATCAGGGAGTTTTTCAGGGACAACCCCGATGCGCGCCTCGCCCCTCGGCGCGCAAAATAGGTGGCATCAGCAACAATTCCACTGAGAAAGGGCTAACCGTGAATACTTTTGCCGGCACCACCTATGACCGCGACGGCCTGCCAGTTGGCCAAAGCACACCGTTCCTGCAGCGCAGGTTGCACCGAAGCTCCACCGATTCGATGGTTGCCGGTGTGCTTGGCGGATTTGCGGAAACCTACGGCTGGAACGTCACCTTGCTGCGTATCGCATTTTTGGCAAGCTTCCTGCTTCCTGGGCCGCAGGCGATTTTCTACTTTATTGCGTGGCTTGTGATGCCCCGCGGGATCTAGGATCCGGATGCCACCCTGGCCAACTGGCCAGGGTTTTCCTGTGCGGGCTCCTTTTGGCGCTGAACCCGAAGCCATACCACGAAGCCCCAGATCACAAACGCGGCGTACACGATGTACAGCGCTGCGGATGGGTAGTAGCCCGCCATGAGCAGCAATGGAACACCAACGATGTCCACACCAATCCAAACCAACCAGAACTCGGTCCAGCCCCTGGCCATGCCGTAGGTGGCCAGGATGGAGCCGGTGAAAATCCAGGCGTCGGCAACTGGGCCCCAGGAGCCGAGGGCGGAGAAGATCCATGAGAAGACGATGGTGCCGGTGACTGCGAAGGCGATCATGCCTGCACGCTGCTTGTTCGTTGCCCAGTGTGGTTGCACGGCCTCGGCGGTTTCGTGTGGCTCAGAGACGATGGAGCGGGATGGATCCAGCTCTTCGTGCTCTTTCAAACCTTGGCGCTTTGCGCGGGACCAGGTCCACCAGCCGTAAACGCTGACGATGATGAACATCACCTGCCGGCCGGCCTGCCCGTAGAGGTCGAGGTTTTGTGGAGTGTGGAAAAGTCCACCCATGAAAACGGTGAAGAGGAGCACGTTTCCGATGATGCCCACTGGCCACGCCCACACAACGCGCTTCATACCGCCGATTGCGGAGGCAAGACCGAAGGCATTTCCAACGATCTCACGCCACAGGATGGGAACGCCGCCGATGTAGAGGGTGGCATTGAGAAAGTCATTGAGAAGATTCACTTGAACAATCCTTTGTTGAGGGGTTTGCGGCACAATTTGTGCAGCAAACACGTGTTCACAAACAGTAAATCCCCAAGGCTGTTGGTTGAGTGGAACCCAAATTAGTACACGGACTATTGCGCAATCACGGTGCTTCCTGTGGGAACACAGGAAAGCGATTGTGCATCGCGTGAACTCCTTGAGTTCGCTATCAGCCGTCCTCTTTCATCCGGACTGTGACCGTCGGCTGTGGAATCTCACCACAATCTGCTTGACCCTCCCAACAGTTGGGAGGCGCTCGCGGGCTTGCCCAAGCAATGCTTGGTATCACCGCCGGTGGGGAATTTCGCCCCGCCCTGAGAACTGACCCCAAGCATAGTCCGATTTTCGCGCGAGGAGTCAAATTTCTTTCACAGCTGTGTCGGGTCGATACCGTAGATGAAAGTTTGTGAATGAGGTTCTTAAATTAATGCCCCCTTTTGGGGGTAAATTGTGATGTTTGTCGGGCCAATGCTGTGAAGATGGCATAGATCACAGGCAGGGGTAGCTTGGTTTTTATCTATGTTCTTATAGTTATTACTTAAGCCCGCTCGCCTGCCAAAACGCTGGAAAAAGCCGAGCATTTCAGGAAATGTGCCTGACTGTGTTTGAAAATTGGCCGAGGAGGAACGGAAGCCCTTGCGGTAGCACCTGACCTAAACGGGGGGAACGAAAAAATGTGGGATTTGAGCCAGTGTGGGAACGGGCATGGTGAAGAAGCTTGTTCTGCCCCGTTTGAGGGGGGCACACTGAGTCCAACTGAAGGCGGCGGACTGCACGATACGGGCCGGAGTCAGGCTGCCTGTTCGGTTGCTTATCTAAAAATTCCTGCTGACCAAAACGGAGAAGCACATGGTTTCTATCGTGATTGCTACACATGGTGAATCAGCACCAGCACTCCTTGCGTCCGCTGAAATGATCGTTGGCAAGGTGGAAAACGCTCACGCGATTACTTTCTTGCCAGGTCAGGGTCCAGAAGATCTCCTCGATGCCTACGCAGCCGTTGTCCCTGACGGCGAAGAGGTTGTGTTCTTGGTGGACCTTTTCGGTGGTAGCCCTTACAACGCCGCTGCGCGCTTTGTTGCAGAACGCGAAAATGCGGACGTGGTGTCTGGTGTGAACATTCCCATGCTTATGGAGGTATTCCAGGGTGCTAAGCGCTCTGGGGCCACCGTAGAATCCCTCGTGAAGAAAGCTCTCAAAGCCGGGTCCACGGGCGTGCGCGCCTTTAAAGGTGGCAAGGCTCCGAAGCCAGCCGGTGAACAGCCTGCTGGTGACGTCGTTCCCGCTGCAGCTCCCGCAGGTGAGATTGATCCCAATTTCCCGCGTGACCCCAACGAGACCATGAACGTGGTCTTCCTGCGCATCGACTCCCGCCTCATCCACGGCCAGGTTGCTGGTTCCTGGGTGAATCACTGGGGGCCGCAAACCCTCATTGCGGCAAGTGATGCGGCGGCAAATGACAAGCTGCGCAAGCAATTGCTCCTGCAAGTTGGGCCTGCTTCGGCGCGCACCAACGTGCTTCCCGTGGATAAGGCTATCCGCGTGTACTTCAACCCTGAGTACAAGGGCATGAAGACCATGATCGTGGTGGAAAGCCCAATGGATGCGCTCAAGCTCATTGAAGCCGGCGTGAAGGTGAATGAAGTCAATGTTGGCGGTGTGACCTTCAAACAAGGCATGACCCTCATTACCGAGGCCGTTTCAGTAGACGACGAGCACGTTGCCGCCTACAAGGCTCTGGATGCCCTCGGCGTGAAGATGACCCTCCAGCAAGTTCCCAACAGCCAGCGCACTGACATGATGGGCAAGCTCAAAGAAAAAGGATTGGTGTAATGTCTACCACCCAATTTATCCTCGTCATCCTCGTGGCATTGGTTGCGGGTATGGCATCGGTGCTCGACGAGCGCCAGTTCCACCGCCCACTCGTGGCCTGTACTCTGATGGGCCTTGTGCTGGGCGACCTCGAAACCGGCATCATCCTCGGCGGTACGCTCGAACTCATCGCGCTCGGCTGGATGAACGTGGGCGCCGCAATGGCCCCAGACGCCGCCCTCGCCTCCACGATTGCCGCTGTGGTGGTGATCGTCGGTGAGCAACCCATCCAGACAGGTGTTGCTATCGCTGTTCCGCTGGCTGCGGCTGGCCAGGTGCTCACCATCTTTGTTCGAACTATCGCGGTGTTCTTCCAGCACCAAGCAGACAGGTTTGCCAAAGACGCCAACTTCAGAGGCGTGGAAATCATGCACTTCAGCGCGCTGCTCCTGCAGGGTCTGCGCGTGGCGGTTCCCACCGCGGCCGTTGCTGCGGCAGCCGGCACTGACCTGGTGGAAACCTGGCTCAACTCCATCCCAGAGGTGGTCTCCGTTGGTCTGCAGATCGCCGGTGGCTTCATTGTGGTTGTCGGTTACGCCATGGTGATCAACATGATGAAGGCAAAGGCTCTCATGCCGTTCTTCTTCCTAGGCTTCGTAATCGCCGCCTTCATCCCAGACATGAACCTGGTGGGCCTGGGCATTATCGGTGCCTGCCTGGCAGTGATTTACGTCCAGCTCAACCCACGTTTCCACGACGCCATCAAGGCGCCAGGTGCTGCACAGCCAGCGCGTGTGGGTGCTAACTACGACAACGAACTCGAGTGAGGCAGGAACCATCATGACTACTCCTGAACCAATCAACCCAGGTGCAGACGTCCTGCCAAAGCGTGACGTCCCAGAATTGACCAAGCGCGACTACTGGTCCATCTACTGGCGCTCAACCTTCATGCTCGGCTCCTTCAACTTCGAGCGCATGCAGGCAATCGGCGTGGCAGTGACCATGATCCCCGCGATCAAGCGCTTCTACAACAAGAAGGAAGACCAGGCTGCTGCGTTGGGCCGCCACCTGGAGTTCTTCAACACCCAACCATGGGTAGCCTCCTCAATCTTCGGTGTGACCACCGCTATGGAGCGCCAGCGCGCAGCCGGTGAGGATATTTCAGAAGCCGACGTCACCAACGTGAAAGTGGGCCTCATGGGTCCCCTGGCCGGTGTGGGTGACCCGATCTTCTGGGGCACCGCGCGCCCTGTGCTTGCTGCGCTTGGCGCCTCGCTTGCCATCAACGGTAACCTGCTGGGCCCACTGCTGTTCTTCGTTGGCTTGAGCGTGCTGCGCATCGCTACCCGTTGGTACGGCTTCAAGGCCGGCTACCAGAAGGGTATTGAGGTGGTTTCTGAGGTTGGCGGCCATACGCTGCAGCGCCTTACGCAGATCGCGTCCATCATGGGTCTGTTTGTGATGGGCTCCCTGGTGAGCAAGTGGACCAGCATTAACATCCCATTCGTGCTCACCGAGTACACCAACCAAGAGGGTGAGACGGTGGTCACCACCATGCAGGACACCCTGGATGCCCTCCTGCCTGGCCTCGTTGCACTGGGCCTGACGTTCCTGTGCATGTGGCTTCTGCGCAAGAAGGTCAATGCAATCTGGATCATCTTCGGCATGTTCGCCGTGGGTATTCTTGGCTACTGGGCAGGTATCCTCGCCCCATAAGCGAACCAATTACTTCCGCCGCACCTTCAAGCGGCACAGCAAAGGCCGCGGTGCACCAGCAATAATCTGGGACCGCGGCCTGCGTCTTGAGAAGGTAACTATTGGCAAGTGGCCCGCAGTCCAGTCCGGGTAATCGCTTTTGCCCGTTCACTGCTGTAAAGCCTGCGCACCAACACCTTAGGGAACAATTATGAAAAAACTCGCAAGCATTGACCTCGACGGCACACTGTTCTTCAACCGCCAACTCGCCCTTGGAACCAAGGAAGCCTTGCAGGAATGGCGGCGCCGCGGGAACATCGCGGTGTGCAACACCGGCAAATCCATTGAGGCTACCAAGTTGGCCATTGAACATGAGGCGTTGCCTTTTGATTACTACGTCCTCTACACCGGTGCCGTGGTGGCTGACAAGGACTTTTCGCCGATCATCGCGGACACCATCCCAACATCGGTGGTACGTGAGGTGTTGGGTGAGTTCGGTGCGCGCAAGGGTGTGGCGGTATTTGCCACCACCTTGGATAGCCCCGACGTGCAATTGGCAAACAATATTTCCAGCGAGGGGGCAACGGATCTGATTTTGGATTTTGTGCCATTGGATGTGGCGGACCTGGACAAGCATCAGTTCGTGGGCATCCCATTGTGGGTGGACCTGCCCGAGCCGGAGTTTGTGCAGGTGGAGCAGTGGCTACGGGAAAATGTTGGTTGCGCGGTAGAGGTACACCGCAATCAGAACTTCCTGGACCTGGTGCCACACGGCGCCAACAAGGGAACTGGCTTGACTCACCTGCGCGAACTCGTGGAACAAGAACTCGGCGAAACCGTGGAAGTGCACACCCTCGGCGATTCCTGGAATGACCTGGATATGCACAAGGTGGCTGACGTCTCTGTGAGCTTCCCCCATGCACCCGCCGAGGTGCAGCAGGCTGTGGATGTGGTCACCGAATCCGCCGTAGAATACCTGCGTACGCAGGGCTAGGAATAGGGCTAGGAATAGGGCAAGGAATAGGGCTGGGAACAGAAAAATGTCTACATCTTCTTCACACAACGGCAATGCTCGCCCGAGTTTCAAAGAAACGTTTATCGCGGTGGGGCAGCAGACGCTCTCCAAGGACCGCCAGGATTACGTACATTCAGTTGGTGTACTGGTGACAGCCCTCATGGTCCTAGCTGGGTTGCTGTACCTCTGGACGCCCGCCGCTGCCGTGGTTGCACTCGTGTGCGCCCTGATTTTGCTTTGGGGGCGCTGGGTGATCCGCCGCCAGGTGCTGCAGGACATGAGCCAAATGCACCAGGCCCGGGAGACGGTAGAAACCCAAAACCCGGAAAATGCCGAGGAATATCGTCAGTTCATCCGCCTCCGAGGCGCACAAATGCTCCGAGACAACAAAGCGCTCACTCCACACGCAAAGCAGGAGATCAAAGCACTGCTTCAGTGGGCAGGCTAGGGAGAAGAGTAGGGGATTGCTCAATGCCGACGTCTTCCTAGGGGGCGCAGGTGCTCACGACACTTGGCCCCTCCAGGAGACCCGGAGATAGCGCAAATTGTTCAGCGCTGTGATCCTAAAGACGGAGGAGTGGGGGCTGTGGAAACCTTGATGTTGGCAGCTCATCGATAGCGAATGGCAGCATTTGAACCGCCTGAGAATCAAGCGTCAAATCCATTGCCCCCACCTCTTCGGCATGTTTCACTAAGATTTTCAAATACCTGCGCAGAACCATGAGCGGTGGAAACACATTTTGGTCTCTACACCAAACCAGGAAATCCTTGCCTCCTTTTGAGCTGTTGCAGGTTGCACAAGCGAGAACCAAGTTATCTCCGGAGTCAGATCCGCCAAGATTCTTAGGTATGAGGTGGTCAAGAACCAGCCCTTCTTCAGCACCGCAATAGGAACAACTGCGTTCTCTTTCGAGCTTCCACTTCTCATCTTCAAACATGGAACCCATGGACATTGACTCAGATTTGAGCCCTTTGGTGAGGCGTGCTCTGATCATATAGGCAGTGCGAGAATAGGACTGGTCACCTCGATTCACGGCATAGTGAGCCATGGCAAGGTTGCCGTATGAAACGGCGATCAATTCTCGAAGCTTCATCGCTTCAACTTCGCTGCCTGTCATAGTTTGATCAATCTATTGCCTTACCCTGAGATTTTGTACACGTATTCTCCTGAGTGATGGCGCGAAATTATACGGTTCTGGATTGTCAAATGAAGCAGGACTTCACAGTGGAAAGACCGATCTTGTTTTTATTGAGTATACGAAGAGTATCGGAATGATCTTTTGGTGACACTCGAACTCACAAGGTCCCGGGGCCCTGAGTGGGGCACTTCAGAAAAATAAAGGCACTCCGCCTCGCGGCGGTGCGGGGAGATTCGGATATTCATCCTCCCAGCCGGTATGCCTGTTCCAGTTGAAATTGATTCCCTTGCAGGATACTCGCCGATTCCCTATGGTGTAAGAAAGATTTCCGCGAGGTTAGCGAGAACCTCTTCCATAGCGGCGGGTGTAATCCCGTCCTGTGATAGGCAGTCTTGTAGGTCGCTTTTGAGAAGGCGCTGGCAGTGGTCGACCCTCACCCAACTTCTCTTACGTAGCCCTCCTTCGTAAGCGGCAATTTTAACGTCGAAACTCGATGAGTTACCTCCACTTGAGAGGGGGCACACGAAAACGGCCTCGTTTGACTCATCGTTGTTCACTTTGTCACGGGAGACCACCAGAACCGGGCGACGGGTGTCATGCCAATTTCGCTTACTGTTGGAGACGAATGTTATTTTTTCGTCGCTGACGAAGTAGAGGCGGCCTTGCCGGACAACTTTCGGGAAGGGTGAACTCATCGTTCGGTGGCGTGTCCAGCAAAAATGTTGTGGATTAGTTCCTTGTTTAATCCGTCCGTTGAATACGCGTCAATATGCGAGGGTAGAGTTTTGAGAGCGTCAACTCGGCGTCGCATTTCGGGTGAACGTTCAAAAATGTGGAGACCATTAATGAAGTCTGGCCACGCGCCGTGAATCTCATTCTTCGGGATCGTGATACCTCGAACGCCGACTCGATAATGGTGTTCATATGGACCGTAGGTGTGCGTGAAGTTTCGCAGTTGAGTGGCAGTCATCCCGCCGAAGTTTTCCCAAATGCCATCGAAGATTTCCTCGACATCGTGCGGTATAGCGTCACCCGTCGAAAATGGCTCCAAAGGGGCTGCAGGGCTTTCGCCAACTCTAGACTTGATAAACCGGTACAAATCTGGCTGCGCCGGTCCGTGGTCCCAGGCCTGGAAGGTTCCGGCGGATAAATCGCGGTTTTCCAAGTGTCCATAGAGACTCTCCGCGAGGTAGGACAACTTCTGTGCCTTCATATTCGTAATCGAAGGGTTCAGACCTTCATCAGACTCACGTTGGGTAGCCCATGCAAGGAACTGCAACAGGGGTTCCATAACTTCACCTCCTCAACTTCAATTTGATCCTAACACTAGATTGGTTCGTCCCCTCGTATCCTCGGCTAGAAGGGTGGCAATCTATACCTGCAATTTATTTTACAGGCAGGTTCGACATCATTCCTAAATTAATCGAACATATATTCCCCATGTTATGAGGTCGTATTCATGCCCCAGGTGAGTCGCGCAGGGAAATCGCCCTCCTAGTCCGCCGGTCGGCCAAAATATCCGGGAGGTTGGACACCTCCCGGATATGGCTTGGACACCCGATTAGGAGTAGTCGGACCTGACCCCCGTTAGGTAGACACCCAATCTCAGCTCAGTCGGGCTGGGGGAAAGGTAATCTACCACCATGTCAGCGAAACGCTATGACGAGCAGTTCAAAAGGGATGCGGTTGCCTTCTATGAGGACAATCTGGGTCTTTCCTTGCAGCAGGCTTCGAGCGATCTCGGTATTAATCGAGCCACATTGCACGGCTGGGTGAAGGCACTCGGTACCGGCAAGCGAGCCCGCACCAAGCGGTTAGCAAAGCAAGCCCAAGAGATTTCTGACGCACAACGCATACGCGAACTCGAAAAGGAAAACGCTAGGCTGCGTGAACAGCGAGAGATCCTGCAGAAGGCTATGAAATATTTCGCGGCAGAGACAAACTGGTGATCCGCTTTGCAGTTTGTTGAAGACCACCGCACCGAATACTCGGTCAAGCGGATGTGTAAGGTCCTTGATGTCAACAGGTCTTCCTACTACAAGTGGCACGATGGCACTAAACGCCGTGAGGATAGGGCCTGCGATG
>NZ_JANIKJ010000070.1:0-364 GCF_024580965.1 Corynebacterium kozikiae
TTTTAGGTCGGCGGTGACTTACTCTCCCACACCCTCCCGGGTGCAGTACCATCAGCGCTGTCGGGCTTAGCTTCCGGGTTCGGAATGGGACCGGGCGTGGCCCCGACGCTATAACCACCGACACATCTATCTTTTTGTTGTTGTGTTGCTGTAATTGGTTGGTTTTGTGGGGTGTTGTGTCAGATACTGCATAGTGGACGCGAGCATATCAACATCTTTTTGTTTTGTGTTGATTGTTTTGTTTTGTGTGTTTGTCGGTGTATTAGTACCAGTCACCTGCACACATTACTGTGCTTCCAGTTCTGGCCTATCAACCCTGTAGTCTTCAGGGAACCTCAAATGAAACCTCATCTTAGAACAGGCT
>NZ_JANIKJ010000071.1:0-336 GCF_024580965.1 Corynebacterium kozikiae
ATTGCGCAGGAAGCCCAATCGGCCCCTCAGCATGCCCGAAAACAACATCGCCGAAGTAAAACAGAAGCCCTTCACACCCCCAACAATCTCACCCACAGAGTTGACAACCTATATAGGAACACCCCCCCGCAGTATTCTCCGTTCAACAACATCGCGCTTGCAGACACCTTCCAAATCCACGAGGAAGGCGACATCCCCGACCTCCTGGTGTTGGACCTGACCCCCGTTAGGTAGACACCCAATCTCAGCTCAGTCGGGCTGGGGGAAAGGTAATCTACCACCATGTCAGCGAAACGCTATGACGAGCAGTTCAAAAGGGATGCGGTTGCCTTCTAT
>NZ_JANIKJ010000072.1:0-274 GCF_024580965.1 Corynebacterium kozikiae
ATAGCCATCTGCATATTCCACCCGAACCACGTCCAAAAAGCTGTTAGACATCACGTCCACAAACCCCATGGACTCCCCGTCCAAAAACTAACTGGACTCCGTGTCCAAAAAGTCCCTAGACAGGACACTTCTAGGGTTGTCTTGTCTTGGGGTTGCCCGCAAATCGTGGACACGTAGTGGAGCTACCTAGTGGTTAGGCAGCTATTTCTTTGCTGCTGTTGATTGCACCGGCGTGGTTCTCGAAGTCGACGGGGCTGACCATCCCGAGTGCAGA
>NZ_JANIKJ010000073.1:0-259 GCF_024580965.1 Corynebacterium kozikiae
CATCGCAGGCCCTATCCTCACGGCGTTTAGTGCCATCGTGCCACTTGTAGTAGGAAGACCTGTTGACATCAAGGACCTTACACATCCGCTTGACCGAGTATTCGGTGCGGTGGTCTTCAACAAACTGGAAGTGGATCACCAGTTTGTCTCTGCCGCGAAATATTTCATAGCCTTCTGCAGGATCTCTCGCTGTTCACGCAGCCTAGCGTTTTCCTTTTCGAGTTCGCGTATGCGTTGTGCGTCAGAAATCTCTTGGGCT
>NZ_JANIKJ010000074.1:0-258 GCF_024580965.1 Corynebacterium kozikiae
ATGGCACCGCGGATCTGATTGAAGGGCCAGACGGTCCGGTTGATACCGATGGTGATGGTATCCCTGATGTGACGGACACCGATGATGATAATGATGGTGTTTCCGATGCTGATGAGGAGGCCAACGGTACTGATCCGAAGAACTCGGATTCTGATGGTGACGGCACGCCTGATGGTGAGGAAGACACTGATGGTGATGGGTACACCGATGGTGAGGAGTCTGATGAGACTTCTTCTGAGATCACCGATACTGATGGTG
>NZ_JANIKJ010000075.1:0-257 GCF_024580965.1 Corynebacterium kozikiae
ATGGATGGCTGTGTGTGACACTGTTGTGTTGCGTGGTTGTGTGTGGGTTTGTTGTGTGCTTGTGTGGTGTCCTTTTTTGTGTTGCTTGGTTTGCTGCAAAACATGCGGTTGTGTGTGTTGTGGTGGCCTGGTGGTGTTGTGTGAGAACTGTATAGTGGACGCGAGTATCTTTATTCTTTATTCTTTTTGATTTTTTGTGTCTGGTGTTTTTTGTGTGTTGTGTAAGGGCACACGGTGGATGCCTTGGCACCAATAGC
>NZ_JANIKJ010000076.1:0-257 GCF_024580965.1 Corynebacterium kozikiae
ATGCCACTAAAACAACACCCTCATTAGGATTCGCTTTCGCTACGGCTACCCACACTCATGGTTAACCTCGCGACATGCCGCTGACTCGCAGGCTCATTCTTCAAAAGGCACGCCATCACCCCACAAAAGGGGCTCTGACGGATTGTAAGCACACGGTTTCAGGTACTCTTTCACTCCCCTCCCGGGGTACTTTTCACCATTCCCTCACGGTACTATCCGCTATCGGTCACCAATAGTATTTAGGCTTACCGGGTGGT
>NZ_JANIKJ010000077.1:0-255 GCF_024580965.1 Corynebacterium kozikiae
ACGCTTCGTCGAGTTCTGTGCTCGAGGGACCAAAGCCGCGGGACTGATGGGCGTAAAAGGTGCTCGGGGCAATCGCGATCCCGTGGGCGGTGAGTGTGTCGCAGATTGGCTCGACCCCGAAGCGGTGGCGGTAGGTGCGGATGAAGTCCACAATCACCGAAGTTTGCGGTCGAGCTCCGCCTGGGCGAAAAAAGCCGACGCCGTCTTCAAGATCTCATTGGCCCGACGCAGCTTGGCCACTTCCTTGGCCTGCTC
>NZ_JANIKJ010000078.1:0-255 GCF_024580965.1 Corynebacterium kozikiae
ATGCCACTAAAACAACACCCTCATTAGGATTCGCTTTCGCTACGGCTACCCACACTCATGGTTAACCTCGCGACATGCCGCTGACTCGCAGGCTCATTCTTCAAAAGGCACGCCATCACCCCACAAAGAGGCTCTGACGGATTGTAAGCACACGGTTTCAGGTACTCTTTCACTCCCCTCCCGGGGTACTTTTCACCATTCCCTCACGGTACTATCCGCTATCGGTCACCAATAGTATTTAGGCTTACCGGGTGG
>NZ_JANIKJ010000079.1:0-255 GCF_024580965.1 Corynebacterium kozikiae
TGTTGCAAAGATTGGCGGCAGTCAGAGGTAGGCTGTCGCTCTGCGCCGATCAGGCGGCTGCTGCGAAATGGTGGTTGAGCATGCCCATGGCCTCCGTCAGCGCCGAGGGCCCAATGCCAAAAGCTCTCTCCACAAGGCGCACCTCGCCCCTGATGCCGGGCTGCAGGCACCAGGGGCGAGCCTGTCCTTTGCGCAGGGCTCGCATGACTTCGAATCCCTTGATCGTGGCATAGGCCGTGGGGATCGATTTGAAAC
>NZ_JANIKJ010000008.1:0-95197 GCF_024580965.1 Corynebacterium kozikiae
TCAGACGTGTATAAGAGACAGCCCCAGCGACGCTCGCTTCCATGAGCAAGTCGCACAAGCCCGAGCGTATGAACGGTGCCCAAGCAGTAGTTCGTTCCCTTGAGCTCCTCGGCGCAGACCTCGTGTTCGGCCTGCCTGGCGGCGCTGTCCTGCCGCTGTATGACGCCTTGTACGCGTCGAAAGAGCTGCGCCACGTCCTGGTGCGCCACGAGCAGGGCGCGGGTCACGCCGCAACCGGCTACGCCCAAGTGACCGGCCGCGTTGGTGTGTGTATCGCCACCTCCGGCCCGGGTGCTACGAACTTGGTGACCCCAATCGCAGATGCCTACCTGGACTCCGTGCCGATGGTTGCGATCACCGGCCAGGTTGGCCGCCAACTGCTGGGAACGGATGCCTTCCAGGAGGCTGATATCCGCGGCATCACCATGCCGGTGACCAAGCACAACTTCATGGTGACCAGCCCGGAGCAGATCCCGCAAGCAATCGCTGAAGCATTCCACCTGGCAATCACTGGCCGCCCTGGCCCAGTCCTGGTGGACATTCCAAAGGATATTCAAGCCTCTGAACTTGATTTCGTGTGGCCCCCGCAGATCAATCTGCCCGGCTACCGCCCAGTGACCACCCCGCACTCCCGCCCGGTGGAGCAGGCCGCAAAGCTGATCTCTGAGGCCAAGCGCCCAGTTCTTTACATCGGCGGCGGCGTGATCAAGGCGGAGGCCTCCGAGGCCCTTAAGGCGTTCACGGAGCACACCAACATTCCGGTGGTTACCACCTTGATGGCCCTCGGCGCATTCCCGGACTCTCACGAACTCCACATGGGTATGCCAGGCATGCACGGCACCGTCCCCGCCGTTGGTGCAATGCAGCGCTCAGACCTCTTGATTGCCATCGGTGCGCGCTTCGACGACCGCGTGACTGGCGATACCCGCACCTTCGCCCCAGACGCCAAGGTGATCCACGCGGACATCGACCCCGCGGAGATCGGCAAGATCCGCCCTGTAGACGTGCCAATCGTGGGCGATGCCCGCGAGGTTTTGGAAGCGCTGCTTGCCACATTCCAAAACAAGAACATCGCAAAGCCATCCATCAGCGCATGGCTAGACTACCTGCGTGATCTCAAGGAGCGTTTCCCACGCGGTTGGGAGCCTTCCGACGACGGCCTGATTGACCCCCAGGCCGTCATCCGCGCCCTTGCCGAGGAGGTTGGCCCAGACGCGGTGTACTGCGCAGGCGTGGGCCAGCACCAAATGTGGGCAGCACAGTTCCTGGACTTTGAAAAGCCACGTACCTGGTTGAACTCCGGTGGCCTCGGCACTATGGGCTACTCGATCCCGGCGGCCATGGGTGCGAAGGCCGGCGCCCCAGGCACCGAAGTGTGGGCAATTGACGGCGACGGCTGCTTCCAAATGACCAACCAAGAGCTGGTCACCTGCGCGGTCGAGGGTTTTCCCATCAAGGTGGCGCTCATCAACAACGGCAACCTGGGCATGGTGCGCCAGTGGCAGACCCTGTTCTATGACGGGCACTACTCACACACCAAGCTGCGAGAGCAGACTGAGTACGTTCCAGACTTCGTCGGCCTCGCGGAAGCTCTTGGCTGCGCTGCGTTCCGTGTGACCAAAGAAGAGGACATCGTCCCCACCATCCAGAAGGCGCGAGAGATCAACGACCGCCCAGTGCTGATTGACTTCATCGTGGGCGAGGATGCTCAGGTGTGGCCCATGGTTTCAGCTGGTTCCTCGAACTCTGAAATCCAGTACGCTCGCGGCCTGCGCCCATTTTTCGAGGGGGATGACGAATATCAATCCGCCGCAGTGGACCCCGCCGAAATTGACGAGGCCATTGAAGAAGGCATGCAGCAGCACAACCCTCAGCAGGAAACCGGCAAGTAGAGGAGAAGGAAGAAACGCATGACCAATCAAGAAATTTCTCGCCACATCCTCAGCGTGCTGGTGGAAGACATCGACGGCATCATCTCCCGCGTCTCCGCCATGTTCACCCGCCGCAGCTTCAACCTGGTGTCCCTGGTGTCCGGCAAGACAGAAACCAAGGGAATTAACCGCATCACCATCGTTGTGGATGCGGACGAAGTGAACATCGAGCAGATCACCAAGCAGCTCAACAAGCTCATCCCGGTGCTCAAGGTGGTGCGCCTGGAAGAAGAGAGCACCATTGCCCGCGCATTGATGCTGGTGAAGGTATCCGCCGACGCCTCCAACCGCCCGCAGGTTGTGGATGCTGCCAACATCTTCCGTGCCCGTGTGGTGGACGTGGCCCCCGACTCCGTAGTGATTGAGGCCACCGGCACCAAGGGCAAGCTCCAGGCACTCCTCGACGTCCTCGAGCCGTTCGGTATCCGCGAGCTCATTTCCTCCGGCCAGATCGCACTTAACCGCGGGCCGAAGACCATGGCTCCGGCAACGCTTGCCCCGATGAATAGGTAACGTTAGGCGCTGCTGCAGCCGCTTTCCGACGCCCCCAAGCGCCCCATCCCGCAGGGTTATTGCGGCACGTACGGTGTGTGGGGCAAGTGGAAAGCTGAGACGGCGCCAATACATTTCCCACACTGTGAGACAATTCAGGGCAATTGTCTCATCGTGTGGTATGACTATTGAGAGAACTCCAATCCGAAAGGGAACACACTTCCATGGCTATTGAACTTCTGTATGACGCAGACGCAGACCTCTCCTTGATCCAAGGCAAGAAAGTTGCAGTGCTCGGCTACGGCTCCCAGGGCCACGCTCACGCACAGAACCTGCGCGAGTCCGGCGTTGAGGTTGTAGTTGGCCTTCGCGAAGGCTCCAAGTCTGCTGTAAAGGCAAAGGAAGCTGGCTTCGAGGTCCTCTCCAACTCCGAGGCTGCTGCTTGGGCAGACGTCATCATGATCCTCGTGCCAGACACCACTCAGGCAAAGGTCTACACCGAGGAAATCGAGCCAAACCTTAACGATGGCGATACCCTCCTGTTCGGCCATGGTCTGAACATCCACTTCGAGCTCATCAAGCCAGCCGCAAACATCAACATCGGCATGGTTGCTCCAAAGGGCCCAGGCCACCTGGTGCGTCGTCAGTTCGTGGACGGCAAGGGCGTTCCTGCACTCATCGCAGTTGCTCAGGACCCAAGCGGCAACACCAAGGAACTCTGCCTTTCCTACGCAGCAGCAATCGGTGGGGCACGCGCAGGCGTGATCCCAACCACCTTCGAGGCTGAGACCGTGACCGACCTCTTCGGCGAGCAGGCCGTGCTGTGCGGTGGCACCGAGGAACTGGTCAAGGTTGGCTTTGAGGTGCTGGTTGAGGCTGGCTACGAGCCAGAAATGGCATACTTCGAGTGCCTGCACGAGCTCAAGCTGATCGTGGACCTCATGTTTGAGGGCGGCATTGCCAACATGAACTACTCCGTGTCTGACACCGCAGAGTTCGGTGGCTACCTCTCCGGCCCTCGCGTGATCGACGCCGACACCAAGAATCGCATGAAGGACATCCTCGCGGACATCCAGGACGGCACCTTCACCAAGCGCCTCGTTGCCAACGTTGAGGGCGGCAACAAGGAGCTCGAGGACCTTCGTGCTTCCTACAACAACCACCAGATCGAGGAAACCGGCAAGAAGCTGCGTGACCTCATGAGCTGGGTCAAGGTTGACGCCCGCGCAGAGACCGCCTAAGCACGAAACTGCTGAGGCACTGCATTTTCAAAAGCACCTGGGGTGAATACCAGGTGCTTTTTGCATGTGTCCGCCCGGCAACAACCACAGCTCCTTTCCAATCACCATTGCAATGGTTTAGGGTGAGCGTATGAGCCACGATCACGGCGCGATCCACCACAGCCACAGCCACAGCCACAGCCAACATGGCGACCATAATCATCTTCCCGGCAGCACGAAGGCCTTGTTGTGGGTGCTGCTGTTCACGGCCGCTGTGTTCCTGGTGGAACTCGTGGGTGGTTTTCTTTCCGGCTCGCTGGCCTTGATTTCAGATGCGATGCACATGCTTTCCGATGCCACCGGCCTGATGCTTGCAGCAGTGGCAGCGGTGTTGGCGCTGAGGGGTGCGTCGGCACGCGCAACCTTTGGCTACAAGCGTGTAGAGGTGTTCGCTGCTTTGGTCAACGGAGCGGCGGTGAGTGCGATCGCGGTGGTGATTGTGTGGAGGGCCGTGGTGCGGCTGGGGCAGCCCGGCCAGGTGGATACCACGATGATGCTGGTGGTGGGGTCTATAGGTCTGGTGGCAAACGCCATCGGCGCCGGGATTCTGCATGGGCATCGCGGGGAATCGATGAACGTGGAGGGCGCGTTTCTGCATGTGCTCACGGATTTACTGGGCTCAGTGGCCGTGATTGTTGCAGCGGTGATAATGATCACCACGGGTTTCATGCAGGCGGACTCGGTGGCGTCGTTCCTCATTGCCGCCTTGATCCTGCCGCGTTCGCTGAAGCTGTTTGCCCGCGCGGTGAGGGTGCTGCTTGAGCAGGCCCCGGAAGCGGCGGACACCGCAGCCATTAACGCCTCGCTGCTCACAATTCCGCAGGTGACCGCGGTGCATGATTTGCACGTGTGGTCTTTGGACGGCAATGAAATCCTGGCAACCTGTCACCTTGTAGTGGATACACCGCACGCCCACGTGCTCGCCGAATGTGGTGTGCTGGATGCGGCGCAGCAGAGGCTGCAAGAGTTTGGGATTCGTCATTCCACGATTCAGTTGGAAACAACACACCACTTGGCGCATGAGCAGGTCTGCAACCACGATTCGTGACGCACTAGGATAGGCCGCATGGGTTTTAGCACTCCAAGTTACGATCTGATTGATCTGTTCCATCGCATTGACCGAGGTGATCTGCAACTTCCAGACTTCCAGCGCGACTATCGCTGGAACGTGGACCAGATCCGTAATCTCCTGGTCACAGTGTTGCGCGGTTACCCAATGGGCGCGCTTCTGGCGCTGGATACCCGCAACACGGAAATGCGCTTTCGCCCCCGTCCGCTGCATGGGGCTCCAGACTTGGGGGTGGACCCGGGCCTGCTCCTGCTCGATGGCCAGCAGCGCCTGACAACCCTTTACCAGTGCTTGGAGCATGACGGCCTGGTGTCCACCGTGGACTTCCGCAATAAGCGAGTGCACCGGCGTTTCTATGTGGATCTGGTCAAGGCTGTCTCCGCGGATGTCATGCCCGATGAGGCAGTTATAGCGGTAGATCAAGATGGCGTGGTGCGCTCCCACTTTGCGTCTCTCCATGGACAGCGCATCAGCAATAGGGAAGACGCGATCGCGGCCGGGGTTGTGCCCGTGTGGTTACTGTTGGCAGATGAGGGCACGGACATGCTCTTTGACCTTGCCAATGGCCTGGAGCCTGCGCAGCAAGAGCAGATTAAGCGTTTCCACAATCAGGTGGTCAAGCCTCTGGTGCGTTATTCGGTGCCAATGACCCGCCTGGACCGGGAAACTGCCCAAGAGGGGATTGGTTCCATCTTTGCTCAAGCCAACTCCACCGGTCTGCAGATGGACGTGTTTGAGTTGCTGACGGCACTGTTTGCGGCCCAGGACCCGGACTATGCGCTTCGGAAGGATTGGGAGGAAACGGAACAGGTCCTGCGCAAATACCCTGCGCTTGACGGCATTGGCCAAACTGAGTTCCTCTCCGCGGTGGCGCTTTATGTGTCTTCCAAGCAGGGCCACGCCTCCGGTCAGCGCGAGTCCATTCTGAAGCTGCGCCTTGAGGATTACATTCCAGCGGCAAAAACCATGCGTGCGGCATTCCATGAGGCGGCGAGCTACATGGCGCATCGCTGCATAATCACTACTTCGCAGGTGCCGTACACGGCGCAGTTGGTGCCGCTTGCGGTGATTATTGCGCTGCTCGCTGAGGAGCCTGGCACCCTTTCTAAGCGCGAGGCCTGGAATCGTCTCAACCGCTGGTTCTGGTGCGGCGTGTTCGGCGAGCTCTACGGTTCCCCGGCAGTTGCCATTCGTTCTGGCCTAGACGTGGATGAGGTCACCGCGTGGGTTCGCGCCGCGGAGTTGGAGGAGGATGGGGCATCCTCTTGGGATCTCACCCCGAAGTCCGTGCGTGACGCCCGCTTTGTGGAGTCCCGCTTGCTCAGTGCCAACTCGGATTCCGGCCTCTACAAGGGCATTTACGCCCTGCTCATGGGCCGCGGCGCCCGCGACTGGCGCACCGGCGTGACCTTCTCTAGGCACACCTTCCACGAGCTTGGCGTGCATTTCCGCGAAGTCTTCCCACCAGCATGGTGCGCAGATCACAACATCGACCCCGTGCTAGCAAACAGCGTCCTCAACCGCACCCCGATGGGCCGGCGCACGCACGTGATGGTGGAGGCGAGCTCGCCCGCGCGCTACCTTTACCGTATCCAATCGAAGTCCCTCATGGACGACGCCGAGTTCGATTCCGTGCTCGAATCCCACCTGATTGCCCCTGAGCTGGTGCTTTCTGCAAACGCAGCGGAGTTCTTCAAGGACCGCAGACGCCGCTTCCTCGCCATGATCGAGGAAGCAATGGGTACCGAGGCACTGCGAGACGTCAATGAAGGCGACCTCACCGCAGGTGAGGAAGGCCCCTCCGCGTTCGTCGAGGAGCAGTAAGTAGGTAGCAAGGAGCAGCAAGGAGCAACAAGGAGCAGGCATTCCGACGCCCCCAGGTGCCACATTTCACGGCGCTGCCTGGGGGCGTTGCTGTTCGCTGTGCTGTTGCGCATATAATGCGATTTTTTTGGGCTTATCTATCCATTACTAGGAAATTCGGGTTAGGATATTGCACGTTGCGCGCCGATGAGCTGGTGCGGACCCCATGTGCCGGGGCGCGGTCGTGTCACCGGCAGATGCGGCAATCACGGATCATATCCAGGAGAAAAACGTGAGCCTTTCTGGCCGTCCTGTTGTCCTCATTGCAGACAAGCTTGCACAATCCACCGTAGACGCCCTGGGCGATGCAGTGGAGGTCCGTTGGGTAGATGGACCAAACCGCCCCGAACTGCTCAAGGCAGTAGCAGATGCAGACGCGCTGCTCGTGCGATCTGCAACCACCGTTGATGCGGAAGTTCTTGCCGCAGCACCAAAGTTGAAGATTGTTGGCCGCGCAGGCGTTGGTTTGGATAACGTAGATATCCCAGCAGCAACCGAGCGCGGTGTGATGGTGGCAAACGCTCCAACCTCCAACATCCACTCCGCTTGCGAGCACGCAATCACCCTGCTGCTTTCCACCGCTCGCCAGATCCCTGCAGCAGATAAGACGCTGCGCGATCACGAGTGGAAGCGTTCTTCCTTCAACGGAGTGGAAGTGTTTGGCAAGACCGTGGGCATCGTGGGCTTTGGCCACATTGGGCAGCTCTTCGCGCAGCGCCTGGCCGCCTTTGAAACCAGCATCATCGCGTACGATCCCTACGCAAACCCCGCTCGCGCAGCGCAGCTCGGTGTGGAATTGGTAGAGCTGGAAGAGCTGATGGCTCGCGCTGACTTTGTGACCATCCACCTGCCAAAGACCAAAGAAACCGCGGGCATGTTCAATGCAGAGCTGCTTGCAAAGTCCAAGCCAGGCCAGATCATCATCAACGCAGCACGCGGCGGCTTGGTGGATGAGCAGGCACTTGCAGACGCCATCAAGGAAGGCCGCATCCGTGGCGCCGGTTTTGACGTGTTTGAGACCGAGCCTTGCACCGAGTCCCCACTTTTCGAGCTGCCACAGGTTGTGGTGACTCCGCACCTCGGCGCGTCCACTGAGGAGGCGCAGGATCGGGCAGGTACCGACGTTGCCGACTCCGTGTTGAAGGCACTGGCCGGGGAGTTCGTGGCGGACGCCGTGAACGTCTCCGGTGGTCGCGTGGGTGAGGAAGTAGCGCTGTGGCTGGATCTTGCCCGCAAGCTCGGCCTGCTCGCCGGAAAGCTGCTTGAGCAAGCCCCAGTGTCCTTGGAAGTGGAGGCTCGCGGTGAGCTTTCCAGCGAGGACGTAGAGGTGCTTGGCCTTTCTGCATTGCGTGGCCTGTTCTCCGGCATCATCGAGGAGCCTGTGACCTTTGTGAATGCACCGCGCATTGCACAGGAGCGTGGCCTGGACCTGAAGGTGACCACCGCTACGGAGTCTCCTTCGCACCGCTCCGCAATCGAGGTTCGTGCGATCGCTGCCGACGGCAGCTCTGAGTCCGTGGTGGGTACGCTTTCCGGCCTTGAGCGCCTGGAGAAGATCGTGCGCATCAACGGCCGCGGCCTGGATCTGCGTGCCACCGGCCGCAACCTCTTCTTCAACTACGCCGACGCGCCGGGCGCACTGGGCAAGGTGGGCTCCGCATTGGGCGCAGAAAACATCAACATTGTTGCTGCCGCCCTTACCCAGGAATCTGATGGCCCAGGTGCAGTGCTCATCCTGCGCGTGGAGCAGGAAGTCTCCGAGGAGCTGCTCGCAGCAATTGCCAAGGATCTTGACGCCGAGGCTTTCCAGCTTGAGCTGGACTAGTCAAAGCCAACATTCCTGAACAGCGCGGGCGCCACCATTACAGGGTTGGCGCCCGCGCTTTCGCGTACCATGCCCGGAAGTTCGGGCCGGTGGGTGTGTTAAAATCCGCTGGGTACACAGGCTCCCGGCATCCACTGCGACCTGTGGAAAAGACAGCTAAAGACAGCTAAAGGAGCGGCAACGCTCAATGGAAGGAAGCTTGCATGAAACTGGCAGTGATCGGTGGAGATGGCATTGGCCCAGAGGTTACCGCAGAGGCGTTGAAGGTCTTGCGCGCAGTTCGCGATGACATTGAGACTACGGAATATGACCTCGGCGCACGTCGGTACCTGCGCAACGGTGAGCTGCTGACCGACGCCGACCTTGCCTCCCTGCGTGAGCACGACGCGATCCTGCTCGGCGCGATCGGTGCCCCCGGCGAGGTGCCTCCAGGGGTGCTGGAGCGCGGCTTGCTGCTCAAGATGCGTTTTGCCCTGGACCACCACGTGAACCTGCGGCCTTCCAAGCTGTACCCGACGGCAACCTCGCCGCTGAGCGAGCCCGGCGAAATCGACTTCGTGGTGGTTCGTGAGGGCACTGAGGGCCTGTACGCAGGCGTGGGCGGTGTGCTGCGCGAGGGCACCGAACATGAGGTGGCCTCTGAAGTTTCCCAAAACACTCGTTACGGCGTGGAGCGAGTAGTGCGTGACGCCTTCGCCCGAGCCCAAAAGCGCCGCAAGAAGCTCACCCTGGTCCACAAGACAAACGTGCTGGTGTTTGCAGGCTCCCTGTGGCAGCGCACCGTTGATGAGGTGGCCAAGGAGTACCCAGAGGTTCAGGTGGATTACAACCACATTGACGCCGCAACCATTTACATGGTTACTGACCCTTCTCGTTATGACGTGATCGTGACCGACAACCTCTTCGGTGACATCATCACAGACCTCGCTGGGGCCGTCACCGGAGGCATTGGCCTGGCTGCCTCGGGCAACATCGATGCCACCGGTACCAACCCTTCCATGTTTGAGCCAGTGCACGGATCCGCGCCAGACATCGCCGGCCAGGGCATAGCCGATCCTACGGCGGCTATCCTTTCTGCTGCAATGATGCTGCGCCACCTTGGTGATGAAAGCAACGCCGCACGCATTGAGGCTGCGGTCGAGGCAGACGTGGCAGCCCGCACCAGCACCAAGGTGGTGACCACCGAGGTGGGCGATAGAATCGCCGCCGCCCTCAAGGGCTAATACCGCGGCGGTGACTTGGCGCAGGCTGCGCGGAGGGGGGCGTTGGCGCAAGGAGGGTGCACCTGCTCACATTGAGGAGCAGTTTGTGCCCCGCGTCAATCCTGTGCCAAGTACTATGCCCCTATGAGTGTTGAGCTTGATGAGGTCCGCGAATTTCTGGCGGCCAACGCCCCGTTTGCCCAGCTTCCCATGGCAGAGCTGCAAGAGCTGCCCGCGAAAATGAAGATGCGCTACGAGCGCAAAGGGGTGGAACTGCTCGCCGTCGGTGAGCCAAATGATGTGTGCTACATCATCCGAGCCGGTGCCGTAGATATTTTGGATGACCAAGGGGTGCTGCTGGATCGCCGTGAAGCGGGGCGGTGCTTCGGCTATTCCACGCTCATGGGGGAAAATGCCTCGCGCTACCAGATGATCACGGTGGAGGACTCGCTGCTGCTCACCCTGCCCCGCGACGCATTCTTGGAACTCGCCAACAAGTATGATGACCTGGCACGGTTCTTCTCCAGCCAGTCCAAGCGCATGAGCGCGGCAGCGAACCAATTGCGCAACGACTCTGCGTCGGCAATCCTTCGCACCACCTTGGGCAGCTTCATGATTGCCAACCCCGCCACCGTGGCCCCTGATGCAACGATTCAGCAGGCTGCGGCGAAGATGCGCGAGCGCAACGTGTCCTCCCTGCTTATCAGCCACGATGGGGGAGCGGACGGAATTATTACGGACCGAGACATGCGCAACAAGGTAGTTGCCGGCGCGCTCGATGTGAACTTGCCCGTGACGGAAGTGATGACCGCCAACCCGATCACCGCGAGCAAAGACACCCCAGCGTTTGAGGCGATGCTCAGCATGTCTGAGCTTGGGATCCACCACTTGCCGGTCACTGAGGAAGGCAAGCTGGTAGGTATTGTGACCTCGCCGGACATCATGCGTTTGCTGCAGAATGATCCTATTTACGTCACCGCAGATATGTCTAAGAAGAACTCCCCAGAAGAGCTGCGCGGCGTGTTCCAGTCTGCGGAAAACGTGGCGGTGCGCTTCATCGAACGGGGTGCCAGCGCAGAAGACGTTTCCGGGATGCTCACCGTTGCTGCAGACAACCTGGCCCGCAGGCTGCTCACCCTCGCCGAACGTGAACTCGGCCCCGCGCCAGTGCCGTACTCCTTTGCAGTGGTAGGGTCCCAGGGTCGGCGTGAGATGGGGCTGGCCAGTGACCAGGACAACTGTCTAGTACTGGACGATAGCTTCAATGAAGCCGAGCACGGCGAGTACTTCCAACAACTTGGTGAATACGTGTGTAAGGGCTTGGACCATGCAGGCCAGGTGCTCTGCCCAGGGGACATGATGGCAATGAACCCGGCGTGGCGCATGACCAAGTCCACCTGGATTGACACCTTCCATACATGGATCACCAACCCGGACCCAGACGCCCTCCTGCACGCTCAAACCTTCTTTGACTTCCGCTCCATTCACGGCGCACATGAACTGGCACGGGAGGTTCACGAGGTTGCCACACAAATGGCCCATGGCGCAGGCCGCATGCATGCTCATCTGGCAACCCTTGCCGCACGGCGCGAACCACCCTTGGGTTTTTTCCGCGGCTTTGTAGTGGAGCGCTCGGGGGAGTATGCAAACACCCTTGACGTGAAAAAGGGCGGCATCCACGCCGTGGTGCAGATGGCCCGCCTATTCGCAGTTGCCGATGGCATCAACGCCGTGGGCACCCGGCCACGCTTGCTGGCGGCGGCGGGCGGTGCAGTGAGCACCAAGGGCGCGCAGGATCTGGTGGACGCCTTTGACTTCCTCAATGCCATTGCCCAGAAGAATCAGGCTGACCAGGTGCATGCCGGCGAGCACCCGAGCTACCACATTGACCCGCAGAAACTCTCCAAGATGGACCGCGAGCACCTGCGCGACGCTTTCCAGATCATCAAGTCCATGCAAAACGCCCTGGCCACGAAGTACCCAGTGAGGAACATCTGATGCTGGGGTTGTTTGGTGGGCGTTCGCGCAACAGCAAAAAAGCAACCGGGGCGCTGGCCGAGTTTTACCGCACCCCGGCACCGGCACCTTCCACGCCACTTTCCGAGCTGCCACTGCTGGCCGTTGACATGGAGACCACGGGGCTCAAGGCGCAGGAGCACCGCATCTTGTCCATCGGTTGGGTGCCTATCGACGCCGCCCAGATCACACTCGGCGACGCCGGCTATGCCCTGGTCAAGTCTGCAACTCCCGGACAGAGCGTGGGAGAGTCTGCAACCATCCACTCCATCACAGACACCATGCTGGAGGAGGGGATTGAGGAGAAGGAGGCCGTCGCCAAGCTGCTCGATGCGCTCAAGGGGCGGGTCCTACTTGCTCACTTCAGCGCCTTGGAAACCAGCTTTTTGGATGCCGCGTGTAGGCGCCATTTCGGTGCGGGGTTAGACGTGGAGGTGGTGGACACCTTCGCGGTGGAGCGCCGCCACATGGAACGCATGGGCACTTACCCCCGCGGTGAAGATCTGCGCCTGCCGAGGGTACGTTCCCGATACGGGTTGCCCCAGTACGGTTCCCACAACGCATTGGTGGACGCATTGGCCTGCGCGGAGCTGTATTTGGCGCAGGTGGTTGCAGGTACGGGCAAAACGCTGAAGGCAATGCAGGTGTAGCTGGCTGTTCCCTTTAGGGGTAGTGGTGGCAGGGCCGGAGTCCAAACATAGTAGGATGACCGTTATGCGTTTTGGACGAATTGCTACCCCAGAAGGAATGAGTTTCTGCACCGTTGAAGGTGAACAGCCAGAGGT
Organism: Corynebacterium kozikiae; assembly: GCF_024580965.1. Lineage (NCBI taxonomy): Bacteria > Bacillati > Actinomycetota > Actinomycetes > Mycobacteriales > Corynebacteriaceae > Corynebacterium > Corynebacterium kozikiae. The sequence goes on from NZ_JANIKJ010000008.1 coordinate 12,464, forward strand.
TGTGTTCAAGGAGATTGAGGGCACGCCTTTTACTGCACCGAAGCACACGGGTAAAGAATGGAAGCATGATGAAGTGAAGCTTCTCGCCCCAATGCTGCCAAGCAAAATTGTGGCAATCGGCCGCAATTATGCAGACCACGTTGCGGAGGTTTTCCAAAAGTCTGCGGAGCACTTGCCACCAACGTTGTTCCTGAAGCCACCAACGGCCGTGGTCGGCCCAGGTGCGGCCATCAAGATTCCAGAGTTTGCCACCAAGGTGGAATTTGAGGGTGAGCTGGCGCTGGTCATTGCAAAACCTTGCAAGAACGTCAAGGCTCAGGACTGGAAGGACGTGGTGCTGGGCTTCACCATCATCAATGACGTCTCCTCCCGCGACCTCCAATTCGCCGACGGCCAGTGGGCCCGCGCCAAGGGCATTGACACCTTCGCGCCCCTGGGCCCCTGGATTGAAACGGACCTGGATTCCATCAACACCGAGAACCTGCCAATCAAGGCGCACCTCACCCATGAGGGCGTGACGGAGACCAAGCAGGATTCCAACTCCAATCAGATGATCATGAACATCGGTGAAATCATCGAGTTCATCACCGCCTCCATGACCCTGCTTCCTGGCGATGTCATCTGCACCGGCTCCCCAGCCGGCACCGCAGCAATGTTCCCAGGTGACTTCATCGAGATTGAAATCCCAGGCATCGGCAAGCTGGGCAACCCAGTCGAGCGCGCCTAAGCCGGTGTGAAACCACCCCAACCACCCCGCAGGAACCGGAACATCAATCCCATGGCACACCACTCCCACGAGGATGCTCAACCTGGCTGGCACACCAACCCGGAGGCGGAAATCTACGATCCAGAGCATGCGTGCTGGTCCGGGAACCCGAACGGCATCCTTACCCAAGTGGTGGAGGAGTTCGGGCTTGACGCTGCCATAACATCCGGCGCCGTGCTCGATCTGGGCGCAGGTGAAGGCGCAGACATGGTGTGGCTGGCGCAGCGTGGTGCCGGCAAAGTGGTGGGGATCGAGCCTTCACCCCACGCGGTCAGGCGTGCGCGGGCGGCCATCCAGTCCGCAGCTACCGGTGCCGATGCCCATTCCGATACTGGCATTGCGGAGAGCACCGCCATCATCCAGGGCTATGCTCCCGCTGCGCTCACCGAGGCCACCCAGCTCCTGCAAGCTGGCGGTGGTTTCCAGCTCGTGAGCGCCATGTTCGCGCCGATCCATGGTGATCCATCCAGCATCGAGCAGTTGCTCCAGGCGGTAGCGCGAGGTGGCTATCTCTTGGTGGTGCACCACAGCTTTGCCACTACGGAGCAGCACTCCCACACGCAGCCCGAAGGCTATGTGTGGCCGCTCCAGCTCGCTGAGTACCTGTCTGAGCAGGAATGGGAGGTACTTTTGGCCGAGGTCCGCCCCAATTCCACTTCCAACCCCAACTCCAAGTCCGCTCATCATGCCGATGATGAGGTCTTGCTCGCCCGCAAGCGCTAGCTGCGCAAGCCCAGCGCGTTCATGATGGTGCGCAGCTTCGCGCTGGTTTCTGCAACCTCCTCCGCGGGATCAGAGTGCGCCACAATGCCGCCGCCCGCCCAAGCCACAGCACTGTGCCCACCGGCGCTGACCTCCGCGCAGCGGATAGCAACCATGAACTCGCCGTCACCGGAACTGTCACACCAGCCCACTGCCCCTGCATAGAATCCCCGCGGAGCCTCCGCTTCCTCGATGACGCACCGGGCCGCGTCGGTAGGCGTTCCGCAGATCGCCGGGGTGGGGTGGCAGCGCTGCGCCAAATCAAGGGCCGTGAGCTGCGCGTATTCGGGGCTGAGTGTGCCGCTGATGGGTGTTGCGAGGTGCCACATCTCGTTGGTGCGGGTGAGCTCTGGGTAGGAGGGGATGGAAAGGCTGGAGCATAGCGGTTGGAGCAGATTGCGCAGGTGCGCGGTCACAAAGGCGTGTTCGGCGAGGTTCTTGGTGCTACGGCGCAGCTCCTCGGCATTGATGCGGTCCTGTACTGGGTCGTTTACCCTGGGCAGCGACCCCGCCAGCGGATACGCACTCACCGTGGAGCCCTGTTTCTTCACCAGCACTTCCGGCGAGGATCCCACGAGCCAATGCCCCTGGTAGGCGGGGCCCGCGGGGGTGAGGTCGGCGATGAAGCCGTCACGATCAATGGAAAGGTCAATCAGCCGCGCAGCAATCAGGCGGGGATCCACCGGCGGATCAAATGCAATCTTCACGCTCCGCGCCAGCACCACCTTCTGCAGCGCTGTCTTCTTAATCGTCGCGACAGCCGCAGCCACCCGCCGCTCATGCTCCTCAAGCGGTGGATCGAGGGCAATTAACGACGCGTGCAGCGCCGCACCCTCCCCATGCCGGTAGTACGCGTGCGGCTCCAGGGGGCCATCCTCCCGGATGATGCGCTCAGGCTCGGTCAGGGCGCAGGGGTGCTCAGGGTTGAAGGGGATCGCACCCACCACCATGTCCGCGCCCTGCGAAAGTGCCTGTTTGGCTGCGGCGATGCTATTGAATGTCCGGCGGGCCCCCTGCGTGCGAACCGATCCATGTGCCCTGGAGAGGAGGAAATCTGGTGCGGTGGCCGGGGCTGAGCTCATAAGGTATCAGCCTAGCAAACGGGCTAAGATGAGAAACCATGTCTGATGTACGCGTTCGATTCTGTCCATCGCCAACCGGAACCCCACACGTGGGAATGGTTCGCACCGCACTGTTCAACTGGGCCTATGCTCGCCACACCGGCGGCAAGCTGGTGTTCCGTATTGAAGATACGGACGCGGCGCGCGATTCAGAAGATTCCTACCAGGCCATCGTGGAGTCCCTGCGCTGGCTGGGACTGGACTGGGATGAGGGCGTAGAAACTGGAGGCCCGCACGAGCCGTACCGCCAGAGCCAGCGCATGGACATTTACGCGGATGTTCTGGAAAAGCTCAAGGCCGCCGGCTGGGTGTACCCTGCTTACTCCACCGCAGATGAAGTGCGCGAGCGCCACATCGCCGCTGGCCGTGACCCGCAGCTTGGCTATGACAACTTTGACCGCGACCTCACCGAGGAGCAAATCGCCGCATTCCAGGCAGAAGGCCGCGAGCCCGTCTGGCGCTTGCGTATGCCGGACCATGACTGGAAGTGGAATGACCTGGTGCGAGGGGAAATTGAGTTCAAGGCCTCCACGCAGCCGGACTACGTGGTGGCCCGCTCCAACGGCGCGCCACTGTACACCCTGGTGAATCCAGTGGATGATGCCCTCATGGGTATCACCCACGTCCTGCGCGGCGAGGACCTGCTTCCTTCCACCCCTCGTCAGCTCGCGCTGTACGAGGCGTTGAAGGAAATCGGCGTGGCCAAGCAAACCCCAGTGTTCGCTCACCTGCCGTTCGTGATGGGTGAGGGCAACAAGAAACTCTCCAAGCGTGACCCAGAGTCCAACCTGTTTAACCACCGCGATAACGGTATTATCCGCGAGGGCATGCTGAACTACCTGGCGCTTTTGGGATGGTCGCTTTCTGCAGACAAAGATATTTTCAGCGTGGATGAGTTGGTGGCCAACTTCGACGTTGCCGACGTCCTGGGCAACCCCGCGCGCTTTGACCAAAAGAAGCTGGAAGCGATCAACGCCGATCACATTCGCCTGCTCCCGCTCGGCGAGTTCACCGAGCGCCTGCGCACTTACTTGAGCGAGTACACCGAGTTCCCGGCGGACTACCCCGAAGACAAGTTCGCGATTGCTGCCGAGCTGGTGCAAACCCGCATCAAGACCCTGTCTGAGGCGTGGGGGCTGCTGAGCTTCCTGGTGACCACGGACGACGCCCTGGAACTGGATGAAAAATCCGCCAAGAAGAACCTCAAGGAAACCGCTGTGCAGCCGCTTGAGGAAGGCATTGCTGCGCTCGAAGCAGTAGACGAGTGGAACACCACCAACATTGAGGCCGCTCTCCAGGGGGCGTTGATTGAAAAGCTTGAGCTCAAACCACGAGTAGCCTACGGTGCGCTGCGTGTGGGCATTTCCGGCCAGGCAGTATCCCCACCACTGTTCGAATCCATGGAACTTCTGGGCAAGGAATCCACCCTGAACCGCCTGCGCGCTGCGCTTGCTCAGACCCCGTACCAGGCGTAATTCGTGCAGCTTCTCAGGACTCTCCGGGCTGGCGGTATCGCGGTGTTCGCTGCTGCCTGTATGCTCGGCGGCAGCGCGGCCTTTGTGCATTCTGTGCACTCGGTGCACTCTGCGCAGGAGATTAGTGCTGGTTCCGCAGATACATCCGCGCAAGCTGACGTGCCTTCGTATCAAGCCACCGGCGGGAACGGCGAGGGCAGTGAGGGTGATGCGCAAGAAGTGAAACTGCGCCACGCTGCATGGACGGTTGAAACCCGCCCTGGCTCTACTCCGGTTGCCGAGTATCCAGTGCTGCCCGGTACGTCTGCGATGCAGCGCGTGGGGGACAGGGAATACCTCTTGTCCGTCCCCGCGGAGTACACCGGTGAAACTCCAACCCCGGTGCTCATTGTGTTCCACGGGTGGAAGGAAACCGCCCAGAGCATGCTGCAGGGCAACAACCTCATGAGCAATGAGGCAATCGTGATCTTTGCGCAGGGCGTGCAGGACGCATGGGCCGGCGCACCCTATTCTGCAACCACCTTTGAGCAAGATGCGCAGTATGTGCAACAGGTGCTCACACAGGTAGGCAAACACTACAGCTTGGACCCTGAACGCTTCTATGCGGCGGGCTTTAGCAACGGTGGGGCCTTTGCGTATTCGCTGGCCTGCCACGCCGGTGCGCCCATTAAGGCGGTGGTTTCCGTGGCGGGATCGATGTATCCCGCGATGCACCAAGACTGCGAGGGCGTTGCCGTGCCAACCTTGCTGATGCAGGGTACGAGCGATCCGGTGATCAGCGTGGACGGTGGCCAGCGGCATGGCCAGACGTATGCCAGCGCGTGGACCGTAGCCCAAGAGGCCGCCCAGCGGGCACAATGCGAACAAAAGGTGGTGGAATCCACTGCAGGGACAATCAGCGCGCCTGCCGTTGCCCGGCAATTTGAAGGCTGCGTGGCACCCGTGCGCTATGTAGAGGTGCAAGGCATGCGGCACTCCTGGAGCCAAGAACAGGGCACCAGTGGCTACATGTGGGACTTCTTCAAGCAGAACACTTAGGCCGAGCCCAAGGCCCAAGGCACAAGGCCCAAGGCGCGGCTGTGGATGGGTCGTGAAGCTGTTGGGGTGTGAAAAGGCGAGTTTTCCTGCAGGTTTGTGCAAGTTACAAAAACGTGGTTATATTAGTTCCCGTTGCACAGCACAGCCGGAACGGCATGCTGGAAACATTGGCCTATGGTGTAATTGGCAACACTACGGTTTCTGGTACCGTCATTCTAGGTTCGAGTCCTGGTAGGCCAGCAGCGAGCATAGCTCGCCAGAATGAAAGTTCTATGCCCCGTTCGTCTAGCGGCCTAGGACGCCGGCCTCTCACGCCGGTAACACGGGTTCAAATCCCGTACGGGGTACAACGCTACGGCTTCAAGTTTCTGATCTACGAATTTCACGAAACGGACAATCGCCGAACGGAGTCCCGATTCTCGTTATTGAGAATCGGGATTTTGCTTTTCTCGCTCGATTCATGGTGCGTAAAAGCAACAGAGAGCGGGTGAAGTTTAGCCTCAATGGGCAGTAGCCCACGACCTGTAGACCACGGCCCGAATGGGCGGTGGTCTTTGCTGGCCTCTAGGCTGCAGCCGGGGGAGCCTGTGGCGCGACGTTGCCAAATGTGTTCCAATCGGAGACTCGCTTACATGGCTGAGTTGGAACCGGATCACTGGGATTCGTTTTCAAGTCGAGAACGACTCGGTGAAGGAACTTTTGAATCAGGTGAATGTTGACACCTACGATGCCGAGAGCAGTTACAAGGGTCGCGTTCGCGAATCCACGTACGAGACGGCGAGTCTTGTCGCCCAATCCCATGTGGCCGTTCTTGAGAAGGGCGTTACGGCTCTGAATCGTGTTTCGTCCACGCCGATAAGTGTCAGCCCATTCTTGCGTTCCCTAAAAAGGTCCCGTCTTAACGTGTTTTGCTGCTGCATCCACAGGGATGCGAATCTGCGTCTGCTTGAAGACGGCACTGTTTCGGTCTTCTTTAGTCAAGTCACGAGCGAACACCTTACGCAGGGTCGCACCTTCTAGAGACTTGTCAACACCGATACCGTCAACCTTGAGCTTGGCACGGTTGCCGCGTGCCGGGGAATACAAGTCGATAGAGCCATCCTCGTTTATCTTCTTGACTTGAAGAGCGAATGCTTGGCGGCGCTCGATAATGTCGTAAAGCTCGTCACGATCCATCTCGCCAGCGGCGAATAGGGTACTAGCGTTGCGCCAGTGGGCGGGCATGCCGGGGAAGTACCAGGAGCCGTCAATAAGCTGAGCACCTTGGTAAGTAGCCTACGAAGCCCATCTGACCCTTGACGAGGTCGCCCATGACCTTGTAGCCCGCCTTGCGCAGTGGGATCTGCAGCTTCTCAGCTGTGGTGGCCTTCATCGCCTCCGAGGAGTTTCGATCGATCCGATCCCCATGCCGGTGAATCCGCACATATTCCTCAGGCGTCGGAGTTTGAAGCAGCACCATCAAAAGTATCCCCATCGCAACATGGCGATGAGGATACTCTTCGATTGCAACCAGGGGTGTGGCTCGCTAACAATTTGCTAGCGAGTAGCCCTCGCAAGTGTGCACCTTCATCATTTCTACACAATAGGGAGTTTTCAACAGCGCCCTTAAGTTAAAACGTCCCTCCGATCAGGTCGTCCAGTATGTGCCTTTCCCCCCGGTACCACTTTCTTATTTCCCAGTCTGATTCACCATGGATAATCACGTCAAAACCAATCTCTTGGGGGTGGAGCCGCTCCATCGAATATGCCATATCGGCAGCAAACTCCATTTTCCCCAGCGCCTCCAGGAGCCAGTAATTCAGGAAATGATAGGTGCTGCGGCCCTTCTTCTTGCGAGGTTTTTTCCCCTGCCTGACAGGGTCTCCATATTCGTCAAGGCCTGCACTTTGTGCTCGTGAGATTTCCGACCTGCACTTGTCATGATTCACGGCAAGGCGGAAAGGAATGTACCGGTATCGTTGAAAATTATGCGAGTAATGAGAGGCCGCTTCCAACTTCAAGTCATCAAATAACGTCCACCCATTTCTTTGCAACGGTTCTGGAATCTTCCCTGCACACATCTCAGAAACGACTTGAAAAAGAGCTGTATTAAACTCATCCACAGCTTGTTCGGCTCCTCATTGTTCCCTAGTGTCTAAGGCACTTTGCACCTGGGAAGGCAGTTACGATCTTGATAGAAAGGTTCCCTGCAATAACAGAAGGGTATACTTCTTTCACAGGAATGCCGCGAACTCTATCTACCAGGTAAATTGTTTCGCTGTAAGATTTCGTTACGGCTCCTTGGGGCTGCTTCGCAAAGCAGTCACCCCAAACCCAAACCCAAACCCAAACCCTAACCCGATCCCGGCACCAGCGCGAGGCCCCTCCGGCTCTCCATTAAGGCATGTCCGGCCTATCGGCACGGTGCACCAGGATTTCGGAGAAGTCGTGATCACCGCGGTCGTTCTCTTGCTGCACCTCGAAGGACTGCAGCGCTGCGGCAATTGCGGGTAGAGGCATGTTGGCCTCAGTGAGGATCGCGCGAACATCTTTGGCAATCGCATCAACGGTGAAGTCACCTGGGGCGGTGTCGCGTTCACCCAGCACAAACGGGCTCTTCATGTTTCGGATGAACTCAAGCCCAGTGGACCCCAGCATCTCCACCACTGTCTGCGCATCCACGCCCTGGGACTCCCCAAACAATAGGGCCTCCTTGAAGCCCTGCGCGGTCACGGCAAGGGCCAGGTTCGCGATCAATTTCCCAGCCGCCGCTTGCCTCGGGGAGTCCACCTGCTTCACGCGCTCGGGGTTTGTTTCACCCCAGACCTTCACTACCTCAAAGACCTGCTGACGCACTTCCGCATCTGCCGAGCCCACATACACGCCCAGCGCCCGATTCCGGGCGGGCCCAAGGGTGCCCACAACTGGCGTGGCAACGTAACTCGGCACCGCAGCCGCGAAAACCTCGGTGTCCTTCGGCGCAACCGTGGACGCATCTGCCCACGCCACCCCATCTGGAATGAGCCCCGGGTCCACGATCACCTCTTGCACGGCGTTGGCATCAAACAGGCAGCTCACCACCAGCTCAGCGCCCGTGACTGCCTCCTCAGCGGTGTCTGTAACGCCCGCGCCGGCGTCGGCAAGCGTCTGTGTCTTTGCTTTGCTGCGATTCCACACCGTGAGCTCGTGGCCCTCCTTGAGCAACTGCAGCGCGAGCTCAGTGCCCAAGCGCCCCGTGCCAAGAAATGCAATCTTCATTGTGTTGCCTCCTGTTCGACCATGAAAAACCGGCTACTTCCACAACCTACGCCAGGATTTCTCGGGCGGCACGTGGGGGTGCATTACCGACGCACGCAAGCGCCCCGCCACACAAGGTTGAGTGTGTGAGGCGGGGCGCTGCGGCAAAGGAGAGTAGGGGGAGTGGGTGATTACTCGTGGTCTACGTCTTCATCAACCCAGTCCAAGGTCTTGGACACGGCCTTCTTCCAGAGGCGGTACTGACGCTCCACCTCTTCTTTATCCATGCTTGGCTCCCAGCGCTTGTCCTCGGCCCAGTTATCAATCACGTCCTGCTCGCCCTCCCAGAAGCCAACAGCAATACCTGCTGCGTAGGCTGCGCCGAGAGCGGTGGTCTCAATGACCTTTGGGCGGATCACTGGCACACCGAGCAGGTCTGCCTGGAACTGCATGAGGAACTCGTTGGCGGTCATGCCACCGTCTACACGCAGCTCCTCTAGGTGAACCTTGGTGCCTGCGGCGTCGGCGTCGGCATTCATTGCGTCCAGAACCTCGCGGGTCTGGAATGCGGTTGCCTCCAGAGCAGCGCGAACGATGTGTGCGCGGTTGACGTAGCGGGTCAGACCCACGATCACGCCGCGGGCATCTGGGCGCCAGTGTGGTGCGAACAGACCAGAGAACGCAGGCACAACGTATGCTCCGCCAGAGTCCTCAACGCTGGTTGCCAGCTCCTCGGACTCAGAAGCATGGTCGATCATGCGCAGGTTGTCACGCAGCCACTGGATCAGGGAGCCGGAAACAGCCACGGAGCCTTCCAAGGCATACACAGGATCAGCGTCACCGATCTTGTAAGCCACGGTGGTGAGCAGGCCGTTTTCAGAGATCACAGGCTCGTTGCCGGTGTTCATGAGCATGAAGTTACCGGTGCCGTAGGTGTTCTTGGCCATGCCTTTTTCAAAGCAAGCCTGGCCGAAGGTTGCTGCCTGCTGGTCACCGAGGATGCCGGCGATAGGGGTGCCGGCGAGCAGACCAGTTTGGCGGCCTTCACCGTACACCTCAGAGGAGGAACGGATCTGTGGGAGCATGGACATTGGGATGCCCATGTCTGCCGCAATGTTCTCGTCCCATTCAAGGGTACGGATGTTCATGAGGAGGGTGCGGGACGCATTGGTGACGTCGGTGGCGTGCACGCCGCCATCCTTGCCGCCAGTGAGGTTCCACAGCACCCAGGTATCGGTGTTGCCGAACAGCAGGTCGCCAGCCTCCGCCTTCTCGCGTGCGCCTTCTACGTTGTCCAGGATCCACTTGATCTTGGGGCCGGAGAAGTAGGTTGCCAAGTTCAGTCCGGTGATGTCATGGTACTTGCCAGGGCCGGCCTCGCCGCCGAGTTCATCACAGATCTTCTGCGTGCGGGTGTCCTGCCACACGATGGCGTTATATACAGGCTCGCCAGTGTTCTTGTCCCACACCACGGTGGTCTCGCGCTGGTTAGTGATACCCACGGCGGCGATCTCATGGTGGTTCACCTCTGCGCGGGAGAGAGCCTCACCCACAGACTTGCGGACGTTTTCCCAGATCTCCAGTGGGTTGTGCTCAACCCAGCCGGCCTTTGGGAAAATCTGCTCGTGCTCGTGCTGGCCTACGCTCTTGATTTCACCCTGCTTGGTGAACAGGATTGCGCGGGAGCTGGTGGTGCCCTGGTCAATGGAGAGGATGTACTTCTTACGCTCTGGGAGGGAAGACATTATGGATGTTGCCTTTCTGTAGTCCACCTCAGTCGCAGTCCGCGGCTGCTGCACCGAAGGTGCGAAACGTTATGGAGGTGGGGGATTGCTGAGTTTAAGGAGTGTTTAAGGAGTTCGCCGAGGATTTAGGCGGATTAGATTGCCAGAACCGCGGGGACGATCAGAGCCGCGAGGGTTGCACCGACCAGTGGCCCGGCAATTGGAACCCATGCGTAGGCCCAGTCGCTGGAGGGCTTGCCCTTGATTGGCATCAATGCGTGTGCGATACGGGGACCGAGGTCGCGTGCTGGGTTGATGGCGTACCCGGTGGGAGTACCAAGGGACAAGCCGATAGCAACAACGATGAGAGCCACAGCCAGTGGTCCGAGGCCGGAAGGAGTCTGGCCGGATGCCACAACGAAGCCCACGAGAACGAAGGTACCGATGGCCTCAGAGACAAAGTTCCAGCCGTAGGAACGGACAGCGGGACCAGTGGAGAAGATTCCCTTGGTGGTACCAGGCTCCGCAATATCAAAGTGCTTCTTGTATGCAAGGTAGGCAACCCAGGCGCCGATGAATGCGCCGATCAACTGTGCAGCTACATAGATCAGGAAGTTGGTGAATGTTGGAGCGATGCCAGGGGCGAAATCATTACCTGCAACGAGTTGGCCGATGGAAACAGCTGGGTTGAGGTGCGCACCAGAGGGGCCGGAAACATATACCGCAGCAAACACGGCGAAACCCCAACCGAAGGCGATAGTGAGCCAGTCGGTATTCCGCGCAGCGGAATTAGGAAGGGTGACAGCGGCGCAGACACCTGCGCCAAGAAGAATGAGCATTGCGGTACCTAGTACCTCTGAAGCGAACGCACCCATGATGGTGGCGGTGCCGTCAGCGTTCACTAGGCCAGAAGCGAGGAGAGTACTCACGGAAAACCTCTTTCATTTGGGTTCCCCAATAACCCCTGCGCGGTACGCAGCGGAACACTGGGGAAAGGAAATGTCAGGCCGGGAAGCCGGATGAGGCAAAACTTGTGGGTTTGCTGCTTTATCGCGGTGGTCGTGATTTGTACTGTTCGGAGGCGTGATTGCGATTAACAGCATGCTCGGCATCCCATTGCATTTGGATAAGAGAAATACAGTGAATGTCTGTTGTTGCTAGGGAACCGCCTGCCTGCTCCCTCCTCAACCGCCAGTGGTTTGTGCATTTTGGTGTACTGGCAACTCAGGCAGGGGAGCAGGAATGGTGATTCCCACGCAGGTGGTTGAGGTTTGCTTACTTGTAGGTGCAAACCTCAACCATGGCCAGCTAGGCCTTTTGGATTGGCTGGCGTGGAGCGATGTGGGTTGCACCAACAACCTCGGCTGCCGCCTCGGCATCGGTGTCATGGGTCTCAGCGGTGGCGATTGCCTCCACGCGCTCCTTGTAAGCGTCGAGCTCCTTGGTGCGGGTGGCGTCATCCCAGCCGAGTTCCTCAGCCATGATGTCCAGGACCTCTTCTGCGGCGGAAAGGCCGCGGTCCTTGGCTTCCAGATCAAGGCGAACCCTGCGCACCAGCACATCCTCTAGGTGCAGTGCACCCTCGGTGCGCACGGCGCGGAGCACGTCGGCACGCAGGAACTGTGGGGCCTCCTTCAGCGGCTCGCCAAGGGAAGGATCTTCCTCGATTGCACTGATGACGTCGATGAGCTCGGCGCCGTAGCGTTCCAGGAGGTGCTCGGTTTGCTGGGAGGTCCAGCCCTGTTCGGTGGCCAGTGCCTCAGCGCGGGCAGCGAGTACCTCGTAGCCCTCAGCGCCTACGAGCTTGATGTTGGTGGTCACAGATGGCAGAGCCTTGGCGCGCTCGCCGAGGGCAAAGTCCACGGCGTCTTCAGCCATCACTCGGTAGGTAGTGAGCTTGCCGCCGGCGATCACGCTCATGCCTGGGGCAACCTCGGTGACAGTGTGCTCGCGGGATACCTTGGTGGAAGCCTTCTCAGAACCTTCCTTCAGGGTTGGCTGCAGAAGTGGGCGCAGACCGGCGTAGGTGCTGATGATGTCATCTTCCGTGAGGGCATCATCTACGAGCTTGTTTGCCTGGTCCAGGACGTATTGGATGTCCTTCTTGGTGGCCACTGGGCGTTCGATGTCCTCGTGGTAAGGCGTGTCCGTAGTACCGATGATCCAGTAGCGCTGCCACGGAATGAAGAAGAGCACGGACTTCTCAGTCTGGGTAAAGATACCGCTGGTAGCCTTGATTCGATCACGGGGGACAATCAAGTGGATGCCCTTGGATGCGAGCACCTTGAGGCCGGCATCCTTGGTGGCCATAGACTCGGACTCTTCGGTCCACACGCCAGTGGCATTAATGATGTGGTGTGCCTTAACCGTACGCTCTTCGCCGGTCTCCAGGTCCACAATCTTCGCGCCAACAACCCGGCCGGAGCTGTTCTTTTCAATGCCGACGACCTGCGTGCGCGAAGCAGCGAGGGCGCCGTAGCCTGCGGCGGTGCGAACCAGGTCAATAACCAGGCGGGCATCATCCACGCGGGCGTCGTAGAACTGGATTGAACCAGTGAAGACGTTGTCTTTGATGCTCGGGAAAATCTTCTTGGTACCGGACTTTGTGAAGTGGTGCTGAGCTGGAACTGTGCGGTGGCCGCCGGCGCCAGCAAACGCCATCGTGTCATACATGCCAATACCAACAGCAGAGTATGCGCGCTCGATGACTGGCATCTTCAATGGCCACAGGAATGGCTGAGCCTTCACCAGGTGTGGGGCGGTGCGCTCCAGGAGCAGGCCTCGCTCGCGCAGAGCCTCAGCAACCAGCTTAAAGTCCAGGTTGTAGAGGTAGCGCAAGCCGCCGTGCACCAGCTTGGTGGACCATGCGGAGGTACCAGCCGCCCAGTCGCCAGCCTCCACGACAGCCGTGCGCAGGCCGCGGGTTGCTGCATCCAGGGCAATACCGGCTCCAGTGACACCGCCGCCGATGACCAAGATGTCTACACCCTGATCATCGGACATGGCCTCCAGCGCAGCTTGGCGCTGTTCGGCTGAGAGGTAGGACTTGTGAGTAAAAGTGGCAGTCATTGCCTTGCCTTCCAAGTATCTGACGTGAAACTGATTTCGTTTCCTTATGCGTTTCCTTTACGGAACCGTTCTATTGCCCATTTGACGCCTGTGACCTCCACCGCTCAAGCCCGATGAACAAAGTTTCATCTATAGTTGAGCACTGATGAACAAAAGGAAAAACGTGGTGTACGAGGCCGCTCAGCTCTACTACGGTGAAAACCTTACGATGGAGCGGGTGGCGGAGCGTCTGGGCGTCTCTAGGCCCACTGTTTCCCGGTTGATTGCTGAGGCGCGGCAAACGGGGGTGGTGACCATCCAGATCCATGAAGAGATGCGTCCGCAAGACCCATTAGAGCAGCTCGTCGCGGAAAAATATCACGTGAATGCGCACGTTGTGCGTGCGCCGAGTTCCTATTCTGAGCTCCGCTGGATGCGATCAGTAGCCTCCGCGGGGGCAAAACTCGTAGACAGTTTGGTGGATTCAGGCACAACGCTGGGGGTGGCATGGGGGTCCACGGTGAGCGAGGTGGCTCAATACCTCCCCCGAAGGCTCTTGGAAGACGTTACGGTGGTCCAACTCAACGGCGCGGGCAATGCATGGAACACAGGAATCGCTTATTCCGGTTCGATTTTGGGACAGATCGCCTCCGCCTACGACGCTCACATGGTTCACTTTCCCGTCCCCGCCTTTTTTGATCACGCCGAAACCAAGGAGGCGATGTGGCGCGAGCGCAGCATCCGCAACGTGCTTTCGGTGCAGCGGGAGGCGCAGGTGGCGGTGTTCGGTGTGGGTGCGTTCGGTGGCAAGATTCCCTCCCACGTGTACGCCGGTGGCTACTTTGACAAGGTTCAGCAGGCGCAAGCCCGAGTGGCAGGGGTAGTGGGGGACATGTGCACCGTGATGTTGCGCGAGGACGGCTCCTGGGAAGACCTTGCCGTGAACAAGCGTGCAACGGGGCCAACGCCGAGAGATCTGAAAAAGATTGACCGACGCGTGTGCGTGGCATCCGGTGCACACCGTGCGGCGGCGCTGCGAGGAGCGTTGCGAACGGGTGCGATTACCGACTTGGTTGTGAGCAGTAGGCTTGCAGAACTCATTGTGTGACCTAGATTTCACAAAAGGTCTTCCCAAGCCTGCATCACAGCGCTATGCTGAGGCTTATCCAACAACTGCAGACGCTTACCGACGGTTCACCTCTTATGGTGTGGGCCAATCCTTAATGGGAACTCTCGCTTGGTTGTATAGGTCCGGCTTCCGCACTTTGGAGTTCGGCCGAATTCTTGGCGATGAATCTTGAAAGGTTGGCCCGCGGGCTGGTGCTTTGGAGGGCGGTGGTTCTAGTGGTCCTAGTGGTCCTAGTGGTTCGGCAAAAAGTAATACGGAAAATGTTGAACGAGTAACCGCGGTTTTTGAGCCACTGGCAATAGGCGGGTGGCCAGGAAGTGGTGTAGGAGCTGGAGTGGCAATGTTTCCGAGCATTTGCAAGGAGGTTCTATGGCAGTAAGTGAATCTGAAGAGCAGCACGCGTACCGCATTGCTTGCCGAGCGAGCCCCGGCAACGCCATGATCCAGACTTCCAAGCGCAAAGGATGCGCGAATCAGGAGCCATCCCTTGGAGGCAATGCGGGAACGCCCCAGCATCAAGTCCTTGCCTGGTAGCTGAACGCCTTGGCACCTACCTCCCCGCAGGAGGCCGCGGACGTGGCGCCGTGAAAGAAGATGCAGCCACTGAAACTTCCGCACACACGGCCCAAAGGCTTCGATGAGCGAAGCGGGCAAGGCATTTGAAACACTCACCCCAGTTCTTTGGGCGGCCTTTTATAGCTGCCACGGAGAGCTGGGCTGCTCATGTAAGCGGACTGTGAGCGGGTTGTGAAATTAGCTGCTTGAGCTGCTGATTTGTGAGTTTCCTTGCCTTGCATATACACTTCTGCAAGACCGCTTTCGAGCAGTTCGAACAAAGCCCCGTTCGTCTAGCGGCCTAGGACGCCGGCCTCTCACGCCGGTAACACGGGTTCAAATCCCGTACGGGGTACAAATGCGCGATTTCTTAAAACGCGTAGGAAACAGCGATGTAGCCAGTGAATCTTCATTGGCTGCCTCGTTTCGTTTCGGGCTATTTGCTAGGGTGGAGCTTAACTACCCAGAACTACCCAGAACTAAGCGGTTCTGAGGCCACTGCATTGCGAAACGCTTTTGGCGGGTGGTGGGCGATGCCATTGATGTTGAGTAAGGAGCGTGTGAATCCGTTGAAGATGTAATTTCCGCTCAGTTTCACTGAGGAGATACCGAAGTTACTTCTACCTGTTGGGATTCGCTATGCCTGAAATTATTGTTGAAAACGTATCCTTTTCCTTTGGCTCCCGCCAGATTCTTGACCGAGTAAATTTGCACGTTTCAGCCGGTGAGCGGGCTTTCCTCATTGGCCCGAATGGGGCGGGAAAATCCACGCTGCTGAGGCTGCTCACTGGTGAGCTCACGCCCGATTCGGGCCGAGTTGTCACTGTGTTTGACCCGCAGACCCTTCCAGATCCTGAATCCTTCCAAGGCAGTGTTGCACAATACCTCGACGCGGTACTCACGCCGTTCAGGGAGCTGCTTTCACGCTTTGAAGAAGTTACAGAAGCATTGGCTACGGATAGTGGCAAGCAGTCCCAGCTCCTGGAAACCGAATATGACCAAATCCTTGCCCGGTTGAATGCCCTCAACGTGTGGTCTCTGGATGCACTCGTGAGTGAAACGCTCGCGGGGCTCGGCCTTGCAGCGTTTGCAGGAACAGGGACAGAGACCGGAACTGGGACAGGAGCCGGAGGAGGGAGTGGGCGAGATCGGATGCTGTCTACTCTCTCACCTGGTCAGCGTTCGCGCCTCAAGCTGGCCGCTCTTTTGATAAGCCAACCTGAGGTGTTGGTGCTGGATGAGCCGACTAATCATTTGGACAGCGAGGCCGTGCAGTACCTTGCAAATGTGATCCAGGATTGGGGCGGCCCGGTTCTGGTGGCTAGCCACGACAGAGCCTTCATTGAAAGCACCGCCACCGTGATTTACGACATGGACATCACTGTGTGGCAAGAACTCGCCAAGCTTGACGGCGAAACCATTGCAGGGGTGTACCGGAACGCGGGCAACTACACGGACTATCTCGCTGCAAAAGCGACGGCCCGCACGAAGCATCAGCAAATCCATTCTGCGCAGCAGGCAGAGAAACGAGATCTCCAGGAGCACCGGCAGGAAAGCATGAAGATCGCGCGCGGCGGAGTTCGGGTGAAAACTGCGGATCGAAATGTAAAGAAGTTCTTTACCGATCGTGCAGCAGCCACATCGGTGAAAAGGACGCGCAAAGACGATGTTCGCCTGGAGCGCCTCTCCCAAAAGGAGGTCCGCAAACCGCGCCACTATAACCTCGAGTTTCCATCTTACGAACTGACACCTCGCAGCGGCTTAGCTGTCTCGGCGAGGGACGCGACGGTGGACGGCAGGCTCGCACCTGTCACCTTTGATTTGGCGCACGGTGAACACCTGTTGGTGACAGGGGAAAACGGTGCTGGTAAGTCAACCCTATTGAACTGGATCGTCGCAGGGAGCCCACCGGAGGGGTTTGTGAGCAGTGGTGTGATCAGCAGAGATGAATCCGTCGGAACTGTTTTGCAGAGGCTCCCCGACGAAGCCGCCTCTGATTTTGATGCAGCAACGATGCGAAGTGGCATTGGGGAGGCCGGGAAGGGGATTCTGCATCCCTCGTTGTGGAGTACTCCGATTAAGGATTTGTCCGCGGGGAATCAACGCCGTGCGCAGCTTGCTGCTGCTTTGGCAGCACGCCCTTCTGTGCTTGTGGTTGATGAGCCGACGAACTACCTGGACCTGGAGACGATGAACGCCCTCGAGGAGGCCTTCCGCAACTGGCAGGGAACGCTCATCATTGCCAGCCATGACCGTTGGTTGATTGACCACTGGCATGGGCGGCGCCTTCACCTCGAGCCTGTGCGGTAGCCGGCATTGAGATGTGATTAGGTGCGGGCCTCGTATGGAGGAAATCTCGCAACAACTAGCAACACCGAGCAGCACTGAGCAGCACTGAGCAAATGGCTCAGCCAAGCTCCCTGACTGATTGATCGCGTGGGAATGCTGTAAGCCGGAAGCCCCAAAGGGCGGCTTCCGGTTTTTCGCGTTTCCTGCCTCAGCCCCGAAGGCCGCAAACGCGAGCGGGAATGAGTTGCCGTCTGCTAGTGTTCCATTTAGTAGACATGACAACAAACCTTGGAAGTAAAGGAACGGAACCCGCCATGAGCACTGAAAACGCACGCACCAATAATTCCCCAAAGCCATTGCAGTTTGGTTTGGATACGTTTGGTGACATCCCAACTCGCAACGGAGAATTGGTCACATATGCAGAAGCCATCCGCCAAGTGGTGAAGGAGGCACAGCTCGCAGACAAGTTGGGCATTGAATACATTGCGCTTGGCGAGCACCACAGGGATGACTTCGCAATTTCGAGCCCAGAGACCGTTCTGGCTGCAATCGCAAGCGTGACGGAAAACATCAAGCTCGGCACCGGTGTGACGGTATTGAGCTCCGATGATCCAGTCCGCGTTTTTGAGCGATTTGCCACGGTGGATGCTTTGTCAAACGGTAGGGCGTCGGTAATGCTAGGCCGAGGGTCCTTCACGGAATCCTTCCCATTATTCGGCTACGACCTGCGCGATTATGATGCCCTCTTTGAGGAGAAGACGGAGCTGTTTGCGGAATTGCTTAAGGAAAAGCCTGTGACCTGGGAGGGGCAAACGCGAGCAGCGCTGCGCAACGCCGATGTATTCCCTAAGACGGAGGCGGGCAGCATGGAAACGTGGATCGGTGTGGGTGGCTCTCCGGAGTCGGTGGTTCGCACCGCGCGCTACGGCTTCAACTTGATGCTCGCCATCATTGGCGGCAGTGCGCGTCGTTTTGCTCCGTACGTCGACCTATACTTCCGTGCCGCTGAGCAGCTTGGCACCACACCCGGTTTGGTGGGTGTGCATTCGCCTGGCTTCATCGCGCGGACCGATGAAGAAGCCCGCGAGCGGCTGTTCCCAACGTTCAAGCGGAACCGTGACCGGATCGGGCGCGAGCGTGGCTGGGGAGAGTTCACGCGGCAGCAGTTTGAATTCGAGATTGAGCAGGGTGCGTTGTACGTCGGTTCGCCAGAGACTGTGGCGCGCAAGATTGCAGACACCGCGGAAGCCCTCCACCTGGACCGATTTGACCTCATTTATGGTCACGGGCAGCAGCCGGTAGAGGACCGCGAGCTTTCCATCCAGTTGTACGGAGAGGAAGTGATCCCACGCGTCCGCGAACTTCTCGCCGAGCGGGCCGAGCGGTCCGGACAGACCGGGCGCGCAGAATCCGCTGGATCCTCCGAAAAGACCGTCGCTGAACAGGGCTAATCATGAACACGATTGCGATTTTGGGCGCAGGGAAGCTTGGTGTTGTCCTCGCGCAGCTCGGGCTGGAGGCCGGCTATACCGTGAAGGTAGCAGGCTCCGGTGATCCAAGTAAGATCGAGCTGACCATGAGCGTGCTGGCACCGGGCAGCAAGGTCGGACGCGCGGAGGAAGTGATTCCCGATGCGGACGCGGTGATACTGGCCCTACCGTTGGGAAAGTTCCGCAATCTGCCTGCGGAAATGCTGAAGGACACGCTGGTGATTGACGCCATGAACTACTGGTGGGAGGTGGACGGACGCAGCCTGAACCCTGAGGAGCTCCTGCCGAGTTCCAGCGAGTTCGTCCAGCGCGAGCTGGGGCTCAAGCGCGTGGTCAAGGCCTTCAATCACATGGGCTACCATGACCTCGCCGACCACAGCCTGCCTCCGGGCGCCCCTGCGCGCCTCGCCATGGCAGTTGCTGGTGATTCGCCCAAGGACGTGCGCGCCGTAGCCGAGCTGGTGGATTCCTTCGGCTTTGACCCCGTCCCGCTTGGGAGCCTGCACCAGGGCAAGGTGCTC
This sequence comes from Corynebacterium kozikiae, assembly GCF_024580965.1. Taxonomy (NCBI): domain Bacteria; kingdom Bacillati; phylum Actinomycetota; class Actinomycetes; order Mycobacteriales; family Corynebacteriaceae; genus Corynebacterium; species Corynebacterium kozikiae. Next base: position 31,598 of record NZ_JANIKJ010000008.1, read on the forward strand.
GAGCCGGGGCAGCCCGGTTTCGGGGCGGCGCTGCCAAAGGACCGGCTGCAGGAGTTGCTGGGGGTGGTTGGCTAGCATTAACGACGCCCCCAAGGGCCCCACTTCGGACAGGTGGTCCCTGGGGGTGCGCGTTGCATAATGATTGTTGTGACGCACAATGATCAGATGTTGCAGCATTCACCGGGTGATTTCCTCAAGCCCCGTGGCGCTGCCATGCCCAGCACGAAGGTGTTGCGCGCTATAAACGTGGCGGCCCTGTGCCATGAGGGGCAACTCCGAAAGGGCACGCGCTTGCCCTATATCTCTCACGTCTTCGGGGTGTATGCAATAACGTGTGCCCTCACCGAGCGTGAAGATGTGCGCATCGCGGCGCTGCTTCATGACGTAGTGGAGGATGCGCCTGAGCGCTACAGCTTTGTCCAGATGGAAGTTGAATTCGGGCCGAAAGTGGCGGGTATGGTTCGCGCTGTTACCAAAGACGCCTCCATCAGCAACTGGTGGGAGCGCAACCGGGCATACCTCGGCGTGCTGAATGCTGCGAAGACCGATCCAGGGGCAGTACTCGTGGCCCTCGCGGACAAGACACACAATCTGCAGTCAATCCTGCAGGACTACGCGCAGGTTGGTGAGGCCCTCTGGGAACGGTTCAAAACGGGGAAACAGGGCGTGGCATGGTGGTACCGGGCCAACCTTGAACTCTTTGAACGCCGGATACCCAAGGCCTTGGAAGCAAGCCAATACCCTGTGCTTTGCGCACAATTGGAGGTGATTACCGGTGAGGGCTAGTGTTCAATCCGCAAGCCCAAAGGCCGGCGCGGCCTCTTGGTTCAAGGTCATCGCGGCAATGATGGCGTCTGTCCTTTTGGTGGCGTTGAGTGCGTGCGCTGCACAGCCGCAAAGTGGGGAGGCTGCAACCGAGCAGGCTCCGTTGGGTACGGCATACGAGTTAGGTGTGGTCTCCGCACAAGGGCAGCAATGGCCTGTTCGCGGGCAATTTTATGTTCCTGAAGGCCGAAGCCTTGAGGATGCGCCGCTTGTGATCGTGAATCACCTGCGCTACCCAAACTGCACCGATGACACCTTTGCTCATTCCTGTCCAGGTGGGGAATACCGCTACGACGAAGGCATGCGCTACCTCGGCGAAGCCTTGGCGCATGAAGGGTACGCGGTGCTCATCCCGGATCTCGGGGCGGTGTGGGAAGGTGGACTCCTGCAAAGCCCCTACGATCAACCCGCAGTGTGGCAAGCGGTGGTGGCCGCAGCTTTAGAGAAAAACGCGCCGGGGTACGCTCCGCAGGAGGTGGGCATGGTCGTCCACTCACGCGCCGCGGGACTGGTGAACCTTGGCGCGCAGCAATTCGGGGTGGATAGCGTGTTCGCCTATGGGCCGTTCTATGACACCTTTGACCAGCAGGAATTCAGCCCACCGGCGCCTGACGTCCCCTATTTGGCCATTGACAGTTTTGATGACCAAGACGTAGGGCCTGCGGCAGCGATCTGGATGACACAGCACATCACCAAGGATCGAACCGAGCCAGCCTACGTAGCCACGCTGAACGGATATGGGCACACACTGATCAACCAAACGCTCGCGAGCGCCGGAAAAGACGACCGCGTTGCGTGTGACCTCCAGCCTTGTGCCTCGGTGGAGGAGCACTAAGCCCTGGTACGAGACGTGGCGCTTGATTGGTTCGGACAAACCTTGGGCAACAACAGCGCGCCAAGTGATCCCCGCTTCTCGGCCCAAATGCCTGCTGTGCCTGCGGCCTTGGCTGCCATGAATCCGCCGATGCTCGTCGCACAAGTTGCTCAATCCGCGCAGGAGACCGTAGTGCGAATTGCGCCGAAAGATATCGGGTCGGTGTGCAGCCGTGGCCTTGGTGATTCTGCACAAACCACGCCCATGTGCCCGGAACCGGACGCAGGGGTGATGATGGCGATTAGCGAGGTCTCCCATATCACCACTGCCTCTGTGGACGTTTTGCAATACAAGCAAACGGCCCGCAAGATTGCGGTGCATGCCGCGCCTTTTGGGAGCAGCCCCGATGGCAGTTCCACAGTATTAAAGCTCACCCTGCGCTTTGCTGATGGTCAGTCGCTGGAACTTGCAGCAGATGGCTCCCACCCCGCGCTGAAGAATCGGGAAACGGACGTGAGCTCGGGGCAGTATATTCCTGCCACCATTGAGTTTGCGCTCCCGGAGGAACTGCAGGAAATCCCAGTGGCGGAAATTGAGCTGAGTGCAAGTTCACCAATAGAAGTGCGCGGCATCGATGTAGTAGGGGAGAAACCTGCGGAGTAGCTGAGCGCGCGTTGGCTACACCGCAGCGGAAATCTGGGCAGCCGCGCGCACGATGTCCTGCTCCCAACGGGCGCTCGGAGTGGGGCGGAGGCGTTCCACTGGCCCAGAGATGGAAAGCACAGCGGTGAAAAGGCCTTCGTGGTCAAACACCGGGGCAGAGATGCTGGCCAGGCCCACTTCGCGCTCGGAAATAGACTCAGCCCACCCCTTGGTGCGAACCGCCAACAGCTCTTCTTCGGTGAAACTATGGCTGTGGGCCAGCACTTGACGTCGTAACGCTGGAGAAGAGTGAGCCAAGAACACCTTGGCTGCGCTCCCTGCAGAAAGGGGGAGCCTCGTGCCCACGGGGACCGTGTTTTGCAGCCCAATTGCCGGTTCTTGGGCTGCGATGCACACGCGCTGCTCCCCAGCGAGCTGGTAGAGCTGCACCGATTCGCCTGTGCGGGTGACGAGCTGGGTCATGATGGGATTGGCGGCGTCGATGAGCTGGTTGGCAGTGCCGGAACTCAGGGAATGCGTGACCGCGCCGATGGTCCATTTGCCCTCCGGGGTGCGGGCGAGGAGATGGTGGATTTCCAGTGCACTCGCCAAACGGTGGGCGGTGGCGCGGGGGAGTTCCGTGGCTGCGCAGAGCTCGGTGAGGCTCACAGGATGCTCGGCAACGGTGAGCAGGATTGCTACGGCGCGGTCAAGGACCTTAATGCCGCTCGTTGGCGAGGAATCTGTGTTAATCTTTCCCATGACATGATATTAGCATTCCATGTAGTGAGACAGCTACGAGGTGCCAACAGGCGTTTCCTAGCAGTTTCACTGCGTGGAGGGTGTGCCCATCCCACCAATAATACGGGATGGGTGGAAGCAGGAAAGAGGTGATTCGGACCATGACCAGCCCAGTGGATTCGAAGAAAGAAAAGCTCACTCTGGCCGAAAAAGTGTGGCGTGACCACGTAGTTTCCCAGGGTGAAAACGGTGAGCCGGATCTCATCTTCATTGACCTCCAATTGCTCCACGAGGTCACGAGCCCCCAGGCGTTTGACGGACTGCGCATGGCTGGCCGCAAGCTGCGCCACCCTGAGCTACACCTTGCTACCGAGGATCACAACGTGCCCACCGAGGGTATCGTTGCCGGTAGCTTGCTGGAAATCAAGGACCAGACCTCCCGCACCCAGGTGGAAACCCTGCGCAAGAACTGCGAGGAATTTGGCGTGCGCCTACACCCGATGGGTGACATCAACCAGGGCATTGTCCACCAAGTTGGGCCGCAGCTCGGCGTGACCCAGCCAGGCATGACCATCGTGTGCGGCGACTCCCATACTTCTACCCACGGTGCCTTCGGCGCGATGGCTTTCGGCATCGGCACTTCTGAGGTGGAGCATGTGATGGCAACTCAGACGCTCTCGCTGAAGCCTTTCAAAACCATGGCGATCAACGTCAGCGGTGAGCTGCAGCCAGGTGTGTCTGCGAAAGACCTCATTCTTGCAATCATCGCCAAGATTGGTACCGGCGGTGGCCAGGGCCACGTGATCGAGTACCGCGGCGAAGCCATTGAAAAGCTTTCCATGGAAGCGCGCATGACCATCTGCAACATGTCCATCGAGGCAGGTGCTCGCGCGGGCATGATCGCCCCAGATGAGACCACTTTTGCCTATGTGAAGGGCCGCGAGATGGCGCCAACCGGCAAGGACTGGGACGAGGCCGTAGCCTACTGGAAGACCCTGCCCACCGACGAAGGTGCAGAATTTGACACCGTAGTGGAGATCGACGGCTCCGCGCTCACCCCATTTGTCACCTGGGGTACCAACCCAGGCCAGGGCCTGCCACTGGGTGCAAGCGTGCCAAACCCTGAGGATTTTGGTGATGATAATGAGCGCGCCGCAGCCGAGAAGGCACTGAAGTACATGGACCTCACCCCAGGTACCCCACTGCGCGACATCAAGATCGACACCGTGTTCCTGGGCTCCTGCACGAACGCCCGCATTGAAGACCTGCGCGCCGCAGCCGAGGTGGTCAAGGGGCGCAAGGTGGCGGACTCCGTGCGCATGATGGTGGTGCCCTCCTCCGCAATGGTGAAAGCTCAAGCAGAGGAAGAAGGCCTGGACCAGGTGTTCATCGAGGCCGGCGCTGAATGGCGTACCGCTGGTTGCTCCATGTGCCTCGGCATGAACCCAGACCAGCTCAAGCCTGGCGAACGTTCCGCATCCACCTCGAACCGCAACTTTGAAGGCCGCCAAGGCCCTGGTGGACGGACTCACTTGGTGTCCCCAGAGGTTGCTGCAGCCACCGCAATCCTTGGAACCCTCGCCTCCCCAGCGGATCTGCCAACTGCCTAACTAGCCGAACGCCTGCCGCCGAAGCCGAGACCGAGACCGAGGCCGAGACCGAGACCGAAGCCGAGACCGGAATCGGCACCAGAATTGGAATCGGAACCGGAATCGTGACGTGAGGTTTGGGGAGGTTGAACCCCTCACCAACGGCAAATGGCATATGGCAACGCAGGCAACAAAAAGGAGCTTTGAAAATGGAAAAGTTTGTCACCCACACAGGCGTTGGCGTGCCCCTGACGCGCTCCAACGTGGACACTGACCAGATCATCCCCGCGGTGTACCTCAAGCGCGTGACCCGCAGCGGATTTGAGGACGGACTGTTTAGTAACTGGCGCAATAATGAGCCGGACTTTGTGCTGAACCAAGATGCCTACAAGGAGGGCTCCGTGCTGGTTGCCGGCCCAGACTTTGGCACCGGTTCCTCCCGCGAGCACGCCGTGTGGGCACTCATGGACTACGGCTTCCGTGTGGTGTTCTCCTCACGATTCGCAGACATTTTCCGCGGAAACTCAGGAAAAGCAGGACTGCTGGCAGCGCAGATGGAGCAGCAGGACATCGAGTTGCTGTGGAAGCAGCTCGAACAAAACCCTGGTGCGGAAATCACCGTGGACCTCGATGCACGCACCGCAACTTGCGAGGGCAACGTCTACTCCTTTGACGTAGATGACTACACTCGCTGGCGCCTCATGGAAGGCCTCGATGACATCGGGCTCACCCTGCGCAAAGAAGAGGAGATTCAGGAGTTCGAGGCAAAGCGTCCAAGCTTCAAGCCAAAGACCCAGTAAACATCCCCGAACAGCGCAGGCATAGCCCAACGGGAACAAAAGGCGCAGCATCCCATACGCTGCGCCTTTTAGTATGCCTACTTCACCGGAAGTGGCCCTTCAATATAATCCGCTCCTGTGAGCTCTCCTTCATGAAAGCTCAACACCCATATTGAGCCCTTCTTGGCTTTCACCTCGTCAAGCGGCAAGCGCCCGCGGGAGGCTAGCCACGCGATGGCGTCGGGAATGATGAATCCCTGTGCAAAAACGACCGACGTGCCGCCCTGGTAAATCAACTCCTCGATCTTTCGTTTGGATTGGTTCATGTTGCTGATCCAGCCGTCGTCGCCGAAGGAGTTATCCACCAGCACGTCAAGGCCCAGGGCTTGAGCTGTAGGGGCGGCGGTGTGTTGGCAGCGCTCGGGTTCCGCAGAGATCAGCCTGTCCGGGGCGTAAGCCTGCAAGAGGGGTGCGAGGTAGTCCGCTTGCCTGCGGCCCTTTTTGTCCAACGGGCGAAGGTAGTCATTGCCACTCCAATTCTCCCGGTGGTGTGCCCGGCCGTGGCGCACGAACAGGATGCGGCAATCAGAGGGAACCGCAAGGCGTTTCTGTGCCTTGTCCAGAATCTGCCGATCCACCTCGTAGCTCAGGTGTTGGCGGGCGGAGGTGAAGTCGAGCCACACAAGTTCACCAACCTCGTTGTTCGGGTGGAAGTCGCCGGATTGCGCCTTGGCCGTCCAGTAGTAGACCACCTTCGTGCGGTCACCAACTGGGTAGGTCACCTTGCCCAGCAGTTTGCCCATTACTACTGAGTAGCCGGTTTCCTCCAGGATTTCCCGTGCTGCCGTAACCACCAAAGACTCTCCGGGGTCCACCTTGCCCTTGGGTAGCGACCAATCGTCATAATGCGGGCGGTGAATTATTGCCACCTCCACACCTTCTGGAGTGCTGGGATTTTCTCTCCACAACACTGCCCCCGCAGCCAGCGTTGAGCGGCGGAACTCTTTGGCGGCGTTATTCCGAATCACCTGGTAGCGGCCTGTAATGTGCAGCGCAGAGCGTTGATCTTTGTCTTGTTCGTGCATGCTGGCCATGGTGCTCCCTGTTATCGATAATGCAAGCCGAGGGTGGTTCTCCGGCGGAACTCACTGGATGAAACATTACTCCCACGGCAGCTTTGCCACAGCTCGGCAAATTGACTGTGCCCGCAGACTTTGGACGTACACTAGAGATTTGGCAGTGCCTCTGATCGGTCCGGCGCGGATCAACTGATTCCGGCATCCCGGTGGGAGGCGCAAGAGAGAAGCAGGCTCAAGCGAGTAGCAGGAAAGAAGGCGGTGCGCATGAAGGTTGCGGTAATGGGTGCAGGTTCGTGGGGAACCACGCTGGCCAAGGTATTCGCGGATGCCGGTTGCCGCACCACGCTGTGGGCCCGACGCGCAGAAGTGGCCCAGGAAATCAATGAGCAACGCACCAACTCCCGCTACCTTGAACAAGTGCAGCTCCCCGAAGCGCTGGAGGCCACCGCTGACGCCGCTGAGGCGCTGGACGGCGCTGAAATTGTGGTGTTGGGCGTGCCAAGCCAAACCCTTCGGTCAAATCTGAACGAATGGGCCCCGATGATCTCCAACAATGCCACGTTGGTGTCTTTGGCAAAGGGTGTGGAAAAGGGCACTTTTAAGCGCATGAGTCAGGTGATCGCGGAGGTTTCCGGCGCCGCCCCTGAGCGGATTGCGGTGCTGTCGGGTCCAAACCTTGCCCGCGAAATCGCGTTGGAACAGCCTGCGGCAACCGTGATTGCCTGCGAGGACCACAATCGCGCGCAGTTGGTTCAGGCGGCCTTGTCTGCTCCCTATTTCCGCCCGTACACCAATACGGACGTCGTCGGTGCGGAAATCGGCGGTGCCTGCAAGAATGTAATCGCCTTGGCCTGCGGCATGTCTGTGGGCCGCGGGATGGGGGAGAACACCGTGGCCATGCTCATCACCCGTGGCCTCGCAGAAATCACGAGGCTCGGTGAAGCCATGGGCGCCGACCCACGCACCTTCGCAGGCTTGGCAGGCCTCGGCGACCTCGTTGCCACCTGCACCTCGCCGCTTTCACGCAATCGCAGTTTCGGCGAGCGGCTGGGCAAGGGTGGCACGCTTGACGACGCCCGCGAGGCCACACACGGCCAGGTTGCAGAGGGAGTGACGAGCTCACAGTCCATCCACGAGCTGGCCAAACTGCAAGGTGTGGAAATGCCCATCACCACCGCCGTGTACGCGGTGTGCCACAAGGGAGTAGACGTAGGTGATACCGTGGCAGCCCTCATGGGGAGGTCCAAAAAACCTGAATGATCGCCGTTGTGAGCGTGTGCGCGCCGCGGTTGCAAGGCATGGAAAGGGTAGAGTGAGTGCTCGTGAGTGACATCAATCAAGCATCCACCAACTCGGCAACTGATCTGGCAGTTGATTCAGCACTTGGACACGAGGCACCTGGGAAGATCAAGGTGGCCATCGTGTACGGCGGGCGCAGCTCTGAACACGAGGTTTCTTGCGTCTCCGCAGGGGCTATCCTGAGCCACTTGGACCCGGAGCGTTTTGAGTGCGTGCCAGTGGGTATCACTAAGGACGGCGTTTGGACGGTAGGGGAATTTGACCCTGAAAAACTTCGCACCGTAGATCGCGTGATGCCCCAGGTGGAGATGGTCCGCGAAGTCACGCTATCCCTCAACCCAAATAGGGCCGGTGAGTTCCGCTTTACCGACGGCGAACTCTACGCCAAGGTGGACGTGATCTTCCCGGTGCTCCACGGGCCCTACGGTGAAGACGGCACCGTACAAGGCCTTTTTGAACTCTCCGGCGTGCCATATGTTGGCACCGGCGTATTGAGCTCCGCATGTGGCATGGACAAAGAGTTCACCAAGAAGCTCCTCGCCGCTGAGGGGCTTCCTGTGGGCAAAGAAGTGATTCTACGTGGCAACCAAGAACTCACCCAGGCGGACAAAGACCTGCTTGGACTGCCCGTGTACGTCAAGCCAGCCCGCGGTGGATCCTCGATTGGTATCTCTCGAGTGACCTCTTGGGAGGAACTGCCTGCGGCAATGGCGTATGCACGTGAGTATGACCACAAGGTGATTGTGGAATCGGAAATCGTCGGTGAGGAAGTTGAGTGTGGTGTGCTGGAGAAAGCCGACGGCACCATCGTGTCCTCTGTGCTCGCCCAGCTTGCCGATACCCACGGCGGAGCTGAGGGTTTCTACGGCTTTGACACGAAGTACCTGGACAGCGTGGTCACCGCGCATATCCCGGCACCGCTCGATGCGGAAACCACCAAGCAGGTGCAACTGCTCGCTGCAGATGCTTTCCGTGCACTGAACTGCCATGGCCTGGCGCGCGTGGATTTCTTTGTCACCGCCAACGGCCCAGTGCTCAATGAGGTGAACACCATGCCAGGGTTTACTCCCATCTCCATGTACCCCAAGGTGATGGAGGCCTCCGGCATTGCGTATGCGGACCTGCTAGCCATTCTGATCGAGCGCGAGCTTCCTGCGCGCTAAATTGCGCATCCAGCCTGAACGGAATTGCTTGAGGGTGTTGCTTGTGGTGCGGGCTTAGAGCTCGCCTTCTTGCGGTGAGGAGTGCTCAACCAACGCCTCGCCAGCCGGAACAAGCACGGAATCCACTGCAGCCTGTGGGGTGCTGACGGCCAGGATGATGTCACGCCCAAGGCCATACCAAACCGAGGCGGTGGTGCCGTTTCCTAGGGTGGTGTCTTCGAACCAGGCGATCTCATTGATCTGTTGTAACTGCGCGCCGGCCTCGTAGGACTGGGGGAAGTCAACCGCGCAACGAATCACCACGGCCTCATGGCCGGGTGCTACCCACGCCCGGGAGTAGCCTTCCAAAGCCTGGGCTTTGGGGCCATTTTCAGTCGTGTCGATCGCGTCAATCGCGGTGTAGGTGGGGCCGGTGCCAAAGGTTTCAGGCAGAGAGGCCAAAAGGTCCTCGCAGCGTTGCGCTAAATCAGCACCTTCTGAGCCACCGGATGTTCCACCGGCCTCGATTGCGGTTGTGAGCTGCGCGAGCGGGGTCGGATTGAACGCCGCTTGACGGACTTCCAGCGAGTCCATGGCTGCGCTGAGTTCGCCTGTGGGCGCGGTGTGTGGGGCGCTGGCGTCGTCGGCAGTGATTGCCACAACCGGCCAACGGTTCACTGAGTACCAAGTGCGCATGGTGGATTGCGGGGTGGTGTCCGCGACCTCGAGCCAGTGTGTGCCGGACTGTTCGGAGATCAGCGACAGCGCGTTGTACTGCAAAGGCAAATCCACGCCACAGCGCAAGGTGATGCGGGTTTGGGAATCCTGCTGCCACGCGGCGGCGCCGTTGGGTGCGGGCTCAACCAGCTCGGCGCGGTCGAGGCCTAGGAGTTCCTCGGGGAGGGTGGCTACGAAGTCTGCGCACTCTGCGGAGTTGGCATCGGGGGTGTCCAGTACGCTCATTGCCACGGGTTGCTTAGCCGCTTTCTCATACACCAATTTGGCGCCCACCAGCACAGCCACAACCAGGGCTAATGCGAGGAAGAGAGCGAGGAGCATCGGCCAGTTGCCGCGCCAAAATTGCTGTTTGGAGGTGGGAGTGGACTGGCTGGGCGAACTCATAGGGAACAATTCTACAATGCCGCCCTAGGAGGCCCAGCTCCCAGCCCCAAGGCCCGAGAGCCCCGGGCCCTAGAGCTGAGACCCGAGACTACTCACTTTCATCCCTTGAAGCCCCCGCGAACCGCGCGCCGCCTCCATCCGCCGTCCTTCTGCGGGCTATTGTTGGTGCGAAGGATGAGGAGCCGAAATTGAAACGGATTAACCCCACACTCGCGGAGGTAGGCGAGCGCAAAGCGATTAACACCATCATTGCGCACGCTCCGAGCAGCCGAAACGGCGACGATGCCGCCGTGCTCAGCCACGCAGCGCCAAATTCGCGCACCGTAGTGACTACGGACATGCTGGTGGAAAACCGCCACTTCACGCTGGACTGGTCCACCCCCGCGGAAATTGGGCGCAAAGCCATCACCCAGAACTTTGCAGACATTGAGGCAATGGGCGCCAGGCCTGTGGCTGCGCTCCTGGCCATCTCCGCGCCGAGCTACACTCGGCTTGAATTCATCTCCGAGCTGGCGCGAGGTATCTCGCAGCGGGTGAAGGACTACCACGCGGAACTCGTGGGCGGGGACATCACTGACGGTGAACAAATCGTCCTTTCTGTCACCGCAATCGGCCAGCTTGGGGGTTCCATTCCGGCACTGACGCTGGACGCGGCTAAGCCGGGGCACATCATCATCGCTTCAGGCGAGATCGGTGCATCTGCGGCGGGGCTTGCGCTACTCCGCAGGTTTGGCAGGGAAGAGATGCCCACGGAGTTCTTGCCGTTGCTTCGCTCGCACTGCCAGGCACACGTTCCACCAGGGCGCGGATTCGTGGCTCGTTCTGCCGGTGTGTCAGCCATGACCGACAACTCAGATGGCCTCGTTGCAGACCTTGGTACCATGGCCCGCCGCTCCGGGGTGATCATGGACCTGCAGGCAACTGCGCTGGAACCCAGCCCTCTCATGCGCCTCGCCGGCAAGGTACTTGACCAAGATCCGTGGCAGTGGGTACTTTCCGGCGGCGAGGACCACACGCTACTGGGAACCACCGCGCATGCCGCACCCACGGGGTTCCGCCAGATCGGGGTGGTGCGCAAAGCGCAGCATCATCAGCATCACCAACAGCATGTGCTTCTTGACGGCACCTGCGTTGATCAATTCGAGGGTTGGAATTCATTTCCCGGGGTTCGTACGGAAGCGAAAGCAGAGTGAGCTCCATGACCACGGAAAATGCCCCTGATCTGCCGCAGACCGAACTGCCTCAGTGGGCGCGTCCCAACGGAGCTGCTGGTTCCGATGAGACCGCTGGGATCGTTCACCCAAGCTGGCTGCCGCTTCTCCAAAGCCAAGCGGCTACGCTCTGGGAGATTGATGCCATCCTGCGCAAGCAACCAGACTTTCTACCCCAGCGGCAGAATTTGCTCGCGGCTTTGAGCATCCCGTTTCCCGCCGTCAAGGTAGTGATCCTTGGCCAGGATCCATATCCCACGCCGGGGCACGCAATCGGGTTGAGTTTTGCCGTTGCACCAGAAGTGGCCCCCTTGCCGCGCAGCTTGAACAACATTTTCCAAGAACTCGTAAACGATCAAGGGGTGCCCAAGCCGGCAAATGGTGATCTTCGCCCGTGGCTTGCACAGGGCGTCATGCTGCTCAACAGGGTCCTCTCGGTGGCGCCTGGTGCTGCTGGCTCACACAGGGGAATTGGCTGGGAGGCTTTCACTGCGGCGATCATTACCGCTCTCGCCGAACGTCAAGCCCCCTTGGTGGGAGTGCTGTGGGGCAACGACGCCAAAGCAACAGCCCCGCTATTCGGCGCGCATCCGACAGTGCAAAGTGCGCACCCTTCGCCGCTGTCCGCCCGCCGCGGATTCTTCGGTTCTGCGCCGTTTAGCCAGGTAAACAAGCATCTTGTGGCCGCGGGCGCACAACCTGTGGACTGGCGCTTGTAGGATATTTTGCATGACAACTCCGCCTTCGCATGCACTCGACGGCCACGGGCTTTATCAGTGGGCCCACGCCGCCGCCGATGCATTGGAGGTGCATCGCGGGCAGATCAACGCACTCAACGTGTTCCCGGTTCCGGATTCAGACACCGGCTCAAACATGGCTTTCACCATGCGCGCGGCGGTGGACCACGCAGCGTACTTTGCTCAAGCAGAGGAGGATTCCGCTGGGCGCGCTCAGTGGGATGTGTTGGAAATAGCCGCAGCTTTGGCAAAGGGAGCGGTCAAGGGCGCGCGCGGAAACTCCGGAGTAGTGCTCAGCCAGGTGCTTCGCGGCGTGGCGCAGGCGTGCGAACGCGGACCCCTGGACGCACCCGGGTTCCAGGAGGCACTGCGCCAGGGATTGCGTTTCGTGGAGGGGGCAATCGCCGCACCCGTGGAGGGCACGATCATCACTGTGCTGCGTGAGGTAGCGCAGGCGGGGGAGCGTACCGACGCCCACCCGTTTGCCGACCTGCCAACACTCCTTCACTCAGTCACATTGGTTGGGCTCGACGCCCTCAAGGAAACCCCCAGCCAACTGCCCGAACTCCGAGAGGCCGGAGTGGTGGATGCCGGCGGAGCAGGATTGGTACTGGTGTTGGATGTGCTGAGCCAGCAACTGGGGAACCCGGCTATCGACCTTTCGGAGGTGTTTGGCCAGGCCACGTCCGCTCCATCACCCGTGGCGTCATTGCGACACAGCTCTCAGCCCACATCCGCCTGTAGCCACGGTGAAGTTGCCCCCAATTCAGGTTCCGGAACCCATCCCGATTCCGGTTACCTTGAGGTCATGTTTTACGCCGCTGAGGTGGACCGCACCCAGCTTGCTGAAGCATTGGAACCTTTGGGCGATTCCCTCGTTATTGCCCCAGCCAGTGATTCCGAGTGCACCGTCCACATCCACACCGAGCGCGCTGCGGAGGTAATCACCGCTGCATACGCCCTGGCAAAGGTGAGTGACCTGCGCATCGAATTGCTTCCTACCGCGGCCCAAAGGCATGGGGAAGCTGGGGCACCTGGGCGCGTCGTTGTTGTGCTCAGCCCTGCTGGGGAACTCGCGGATCTTTTTGCCCAGGCTGGGGCCCTTGTTGTGGAGGCAGAGGCGGGGAAAGGCCGGGACCGGGACCGCCAGGACGTGGTGCGCCAGGAACTGGTGGCGGAGATCGCGGCGACCATCCAGCACAGTCAGGCCAAGGAGGTGCTTTTGCTGCCAAATGGCCTGCTCACCAAGCTGGAGCTGGCGGCGGTGGTTCGTGCGAGCAGGGGATTCCAGCAGAACATCAACATTGTGCTTTCGGGAGCTGTGGTGCGAGGCCTTGCGGCGCTTGCAGTGCACGATCCGACGCTGCCGCTGGCGGTGGACTCCTACGACATGTCGGAGGCTGTGGCTGGAATGCGGATTTGTGAGTTCAGCAGGGCGGAAAAAGCGCGGCTCACCCCAGCCGGTGCGTGCGCGAAGCATGACGTCCTGGCCACCTCCGGGACCAACGTCCTGGGCGTGTACGATGACCTCCCAACCGCCATCCGTGAGACCGCCAAGAACATGTTCGCCCAAGGTGGAGAGCGCCTGACTGTGCTACTTCACGCTAACGCGGCGCAGCAAGAGCAGGATGCGGGCGCTCGTGCAATGCTGACCGGGGACGCGTTGCAGCGTGCGCTTGAACAAGACCTTGCAAAGTTTGGTGCGGAGGTCGCTGTGTACCCTGCGCACAACATGGCAAACCTGGCAGAGATTGGCGTGGAGTAGCTTTTACCATGAGCAGCACTCGCGGAAAACTCGCCCAAACAGGCAAGACGCCCAAGACACCCTCCGTAAAAGGAGCCCGGAGCAAGCTGACGCCACCTCCGCCGCCCGCAGGTCCCTGGGAAAACGCCACGCCGTTGCGTGAGGTGCTGCCCGAAAAAGAGGCGAAGGCCTTTGCCAAGGAGTTCGGGTACACCACCGTGGGCGAGTTGCTTATGCACGCGCCGCGGGCCTACGTTGCCCAAGGCCAGGTCCACGCCGCCGGGATGATCACGGAGGGGGAGGTGATCACCATCATCGGGGAGGTGGTACACACGAACCAGCGCACTGTGACCGCGCGCCATGGAAAGCAATCGGGGCGTCCGATGAAGCTCTACGAGGTCACCATTTTTGATGGATCGGCGCAGTTCAGCGCCACCTTCTTCAATGCGCATTGGATTCCCTCCATGTTGCCGCAAGGTTCAAGGGGAATGTTCACCGGCAAGGTGAAACTCTTTGGCCGGCAAGTGCAACTCCAACACCCCGACTACCTGGTGTTTCCCAGCGTTGATGAATCTACCGGTAAGGTGACACGGGCAAAAGGCTCCTCTGGCCTTTCTCACATGGCAAACGAGCTGCCCAGCGAGGAACTCGCGAACGTCCTGGCCAACTTGCCCTACATTCCCGTGTACCCGGCGAAAAAGGGCATGCCCTCCTGGCGGATATTCGCGGCCATCTACCAGGTGCTCCAAAATACCGACACCTTGCCAGACCCGATCGGCACGCACATCCCGCAAGGCCTGCCCGATTTTGATACCGCCGTGCGCCAGCTCCACCTCGCTCAGGAACCCGGCGCGTTCCATGCGGTGCAGCGGCTGAAATACAACGAGGCCCTCACCCTGAACTTGGTCATGGCGTTACGACGTGCCCAGGCGCAAACCCGCTCGGCGCCCATCTTGGCGGTTGCGGCAGGAGCGGCAGATGGGGCTTCGTCGGGCGTGGAGTCGGCGGGTGGGGAGTCGAGGTATGGGAAGCTCGCCGCTGCCTTGCCGTATGCCCTCACTGCAGGTCAGCAGAGGGTGTTAGCGGAGATTACCGCTGACCTGAGTTGTGAGCACCCCATGCAGCGTCTGCTGCAAGGTGAAGTTGGTTCCGGTAAGACCGTGGTGAGTGTGCTTGCTATGTTGCAGGCGGTGGATGCCGGATACCAATGCGCACTGCTTGCACCCACTGAGGTGCTGGCCCAGCAGCATGGCCATAGCATCCGCGCTCTGCTGGACCAGGCGGGGGTGCAGGCAAAGGTCACGGTTCTCACCGGGAGTTTGCCTGTGGTTGCAAAGCGTCAAGCGCTGTTGGATATTGTGTCCGGTGAAGCGCACATTGTGGTGGGCACTCATGCGCTGTTGCAAGAGGGAGTGGAGTTTTTCCGCCTGGGTTTCTGCGTGGTGGATGAGCAACACCGCTTCGGTGTGGAACAGCGTGACCACCTGCGCAACATGGGGCCCAATGGGCTGACCCCGCACCTGTTGGTGATGACGGCCACCCCGATTCCACGCACCATTGCCATCACGGCTTTTGGCGACCTCACCGTTTCCATCCTCAGCGAACTGCCGGGCGGCAGGAAACCGATCCAAACTCATGTGATCCAAGCGGGGAATACCAAGTGGGTGCAGCGCATGTGGGAACGCACCCGCGAGGAAATCCAGCAAGGCCGCCAAGCCTATGTGGTCTGCCCCAGGATCCAGGGCGAAGGAGGGGTGGAGGAGACCAAGCTCCAGCTTCAACACGGTGAGCTCAAAGGCCTCAAGGTGGCGATGTTGCACGGCGGCATGCATCCAGAGGACAAAGACGCCATCATGGCCCAGTTCGCAGCCGGCATGATTGACGTGCTGGTTTCCACCACCGTGATTGAGGTGGGCATTGACGTCCCGAACGCCACAGTGATGATCATTACCGAACCCGAACAGTTTGGCATCTCCCAGCTCCACCAGCTCCGAGGGCGCGTGGGCCGCGGCGGCAATGCTTCACTGTGCTTTCTTTACACCGATCGCAGCGTGGAGGAGCCGAGCTTTAGCCGCTTGCAGGCGGTGGCGGAGACGAATGATGGCTTTGCCCTCGCGGAATTGGACCTCAGTGTGCGCCAAGAGGGCAACGTCTTGGGTGTCAGCCAATCTGGGGTTGCTCGTACCACGCGCTTCCTCAAGCTCACCCAAGATCGGGAGCTGGTGGAGCGAGCGCACCAGGATGCGGATCGGCTTGCCTCGCAGGACCCGGGGCTCGCCGCTGCGCTGGTGGAGGGCATCGAGCTGCATCTGCAGGAGTACTTGGATAAATCCTAGCGACAAAACCTCGCGACAAGTCCCTGCGCAGCTTCCCGCGTGCGGCGGTGATGGGTGGGCGTGCTGGCGGCGTCGGTAATGGGTGGGGCGTGCCCTCGCACGCGCTGCTTGCGCTAAGGTAGACCCATGAAAATTTGCGCCCCTTTTGCAGGCATTGTGCACTACAAAGTTGCCGCCGGAGACAGGGTTGAGACCGGCCAGGAGCTCGCATCTGTAGAGGCAATTAAGCTTGAAGCCCCGCTGCTGGCGCCAGGACCGGGGGTGGTGGACGAGCTGCATGTGGCCGATTTTTCGGACGTGATCGGCGGCGACGCTCTGATCACACTCAGGGAGGTCTAAACCATGGGGCAAACTCGTGTGATTTCTGGTGAAGCCCGCGGCCGCAAACTAAAGGTGCCCGAACACGGCACCAGGCCTACCTCGGATCGGGCGAAAGAGGGCCTGTTTTCTTCGCTCGCTGTACGCTTTGGGTTCCAGGATTTCCGCGTCTTGGACCTCTTCGCAGGGTCGGGTGCGCTGGGGCTTGAGGCCGCGAGCCGCGGGGCTGCAACCGTGGTGCTGGTGGAAAACAACCCCAAAGCAGTGGCGGTGATCCGGCACAACGCGCAGGTAGTTGGCCACCCCGACGTGCGAATCGAGGAGATGAAGGCCTCCACCTACCTGGCAACCGCGCCCAAAGAATACTTTGACATGGTGCTTGCGGACCCACCTTATGAACTCGCGGATGAGGCGGTAGCAGAAATGGTGCGGGCGCTGCTGCCAACGCTTGCCGACGGCGCCGCCGTGGTCATCGAACGCCACCGAGACAGCGCCGAAACAGCGTGGCCCGAATGCCTGGTACCCACAACCCAGAAGCTCAAGAAGCGCACCTTCGGTATCGCACGGATGGACATGGCCGTATTCCACAAGGATTTGTGGGATGCCCAAAACTCCGGCGTCCAGGGTAGCGATGGTGTTGAAGAAGGTGAAGAGGGATGAAACGCGCAATCTGCCCGGGGTCCTTTGACCCAGTGACCATGGGGCACCTGAACATTTTTGAACGTGCAGCCGCGCAATATGATGAGGTGACGGTGTTGGTTACCGCCAATCCAAACAAGCACACCGGCATGTTTACCCTGGACGAGCGAGTACAGATGATCACCGAGGCGACCGCTCACCTAAGTAACGTCAAGGTGGACAATTGGCACGGTTTGTTGGTGGATTACACCACCGCGCATAGCATTGATGCGATTGTGAAGGGCCTGCGCTCGTCCTTGGACTACGAATACGAGCTGCCAATGGCGCAAATGAACAACCGCCTTTCCGGCATTGACACCATCTTCTTGCTCACTGACCCGCGCTTTGGCTACCTTTCCTCCACACTGTGGAAAGAAGTGGTGAAGTACGGCGGAGACGTGACCGGGATGGTGCCGGATTCAGTGAACCGGATGCTCGCGAAGAAACAGGCTGAACAAGCTGGATAGTTGGGGTGGTGGACTGGGCTGCCTGGGTTGACCAGTTAGCGGCAGGAGGCGTGACGATGCTGGAAATCCTCGTGGTGTTCTGTGCTGTTGCCGTTGGATCCTGCATGCAAAGGGTATCCGGCATGGGCCTGGGTCTGCTCGCCGCACCCGTATTAGCAATGCTCATGGGCCCTGTTGAGGGTGTGATGGTGGTAAATCTGTTGGCCACCATCAACGCCGTGCTCACCACGTTCACGGTGAAACACTACGTTGATTGGAAGGCATTTGGCGCAATAGCCTCGGTGCTCTGGCTCGGCGCTCTCCCGGCGGTACTGCTAATCAATCACATGCCGGGGGCGTGGCTGCAGTTAATCGTGGGGGCGCTTTTGCTCATCGCCCTCGGTGGGGTGGTGTTTGGGGCACGGCACCTGCCCGCCATTCGTGGAACCATTCCGATGCTTGCAGCTGGAACCGTGGGCGGGTTTATGAACACGCTCGCTGGAGTGGCGGGGCCAGCGATCACGGTCTACGCCCAAGCAAGCGGTTGGGAACAGCGCAGCTTCGCGGCCACCTTACAGCCCATCTTTGTGGTTGCCGGTCTGGTTTCATTCTGCGCTAAGCTGCTCGGCGGCTCTGGCGGGGTAGCAAACACCAGCGCTTGGGTGTGGGCCGCAGGGATTGCAGCAATGATGATCGGGATTGCACTCGGCGGCAAACTGGCCACAAAAATATCCCGAGAGTCCGCTCGCAAAGCCGCACTGGCTTGTGCCTTTGCTGGTGGCGCCACCGTTACAGTGCGCGGGATTCTCGGGATTTTCTAACTGCTGCGCGCTTGGAGGGGCGGTGTGTGCCCCACCCTCGCAGCGGGAACGAACGTGCTACAGCAAGCTGGAAAGGAACGCCTTGGTGCGCTCGTGGCGCGGATTATCAATCACTTGCGCCGGGGTGCCTTCCTCAACTACCACGCCGCCGTCCATGAACACCACTTTGTCTGCTACCTCTCGGGCGAAGCCGATTTCGTGGGTGACCACCAGCATGGTCATGCCTTCCTGGGCGAGTTCACGCATCACGCGCAGCACCTCAGAGACGAGTTCTGGGTCAAGTGCGGAGGTCGGCTCGTCGAAAAGCATGAGCTTGGGATCCATAGCAACCGCACGCGCGATTGCCACGCGCTGTTGCTGACCGCCGGAAAGCTGCGCCGGGTACGCCTCCGCCTTGTGCGCGAGCCCCACCTGGGCAAGGAGCTGCTCGGCTCGTGCGCGCGCCTGCGCCTCCGGGACCTTCTTCACATGCACCGGCGCCTCAATAATGTTTTCCAAGGCAGTGCGGTGTGGGAAGAGGTTGAAGTTTTGGAACACCATGCCAATGTCCGAGCGCTGGCGGGAGGCTTCCTTCTCCGAGATTTCATAGAGGACGCCGTCGCGCTCACGATAGCCGATCAGCTCGCCGTCCACGTACAAGCGACCAGCAGTGACCTTCTCCAAGTGGTTGACGCAGCGCAGCAGGGTGGATTTGCCGGAACCGGAAGGGCCAATCAAGCAGGTGACGCTGCCCTTTGGCACCTGGAGGTCGATGCCTTTGAGAACCTCAAGTTGGCCAAAACTCTTGCAGACTTGCTGGGCGTCAATCATCAAATGATTGCTCATGGTGCGTTACGCATCCTTTCCTGGGCGAGGAGGTTCCGGGACAACCTGGACGTTTTTCGGCAAAGCTCCCTCAGCGTCAGCCAATGCCGCGAGCTGGCGGGCCGTGAGCTCCCTAGTGGCACCTTTTTCAAAGTATTTTTCCAGGTAGTGCTGACCAACCATAAGCAGGGAAGTAATTGCCAAGTACCACGTTGCCGCCACCAACAACAGCGGTACGGGGTCAAAGAGCGCGGCGGCAATGTCCATAGAACGGCCATAGAGCTCGGCGGTGTAGGGAATCGCCACAACAAGGGAGGTGGTCTTCAACATGGAGATGAACTCGTTACCGGTAGGCGGCACAATAATACGCATGGCCTGCGGCAACACTGTGCGGCGCATGGTCATCCACCAGCTCATGCCCAGTGCCTTTGAGGCCTCCGTTTGTCCCTCTGGCACCGCCTGGATGCCGGAGCGCACGATCTCAGCCATGTACGCGGCTTCGTTGAGGCCCAAACCGATCACGGCCAGGAAGAACATGTTGGAAAGCAGGTCCTCAACAGAAAACTCCGCGAAGCCCACGTTGATGGTCTGATAAATGGAGCCGAGCAGGCCCCAGAACACCAACTGCACATACACCGGGGTACCGCGGAATACCCACAGGTAGACCCAGGAAACACTGCGCAGCACGGGGTTGGGGGACATGCGCATCACAGAAACGACGCACCCAAGCACCACACCAATCACCATTGCCAGGACAGTCAAGGCCAGAGTGTGCATGGCGGCGGTAGCGATGCGGGTGTCAAAGAGGTATTGGCGGTAGGTATCCCAGCCATAGGCCTCGTTAGTTGCAGCAGAAATCACGAACCACGCAGACAGCGCGAGGATAATCGCCGCGGAAAGCACCCTGCCTGGGTGGCGCAGGGGCTTCGCCTCGATTGGCTTGGGTTGTGTCATGTTGAATCCTTTATGGTGTGGTCTTTGCGGTTGCGCTTAACGCTGGTTGTAGGGGACTTCATTGATGAGCGCTTGATCCAGTAGCCCCTCAGTGATGCCCCATTGGTCCATGATGCGGGCATAGTCACCGGTCTCAATAAGGTGCTGCATCGCAGCCGCAAGGGCAGGGCCGAGCGGGGAGTCCTTGGGAACCGCAATCCCATACGGTGCGGCATCAAAAATTTCGCCGGTGGTGGTGAGCTTGCCGTCGGCACGCTCAATGGCATAGCCGAGGACCGGGGAGTCCGCGGAGAAAGCATCGGCGCGGCCGAGCACGAGGGCCGTGGCTGCTTGGTCCGAGGTTTCGTAGGAGAGGACCTCGATTGGTTCCTTGCCCTGATCTATGCACTCTTGGCTGAGTGGGCGGACGTCGTCAGTTTCAGACACCGTGGTGCGCTGCACCGCGACAGTAAGGCCACACGCATCCTCCCGGCTCACAGGAGGATCCTCTACGCGCTGCCCCCACTGGATGCCCGCGTAGAGGGTGTTGATGAAGTCGTAGTTCTTCCGGCGTTCCTCGTTGTCCGTAAAACCGGACACACCCATATCAACGGTGCCGCCGGAAAGCGCGGGAAGGATCAAGGAAAAGTCCTGCTCCAGGGGTGTAAACTCCAGTCCCATTACCGACGCCAACGCGCGGGCGAGATCCATCTCGGCGCCAATGATCGCGCCGTCTGAGCTCTTGAACTCGAATGGCGCAAACGGAGGGTTGGTGCCGCCGCTGATCACTCCACGCTGAGCAATCGACTCAGGGACCATTGCCGCGATCTCCGGCACAGCCGCCGGCGAGATTTCCACCCAACCATCCGGATGGCCCTGCTCTTCATTGGTGACGCATGCGGACAAACCCACCGCCAGCGTGGCCGCGAGCAGCGCAGAGCACGCCTTTTGTGCAAATCTCATGCTAAGTACCATACAAGCTGCTCAAGAGCATTGAGTAACCGACAGGCTGTGGGGCCGGATCTGCCTATGCAGAGCACCGGCCTGCTTCAGAAGCAGGCCGGTGTTTTGGGGGACGTGGGTGAGGGGACTGTGTGCCGCCTTAATCCTGCAGCGTGTGGTTTGCTGGGGCGGCTGCCTCGCTGTGGTTGCGCTTCTTGGTCAGTGCCTCTGCGAGCATCACGACACCGACGATTGCAGCACCGAGAAGCACGATCATGATGATCCAGCCGAGGTTGTCACCTGGGGAAAGCAGGTTTGCGTTCCCGTCTTGCCACGGCCACAGTGCGCGCAGGGAACCGAGCATGAGGCCCGCCATCGTTGCCAGGGTAAGGGTACGGTGCTTGGTCATCATGTGATCCAACACTTTGATGAACAGTGCGATACCGGTTGCAGCACCAAGCACGAACACAATAATTACCGGCACGTTACGCTCAGAAACCGCCTGCATGATGGGGGCGTAGAGACCCAGGGCGAGGAGCAGGAAGGAGCCAGAAACGCCTGGCAGCACCAGCGCACAGACGGCGATGGCAGCGGCGAAGTAGATGACAACGAGCGAAGGGTCCGTCTTTTCTGCAGAGGTAAAGCCAGTGCCAAAGAAGGTGAGCAGTGCAAACCCAATGAATAGCAGAATTGCCATAACCTTGTGCTTCTGGAAGTCCGCCGGGTCAATCATGCGCAGCGGTACCAAGATGGAAATAGCCACCATGCCGAGGAAGAGCGCGCGGGCAGTTTCCGGGCTGTTCTCCACAAATGAGTGCATCACGGAGGAGAAGGTGAACACGGTCAATACCATGCCAACGCCCACGCAGGCGAGGAAGAGCCATTCGACGTGGCCTGCAGCCTTTTTCACCTTGGAACGGTCGGTGAGCGCGAACTTCACCGTGCGAAGCAGTGCGTTGCCGTTGTGGATAGCACGCTCGTAGATACCTACCACCAAAGCGACGGTGCCGCCGGACACACCCGGAACCAGCTCAGCCAAGCCAATTAGGCCGCCGAACACGACGTATAGCAGGTTCATCAGTGGGTTTTTGTGCTGCTTTGGTGCAGCGGAGGTTGGGGAGGTTGGGGAGGTTGCAGTCATAAAGTCCAAACTTCTGCTTAGGGAATTGGCGCCTGCGTTGTGTACGCCGTGTATTGCAGCCAATTCCGACGGGGCGCCCGAGTGCGGCGCCAGAAAACTCAAAGGTGCAGTGTACTCCATGAGCTTGGGGGAACCCGGATAGGTGGCGGGTGTTGGGCCAGCTATTGTCTTGGACGCTTTATTGGCGGGCATGCTGGTTAAAGTTCCGCGGCGGCTATTCCACGACAATTGCACGACCTGCTTGATTGTTCTGGTCTCGGTGCTACGGTTTCTTGAAAAACAAAACCCCTCCCACCTGCATGTTTGCAAGTAGAAGGGGTTGAAAATGTGCCCCTGGTGAGACTCGAACTCACACTGGACGGGTTTTGAATCCGTTGCCTCTGCCAATTGGGCTACAGGGGCGCTGGCGCAAAGTCTAGCGCAAGGTATTCCTGGTTTCCTAATCCTGCGCTCACCTGCGATGCGAGTGGTGTCTGGCTCCTTGGGAACGGTGCGCTTGGCTGAGGTTGCGCACTATCTCTCGCGGCATACTCGGGCTGGCTAGCTCCGCTAGATGCGAGGGGGCCAGGTTCGGGTGTTGTTTTGGGCGTTGGTCGATAGCCGAAAGTCGATAGCCCGTGGCGTTGGTCCATAGGACCCCGGGTTTTGGGGAAAATCGGGTCCTATCGACTTTTATCTATCGACCAACGCGTCCTATCGACCAACGCGCCAGCGCGCACGGAGCGTATTGCGCCAGCAGCGTAACACCGGACGGCCCTAAAGTCCTCCCAAACCCGTTCAATCAACGTTCGGGCCGACAGCTACACTGGTGCGCGTGACTTCCAACAGCACTTCCAATAGCAATCGTCTCATGCTCATCGACGGCCACTCCATGGCCTTCCGCGCGTTCTTCGCTCTGCCGGCAGAAAACTTTTCTACCTCGGGTGGCCAGTCCACCAATGCGGTGTATGGATTCCTATCAATGCTCGCAACGTTGCTGGTAGATGAGCAGCCAAGCCATGTTGCGGTGGCGTTTGACGTGGGGCGGCAAACCTTCCGCTCGGAAATGTTCCCTGACTATAAGGCCCAACGTGAGGCAACTCCGCCCGAGTTTAAGGGCCAGGTTGGCTTAATCAAGGAAGTGCTCGAGCAATTGGGCATTGTGACCTTGGAAAAAGAAAACTTCGAGGCCGATGACATCATCGCAACCCTGGCCACCCAAGCAAAACCGCTCGGCTTTGAAACGTTGATCGTCACCGGAGACCGCGATTCTTTCCAGTTGGTCAATGATTCCACCACCGTGCTCTACCCGATGCGCGGAGTATCTGTCTTGCACCGCTTCACCCCGGAAGCAGTGGAAGAAAAATACGGCCTTACCCCAGCGCAGTACCCCGAATTTGCAGCGCTGCGTGGCGACCCATCCGATAACCTCCCAAGCGTCCCTGGCGTGGGGGAGAAGACCGCCACCAAGTGGATTGTCCAATATGGAACCTTGGAGGCCCTGCTTGAGCATGCGGAGGAAATCAAGGGCAAGGTTGGCATTTCCCTTCGTGAGCGCATTGAACAGGTGCGGATGAACCGCAAGCTCACAGAGATGATCAAAGACCTGGAGCTGCCCTATTCCCCTGATCAACTCGAGCTGCGCCCTGCGGACCTGCAGGGTGTGACAGAGCAATTTGACCGCCTGGAATTTGGTGTGAACCTGCGCGAACGCGTCATCGCGGCCGTGGGGGCACAAGCCGAAACGCCGGTGGAAATCCAGGCTGAAGTCCAGATCACGGTGGATTCAGAGCCCTTGGACAAGTGGCTAGCGGGCCGCGGTGAGAACGGGGTTGCTGTGGTTGTGCGGGGCGTCGGAACGCCTGCTCAGGGCGACGCGCAAGCGGTGGCGCTGCTGGATTCCGAACGCCACGCAAAGGCCGTGGATCTGGGGGAGATCACTCCGGAGGAGGAGCAGGCGCTCGCGCAGTGGCTTGCAAGTGCCGCTCCAAAGTTCTTCCACCATGCAAAGCCCACGATCCATATGCTTCTGGGCAGGGGATTTGCGTTGGGTGGGCTCGCGCAAGATACCTCGATTGCCGCGTACTTGCTTCGCCCCGGGCAACGCACCTACGAGCTTAAGGACGTCTACCAGCGTCACCTGCAGCGCCCACTTCCAGGTCAGGGAGCCGCGCAAGCAGGGGATACCAGCGGTTCTGGGGAAAAAGCAGAGCAGTTGAGTTTGCTCGACATTGCTGGGCACGAGGGTGCAGGGCTGGGCGCGGATGAGCTCGCGGCAATGATCGACGAAGCCGCCGCGGTCATGGACCTTGCGGAAGCGCTGACGGAACAGTTGCAGGCGATTGACTCCTTTGCGCTGTACCAGGATTTGGAATTGCCGCTCGTGGGGATCCTCGCTCGCATGGAACACGTGGGCATTCAGGTGAATGCGGCAACGCTTGAGGAGCAGCTCGAAACGTTTAAGGCGCAGGTCGCACAGGCGGAAGCTGAAGCGCGGGCACTGGTGGGGGATGAAAGCCTCAACCTGTCTAGCCCCAAGCAGCTCCAGACCGTGCTCTTTGACACGCTCGCGCTGCCCAAAACCAAGAAAACTAAGACCGGTTATTCCACCGCCGCCAAGGAAATCGAGGTGCTTGCGGAAAAGCACCCCCATCCTTTCTTGGATCATTTGCTCGCTCACCGCGAGTACCAAAAGATGAAAACCACCCTGGAAGGCCTTTTGAAGGCAATCGGTCCCGACGGCCGAATCCACACCACCTTCAACCAGACGGTTGCATCTACCGGGCGCTTGAGCTCCACTGACCCGAACCTGCAAAACATCCCCGTGCGAACGGAAGCGGGCCGCAAGATTCGTTCCGCATTTGAAGTGGGTCAAGGCTACGAAACGCTGCTCACCGCGGACTACTCGCAGATTGAAATGCGCGTCATGGCGCACCTTTCCGCCGATCAAGGCTTGGTGGAGGCATATCGGGAAGGTGAAGACCTGCACAACTACGTTGGATCCAAAGTCTTTGACGTACCGGTGGACCAAGTGACGCCGGAATTACGCCGCCGAGTAAAGGCCATGAGCTACGGGCTTGTGTATGGCCTCTCCGCGTTTGGCCTCTCCCAACAACTGGGAATCCCAGCAGGTGAAGCCAAGCAGATCATGGAAAACTACTTTGAGCGATTCGGCGGAGTGAAACGCTACCTCGATGAAGTAGTAGAACAAGCCCGCAAGGACGGATACACCCAAACCCTCTTCGGGCGCCGCAGGTACCTGCCGGAACTCAACTCTGACAACCGCGTAGCTCGCGAAAACGCCGAGCGGGCAGCACTCAACGCGCCGATTCAGGGGACCGCTGCAGACATAATTAAGGTGGCCATGATTCGGGTGGACCAAGCATTCACCGAGGCCAAGCTGCAGTCCAGGGTGCTGCTGCAAGTTCACGACGAACTCGTGGTTGAAGTTGCCCCTGGTGAGCTCGAGCGGACCCAGGAAATCCTGGAACGCGAAATGGATCAAGCCATCAGCCTTGATGTTCCGCTGGAGGTGTCCGCGGGTGCCGGAGTGAACTGGGACGAAGCGGCTCACTAGGCCTGGCAGCAAAAAATCGCCGTACCGGGGAACAGGGCACCACGCTGCGGGGACCACTGGCCCCAGGTCTCTGTCAGGTCATTCGGCCAAGTGGGTTCCAGGACATTCATCAATTCGAACCCGGAATCGCGGATTGTCCTGATCCACTCTCCGAACGTGCGGTGATACTCGGCATACAGAATCTCTCCGGACTCGCTGGTTTCCACGTACTCGGTATCAAAGTAGGAATAGCTTGCGGTGAGAGCGGTGGGGTCGTCGGGAAACACCCAGCGCATAGGGTGTGTCACGGAGAACACCCACCGGCCGCCCGGCACCAAGACCCGGTGAATATCTGCCATTACAGCCTGCACATCCGGGACAAAAGGCAATGCGCCAAACGCAGAAAAGGCGATGTCAAAGGCGTTGTCCCGAAACGGCAACGCCTGCGCATCGGCTTGTAACAACACCGCCTCACTCGGTGGGGCGTAGCCGAGCATGCCGCGGGAAATGTCAAAGCCAACCACAGTGGCTCCGGTACCCGCCAACTCATTGGCCAGCCAAGCGCTGCAAGCCGCCTGGCCGCAGCCCACCTCTAGGATGCGTTTCCCGGCGGCGTTGCCAAGCAGGCGAGCGTCCTTTTCGCTGAGCATCTCCGGGCACCAGTAGAATCCATCCAGGTAGTGCGCGTGTTCGCTCACGTACCGCGCGGCATCCGAATCCCACCAGTTCTGGTTGGCTTGCGCTGCTAGCCGCCCACGATGGTCCTCACGGCCCACGCTGGCACCAGCGGGGAAGCCACTGGGCACAGCGGTAGGCGGCTGCTCACTCGGTGATGTGGGTGGTGATGGGGGAGAAGGTTGTGCAGTTGATTGCTGCTCGGCGCTCATAAGGGCTCAGCCTAGTCCGCCTAGTCCGCCTAGTCCGCTGCCTCGGCGCGGTGTGAAGAAAGGCAGGAGGCTGAGGCGGTGGCGTCGGTAGGGCAGCGCCAGCGTTGCGTGGTGAAAAATCCGCAACACGCCCGCACTGATACCTTGATTACGCTGCGGAAAGGGCGTAGAGTTTGCAAGGCGTGCCGTTTTTGCGCGGGGTCTGGCCTAGCTGTAGGACGGGCCAAGCCCCTGGGTAAATGAACCAAATCCGCCAATGAGCTGTGCTTTTGCGCGCCATTGCCAGGTTTGTGGAGGCATCTCAAGCAAATTGTCCATCAACTATTCCTACGCATTTCGGAGCATTTAATGCCAACCAACAACGTGCCTCAGGTAGCCATCAACGATATTGGCTCCGCTGAGGATTTCCTCGCTGCTGTCGATGCCACCATCAAGTACTTCAACGATGGTGACATCGTGGAGGGCACCGTGGTCAAGGTTGACCACGATGAGGTTCTGCTCGACATCGGATACAAGACCGAGGGTGTTATCCCATCCCGCGAGCTTTCCATCAAGCATGACGTCGATCCAGACGAGGTTGTCGAGGTCGGCGACCAGATTGACGCACTTGTTCTCACCAAGGAGGACAAGGAAGGTCGCCTGATTCTGTCCAAGAAGCGCGCACAGTACGAGCGTGCATGGGGTGCAATCGAGGACCTCAAGGAGAAGGACGAGGCCGTTACCGGTACCGTCATCGAGGTCGTCAAGGGCGGCCTGATCCTGGACATCGGCCTGCGTGGCTTCCTGCCAGCTTCCCTCGTGGAGATGCGTCGCGTTCGCGACCTCGACCCATACATCGGGCAGCAGCTCGAGGCCAAGATCATCGAGCTGGACAAGCAGCGCAACAACGTGGTGCTTTCCCGCCGTGCATGGCTCGAGCAGACTCAGTCCGAGGTTCGCTCTGAGTTCCTGCACCAGCTTCAGAAGGGCCAGGTCCGCAAGGGCGTTGTGTCCTCCATCGTTAACTTCGGTGCATTCGTGGACCTGGGCGGCGTAGACGGCCTCGTGCACGTCTCCGAGCTTTCCTGGAAGCACATCGATCACCCAACCGAGGTTGTCACCGTTGGTGACGAGGTCACCGTTGAGGTTCTCGACGTTGATCTGGACCGCGAGCGCGTCTCCCTGTCCCTGAAGGCAACCCAAGAGGATCCATGGCGCGTGTTCGCACGCACCCACGCTGTGGGCCAGATCGTGCCAGGCAAGGTCACCAAGCTCGTCCCATTCGGTGCGTTCGTTCGCGTTGAAGAGGGTATCGAGGGCCTCGTTCACATCTCCGAGCTGGCTCAGCGCCACGTGGAGGTTCCAGACCAGGTTGTCACCGTTGGTGACGAGGCCATGGTCAAGGTCATCGACATCGATCTCGAGCGTCGCCGCATCTCCCTGTCCCTGAAGCAGGCTGATGAGGACTACACCGAAGAGTTCGACCCATCCAAGTACGGCATGGCCGACTCCTACGACGAGCAGGGCAACTACATCTTCCCTGAGGGCTTCGACCCAGAGACCAACGAATGGCTCGAGGGCTTCGACGCTCAGCGTCAGGAGTGGGAGGCACGCTACGCAGAGTCCGAGCGTCGCTTCAACCTCCACACCGCTCAGATCGAGCGCTCCCGCGCTGCCGCTGAAGAAGCAGCAGCATCCGGTGAGGCTACCAACTACTCCTCCGAGTCCGCTGAGGCAGCTCCGGCAGCAGACTCCGCAGAGGCAGAGGGTGGTTCCCTGGCTTCCGACGAGCAGCTTGCTGCTCTGCGCGAGAAGCTCGCCGGTGGTGAGTAAACTCTCACAGCAGTGAGCACCTGAGAAAGGGCTGGTTCCGCATTGCGGGCCAGCTCTTTTTGCTGCCTGAAACCCCATGCCCTAAAGCTTTGAAGCCGAGCACTATCGGAATATGTGATTCACTTTGCATTGGGATCCAGAAGTGGCGTGTTCGATTGAATTCACCCGAATGTGCCCGTACACTCAAACCTGTTTCTGCTTTTCTGTTTGTTCAAAAGAGAAAGCCAACAAAAGGGCGCAAGCTCACACGAACAAACACCTATGCAGTCCATACATATAGGGAGATCGCCGGGGTTTTTGAGCCGGTTCTTCCTCACACATAGACAAGAAAGGCTGGTTCTCGGATGGCTTCTGTGAAGCATGTGTCTGAGGAAATCCTGGAAAAGATTGGTGGAGCGGAAAACATTGCGTCTCTCACGCACTGCGCCACCCGCCTACGCTTCCAACTCAATGACCAATCCAAGGCAGATCAACAAGCTCTCGACGCAATCCCTGCAGTTCTCGGCGTAGTTCCTCAGGGTTCTACCGGCATGCAGGTGGTCATGGGCGGCGACGTTGCCAACTACTACCAGGAACTCGTTGCGTTGCCAGGTGTTTCTGGAAGTGCGGAATCCGACGCGCCCAAGGCCGCAGGCAAGAAGGAATACGGCGGCGTACGCGGCAAGTATTCCTGGGTGGACTACTGCTTTGAGTTCCTTTCTGATACGTTCCGCCCGATCCTGTGGGCGCTGCTCGGCGCCTCGCTGATCATCACCATGCTGGTGCTTGCCGATACCTTCGGCTGGCAAGACTTCCGCGCCCCAATGGAAGAGCAGCCAGCAACCTACCAGTTGCTGCACGCAATGTGGCGCTCGGTGTTCTACTTCCTGCCAATCATGATTGGCGCCACCGCAGCGAAGAAGCTGGGGGCCAACGAGTGGGTTGGTGCGGCGATTCCTGCGGCCTTGCTCACGCCGGAATTCCTGGCCATGGGCTCCGCTGGCGACGTCGTTGATGTGTTCGGCTTGCCTCTGGTGATCAATGACTACGGCGGACAGGTGTTCCCACCGCTGATCGCCGCGATCGGCCTGTTCTGGGTGGAAAAGGGCCTGAAGAAGCTCATCCCGGGCTCGGTGCAGATGGTGTTCGTGCCGTTCTTCTCCCTGCTCATCATGATCCCGCTGACTGCGTTCCTGCTCGGCCCATTCGGCATCGGCATTGGTAACGGCATTTCCAACTTCCTCTACGCGGTCAATGACTTCTCGCCATTCATCCTGGCGATCATCATTCCGCTGCTGTACCCATTCCTCGTGCCACTCGGCCTGCACTGGCCACTCAACGCCATCATGGTGCAGAACCTCGCCGTGCTTGGCTACGACTTCATCCAGGGCCCAATGGGTGCGTGGAACTTCGCCTGCTTCGGTGTGGTCACCGGCGTGATGGTGGTGTCCATGCGCGAGGGCAACAGGCAGATGCGCCAGGTCTCCATGGGTGGCATGATGGCTGGCCTGCTCGGTGGTATTTCCGAGCCATCCCTCTACGGCGTACTCCTGCGCTTCCGCAAGACCTACTTCCGCCTCTTGCCAGGCTGTTTTGTGGGCGGCGTGATCATGGGTCTGTTCAACGTGAAGGCCTCCGCATTCGTGTTCACCTCCTTGCTCACCATCCCAGCGATGGAGCCAATGGGTGGCTACGCAATCGGTATCGCCGCAGCATTCTTCACCTCCTTCTTCTTGGTGGTCTTCCTGGACTACCGCTCCAAGGAGGAAAAGGCTGACGCACTGGCACAGCTTGCACGCCAGAGCGAGGTTGAGGAATCCCCAGTGATCCCAGAAGCCACCCCAGCTACCACTTCCGCTTTCGCTGCAGCTCCTGTTGCCGCCACCACCGCGGGCGCCGCTACCGCAACTGCAGTTGCAGACACCCCAGTCAAGACCGCATTCGAGCCAGGCACCGTCACCCAGATCACCAGCCCACTGGAGGGTCAGGCGGTTGCACTCAGCGAGGTCCCAGACCCAATCTTTGCCACTGCTAAGCTCGGCCAGGGCGTTGCAGTGATCCCAAGCGGCACCGAGGTTGTTGCGCCTGCCGACGCCACCGTGATCGCCGTGCAAAAGTCTGGCCACGCTGTAGGTCTGCGCTTGGACAGCGGCGTGGAGCTGCTGGTCCACGTTGGTATTGACACCGTCCAGCTCGGCGGCGAAGGCTTCACCGTTCACGTGGCCCGCAAGGACCGTGTGAGCGCCGGTGACAAGCTGATCAGCTTTGATCCAAAGTTCATTGAATCTAAGGGCTACAACCTGATCACCCCAGTGCTCGTGACCAACACCGCGAAGTTCGCTGAGGTGCAGGGACGCCCAGCACCAGCAGTTGGCGCAGACACCGTGGTGATTGAAACACGCGCATAGGTCAAGCATTACCTGCTGCTGAGCCGCGGCATCGCCGCCCACATACATGGGCGAGGTGCCGCGGTTTTGCGCTTTAATGGTTGCATGACTGTTCTTGGAATCACCGGCGGCATTGGCAGTGGAAAATCCACTGTGACCAAGGCGCTTGCACAACGCGGCGCTTTGATAGTGGATGCAGATCAGGTGGCACGGTTGGTGATGGAGCCAGGGCACCCGGTGCTGGCCAAGGTGGCCGAGGTGTTTGGTCAGGACATTTTGCAGCCCGATGGCAGCCTTGACCGGGCGCTTCTTGCGCAGCGGGCCTTTGCCTCAACGGAACAGACCGCAAGACTCAACGCCATCACGCACCCCGCAATTGGCGAGCTCATCAGCGAAGAACTCCGAAAGCATAATGCCGCCGCGGCAGCGGATCGAGAGGTGCCCGCGGTAGTACTGGATCACCCTTTGCTGATCGAGTCTGGCGCAATTGCACTGGTGGACAAGGTAGCTGTGGTTGTAGTGGATGTGGAGGAACGCATCCGCAGGCTCGGACAATTCCGCGGAATCAGCGAGGAAGACGCCAAAGCGCGCATTGCCCAGCAGCTTTCTGACGAAGAACGCCTCCAACACGCCGACGTGGTGATTGACAACAACGGCAGCGTGGAGGATCTTGAGTCGCAGGTGGAAGCATTGTGGAACGAGGTGTTTGGCCACGGGAGCTGATCTACAGGTGAGATGAGGAGACGTTGAGCCCAATGCCTGCGGTGATGGGTTGGCGCGTGGGGGCGTCGGAAATCCTGCGTGCAGTCTGCCTGCGAAAGCGCGTACCCTGTAATGCATGGCTTTTGCTGCTGAGTATCCAGAACTTCCGGTGTCCGAGTTTCGTCCCGTGGGGGAGATTGAACGCAGGGACGGCGCTTTTCAGGTTATTTCCGAATACCAACCGGCGGGTGATCAACCTGCGGCAATCGCGGAATTGGATGAGCGTTTGAACCGCGGTGAGCAAGACATTGTGCTGCTGGGCGCAACGGGTACGGGTAAGTCGGCTACAGCTGCGTGGCTCATTGAGAAGCAGCAACGCCCCACGCTGGTGATGGCTCCGAACAAGACGCTGGCGGCGCAATTGGCCAACGAGCTGCGCCAACTACTGCCCAACAACGCGGTGGAATACTTTGTGTCCTACTACGACTACTACCAGCCAGAGGCTTACATCGCGCAGACGGATACCTACATTGAAAAGGATTCCTCCATCAACGACGATGTGGAGCGCCTGCGCCACCGCGCTACAAGCTCGCTGCTTTCCCGACGCGACGTGGTGGTGGTGAGCTCCGTTTCCTGCATCTATGGCCTGGGCACGCCGCAGTCTTATCTGGATCGTTCCGTAGTTTTGGAAGTAGGTGAGGAAGTGGAGCGCGACCGCTTCCTCCGCCTGCTTGTGGATATCCAATACGACCGCAATGATGTGGGCTTTACCCGCGGCGCTTTCCGGGTGAAGGGTGACACGGTGGACATCATCCCCGCCTATGAAGAGGTAGCCGTGCGGGTAGAGTTCTTTGGCGATGAAATTGATGCGCTGTACTACATTCACCCGCTTACCGGTGACGTGATCCGCCAGGTAGACACGGTCCGGATCTTCCCAGCCACCCACTATGTGGCCAGCCCGGAGCGGATGGAAAAGGCTGTTGAGGCAATCAAGGAGGAGCTGGGCGAGCGCCTTGAGGACCTGGAAAACCGAGGGAAGCTGCTCGAGGCGCAGCGCCTGCGGATGCGCACGGAGTATGACCTGGAAATGATCGAACAAGTGGGTTTTTGCTCCGGCATTGAGAACTATTCCCGCCACCTGGACGGGCGGCCTGCGGGCTCCGCGCCGGCCACGCTGCTGGATTACTTCCCAGAGGACTTCCTCACGATCATTGACGAGTCTCACGTCACCGTGCCGCAGATTGGTGGCATGTTTGAGGGCGATATGTCCCGTAAACGCAACCTCGTGGAGTTCGGTTTCCGCCTCCCCTCAGCGCTGGACAACCGCCCGCTGCGCTGGGAGGAGTTTGAGCAGCGCGTGGGGCAGACCGTCTACCTTTCCGCAACCCCTGGTGATTACGAGATGGCCGCCGCTGGCGGCGAGTTTGTGGAGCAGGTTATTCGCCCAACGGGGCTCGTAGATCCGCTGATCACCGTGAAGCCCACCAAGGGGCAGATCGACGACCTCATTGAGGAAATCCGCAAACGCACCGCCAAGGACGAACGCGTCCTGGTGACCACCCTGACCAAAAAGATGGCCGAAGACCTCACCGACTACCTGCTGGAACACGGGGTAAAGGTCCGCTATCTGCACTCGGACATTGATACCCTGCAGCGAGTGGAGCTGCTGCGCCAACTCAGGCTCGGTGAATACGACGTGCTGGTGGGCATCAACCTGCTGCGCGAGGGCCTGGACCTGCCCGAAGTCTCCCTGGTAGCAATCCTTGATGCGGACAAAGAAGGCTTCCTGCGTTCCACCCGTTCGCTCATCCAAACCATCGGCCGTGCCGCGCGTAACGTCTCCGGCGAGGTAATCATGTACGCGGACAAGATCACGGACTCCATGGCGTACGCAATCGAGGAGACCCAACGCCGCCGCGAAAAGCAGATCGCCTATAACACCGAGCACGGCATTGACCCGCAGCCACTGCGCAAGAAAATCGCCGACATCTTGGATCAAGTGCAAGAATCACAGTCCAGCGAAGATAGGGGCTCGCTCACATCCGACGTCGCCGTGGCGCAAGACCAGCGCGACGTCTCCCAGATGCCCACTGAGCAGGTACAGCAGCTAATCGACGACCTCACCGCCCAGATGGGCGAGGCTGCGCGGGAGCTTAAGTTCGAACTCGCCGGACGTTTGCGTGACGAGATCGCAGACCTGCGCAAGGAATTGCGCAGTCTCAAAGACGCCGGGATGTAGCCTGCAGGTGAGCGAAGGGCCACGCGGTGGTGTGGAACTCGCTACACTGTGAGACAACGTGAATCTCCCACCGGAGGTAACCAAAGGATTCCGGAGATTGCACAACCCCAACCCAGAACTACGGGTTGGGTTCGCGCGGTGTGGGTAGGGATGAGCCCTTCCCAGGATTGCTCCGCGCAGAGAAGATACAACGGATTTTCCAGCGCAGCGAAAGGTTCTCAATGAGTAACTACAGCACCATCGTGGTAGGCACCGATGGTTCCCCTTCCTCCCTTCTTGCCGTTGAGCGAGCAGCACGCATTGCAGCGGCGTTCGATGCCAAGCTGGTGATTGGCTGCGCCTACTACGAGTCCAAGGAAGAGGCTTCCAAGACCCTGCGCCAAGACTCCGTCACCGTCTTGGGCAATGACCCAGCCCAGGAGAACCTGGATAAGGCAGCGGAGCACGCAGCAAATGCCGGGGCCACCAAGGTGGAGACCGAGGTTCGCCCAGGCACCCCTGTAGAGGCTCTGATGGCGATCGTGAACGAGCACCACGCTGATCTGCTGGTTGTGGGCAACCGCGGCATCAACTCCCTGACCGGCCGCCTCCTGGGCTCGGTGCCTGCAGACGTGGCGCGCCAGTCCGATTGTGACGTGATGATTGTCCACACGGTCAAGTAGTTCAGTGATTTAGCTTTTTGCTTGAGAAGCGGCTCCAGTTTGTGAGTGGCCGCGCAGACGCCCCGCCCCCCGTTCACACCGGCGGGGCGTTTTTCATTGCTGCGCATTGGTGCTGTTCCGGTATCGCAGTGTTGCTCACTTCAGGGTAAAGGGGCGCCAGCCTGCGCAACTTGAGGGAGCATCTTTGCACTTCAGGTGGGATTTCTTTAAGGGAATTCGCATGCTTTTGCCTACAAATGCACCCTTGTGTTCCAGGCCACACTCCAACTAGCCTTGCGGCAAGCAACCACGCAGTGCTCACTGCGGTGAGAACCCCAATAAGGACACCGGTATAAACGAGGAGAGTCTTATCATGGCGCAGCAACACAACATCGCTCAAGCAGAAGCTCAGCAGCCCTACCTGCGGGTGGGCAGCGGCCCACGCGTGGTGGTTGCGTTAAGCGGTTGGTTTGGCCATGGTGCCGATTGGGGCTTTTGGCAGGAGGTGCTGGACCAGGAGAACTTCACTTGGATTTTCCCTGACTACCGTGGATACGGCGCACGCATTGACGTCCCAGGAAACTACAGCCTGGATGAGGTCAGCGACGACACCCTTGCGCTCATCGCCCAACTCCAAACCGAGGGTGTGCTCACCGAGGCTACACCGTTGGTCCTGCTTGGCCACACGATGGGCGGGGTGTATATGCAGCACACGCTTCTGAAGCTGCGCCAGGGCGGGGGAGAAGAGGAGCATGCCTCTCTTCCGCAGGTGGCAGCCATAGTTGGGCTCAATCCTGTAGGGGCGCTCGGCTCCACCATGCCTGAACAGGCCTTTGCGTTCTACTCCACTGCAGGTGAACAGCCGCAGACCAGGCGCGCGATCATGGATATGCTCACAGGGAACCGTCTGAGCGGCACCTGGCTGGACCAGATGATGCACAGTTCAGCGGAGCATTCCCGCGGGGAAGCCGTGGACGGCTATTTTCAGTCTTGGGTTCGTGCCAACTTCTTGGAGGAACTTGGCACCGTAGACATCCCCGCGCTTGTGATCGTCGGCGCGCATGACCGCGCCATCACCGCCGAGGCCGTGTCCAAGACCTACGGAAGCACCTACCCAGACTGCACGATCCTGGAGCTTCCCGACGCCGGGCACTACGTCATGCAGGAAGCCCCACTGCGGGTCGCGGCTGAGGTGGAGCGCTTCTTGCTCGAAAAGCTCGCGGCTCCAACCGGCTAATGGGCGGTTAATCCAGCACGGGCATTTGACCGCACACGGTTAACGTTTGGGTGGCTCGGGTGAGTGCTACGTAGAGGTCTTGCCACCCTTGGGGTGATTCACTCACGATCTGCGCGGGCTCGTGGAGCACTACGTGGTCAAATTCCAGGCCCTTGACCTCAGAAACTGCATACACCTCCACCGCCGGAGCCCCGTCATGCGCTGCCTGTTGGGCGCGGTCACGCAGCTCGGAGACAGCGCTTTCCGCGGCGATCACTGCGCACAATCGCCCAGGGTCTTGGGCAGCCAGGGTGTTTGCTGCTGCAAGCGCGTCACCGTGGGAGTCGGCGTGGGAGTCGGCGTGGGAAAACATCCGCACCGAATCGGGTTCGCTGCGTAGCGCTGTGGCGTGTGGTGCGTTGGGTGCGTACACCTTAAGGACCTGGTTGGCCAGGTCCATGATTTCCGCTGGGGTGCGGTAGTTCACGGTGAGTGCGTGTTTACGGAAGCGGTTGGCAACGTAGGGTGCGAGCGTTTCCTCCCAGGAGTCCACGCCGGCGGGGGAGCTGGTTTGGGAGGTGTCACCAACCAGGGTCATCCAACGGGAGGGCGAGCGCCGCATAATCATGCGCCACTCCATAGGGGTGAGCTCCTGGGCCTCATCCACGATCACGTGGCCGTAGGCCCACTGGTGGTCGGCCGCAGCGCGCTGGGCGGTGGTTGCGATCTCCCGGACTTCCTGGCGGCCGGCGAGCGCTTCGGCGTCCAACACATCGTGGGCGGAGAGGATTTCCGCGTCGGTTTCATCATCCAAGTCCGTGTTCGCGGAACCGCGGAGGATTTCCAGGGCGTCCTCGGCGTCTTGGAGCTGCTCGCGCCACTTGGCCTCTGCCTGGGCGGCGGCGTCCTCCGGAGTGAGTATGCCGATTTTGGTAGCTAGTTCATCCAGCAAGGCGGCGTCGCTTTCCGCCCATTCAAAAGGGTTGGCGCGCCACAGGGCGGCTTGAGTTTCCTCGTCGTAATCAAAGGCGATCTCAGCAATGAGTGCCTTGCTTCCCAACAGTTCGCCGAGCACCGTGGTGGGCTCCAGCTTTGGCCAGTAGCGCTCGACGAGTTCAGCGACGGCGGGCTCTTCGGCGAGGTCATCATGGAGCTGTGCCACGTCACCTGCGGAAAGCAGGTTCTTGCCGCCAAGGGGGTCGCTGCCGATTTTTGCGGCCATCGCCTGGGCGAGTTCGTCGGTAAGCGCCTCCGCGAAGGCTGGCTGCGCCTCATTGTGGGGTCTGCGGGTGCGCCGTGCGCGAGTTCGCGCCTTTTTCACCATCGCTTCGGTGACCTCAATATCGATGTTGTCTACCAGCAGTACTTCTGGTCGCCCGGATGCCGAGTCGGGGAGGCGTTGGTGGTGCTTCACCAGGCGGTCGAGCAGCGTCACCATTTCCTCGGAGCCCTTCACCTCGCGGGCGAGAAGGCTTTCCTTCGCACCTGCGCCCGATCCATCTGCAGATAGTGCGGATTGGGCGAGTGGCGTGGGCTTCACCCCTGGGTAGAGTTCACCCACGGTGGCCAGAACCACGCCGGTCTCACCGAGCTCGGGGAGCACACGCGAAATATACTCCAAAAACCTGCGGTTCGGACCCACAATGAGCACACCGGTTTTGGCGAGCATCTCTCGCCAGGTGTAGAGCAGGTACGCCACTCGGTGCAGCGCTACCGCGGTTTTGCCGGTGCCGGGGCCGCCTTCAACCACCATGACGCCGCGGTGTTCGTCGCGAATGATCTCGTCCTGCTCACGCTGAATCGTCTGCACGATGGACGCCATGTGCCTTGTGCGCGCCGCGCCGATTGCCCGCAGGAGCGCCTGCTCACCTGCAACGTTGGCGGCTGCGTCGGAAATGCCGGAAGTTGAAGTGGGATCGGCCTGTTGGGGGCCCTCGCCCTCCGAGCCCTGCAGAATCTCCTCATCAACGGCGGTGACTGTTTTGCCGCGGGTGCGGATGTGGCGCCGCGTCTCCACGCCCTCCGGGTGCGCGGTGGTGGCCAGGTAAAAAGGCCTGGCTAGGGGAGCGCGCCAGTCAAGGAGGAGCGAGCGGTAATCGTCTTCCGTTGCGAGCAACCCCATCCTGCCGATGTAGCGGCGATCCACGTTGCTGCGCCCCGGCACAGGATTATCGATGAGGTCAGGGGAATCAGATTGCACGTCGATGCGCCCGAACACGAGCCCGAGCTGGGCAAGGTTGAGCCTGTCAATTTTTTCGTGCAGCCCGTGATACTCCGTCTCGCGTTCCACCAGCGCTTCGGCATCGGGGTTCGCTGGGTCCACACGCAACATCACCTGCCGCAGACGCTCCTGCGCCGCTGCAACCTCGGAGTCCAGCCGATGAAACAGCATGTCAACGTAGGCTTGCTCGGCGGCGATCGGGGAGTGATCTGAAGAAGAAATAGTGCATCCACCTCAAAGAGAATCAGGCAAAGAACTCTGCAAAAAGAAGTGCCAGTGTAGCGCAAAATCAGGCGTTACGACGCGCACAAGCGCCCCACCTCCCGCAGGTTTTGCTGGCGGGGATGGGGCGCTGTGAGGCAGAAATAGTGAGGCTTAGAAGGCCTTCTTCACTCGCTTTTGTGCCTGGGCGAGCTTCTTGTCAGCCTGCTTTTGCAGCTTGTTGGCCTGCTTGGAGGCCTTCTTTGCGGCTGCACCGGTGGACTTCTCAGCCTGGGCCAGCGCATCCACCGCGCGCTGCTGCGCAACGGAAGCCTGCTTCACTACCTTCTTGCGGGCAACCTTGGAATCCTTCTGTGCCTGCTGCAACCAGGAGGAGGCGTCATTCTGGGCGTCCTCGAAGAAGCCGGAGGCACGGTCGGCAGCCTTAGCAAAACCCTTCTTGGCTTGCTCAGCCTGGGTGCCGGCGAAGTCCAACCAGTCATCCTTGTTGTCTTCAACGTAATCCTGCGCCTTGGCGGCGTACTCGGAAACCTTCTCCGAGGCATCGCCGAACCAACCCTTGGCGGAAGCGGCCAAAACGGAGGCATTCTCCTGGGCGGAATCAACGAACTTCTCGGTCTCGCTCTTGGTGGGCAGTGCCTGCTGAATCTGTTTGTTGGCACGCTTCGCAGCGTGGTTTGCGCGCCACTTCAAGCCGGGCTTGCCCTCGGTGTCCAAGCTGGTAATGGCCAGGCCACCGAGCAGTGCGATGCTGGTGAGGAAACCCTGGCGGCGGGCAATCTTTTCTTCCTTTACCTGGGTCTCCCAGAACGCGTGGCGGGCCAGGATGGTGGGAACCGCCAGTACGGCCAAGGTGCCAGCGGAAAGGCGAGGCGCCTTACCCAGGGCGAGCATGGAACCGGCGCCAACTTTCACGCCACCAAGTGCGCGGGTAACCAGCTCCGCATCCTGCGGGAGTTGCTTTGCGTACTTGCGGGGCAGTACGGTGCGGATCTGGCGCAGCACAGCCTTGGTGCCATCAACGTGTGCGTCAGTGTTGATGATGGTGTCTGCGCCATCCGCGATGTAGACGGAGGCAAGTGCCGGGCGAGCGATCTTGCGAATCATTCTCTTCATTCTCCTTTGGTAGCAAACCCTCAAGGGCACAAGGGCATTGCGTAGTATCTGCGTTTCATTTGCACGCCACGCGCGCAATTACCCTTTCAATGGTACAGAGTTTGCAGCGAGCTTGGGTGGGCTGCCTGTGCCACTGGGTTGCCCTTTGGTTGTTGTGAACAGGGGGTTTGTAGGGTGTAGTAGATTTTATGCACACTGGTGCTGGGCTGTGTGGGAATCGGGGTTGCGTGTCGTTTCTTTCCCCTCCGGCGCGCCACCCCGTGTCCCTTTCGGGCCTCGGGATGTGTGGTCTTGGGGGCGTCGGAACCCTTGCGAGGCCCCTTGTTGCTACCAGCGGCGCTCCCACCAGTCTTCGAGCTCGGGGCGCTCCTTGCCCAAGGTTGTGGAGGCGCCGTGGCCGGGGTGAATCACGGTGTTGTCTGGGTATTGGTCAAAGATTTGCTGCTTGACGTCATGGAAGAGCCGCTCAAATTCGCTTTCGCTAGTGGTTTTCCCAAGGCCGCCGGGGAAAAGGCTATCGCCGATGAAGATGTGCGGCACGCCCTCGAGCTCTGCCACCAACGCCGCGCCACCTGGGGTGTGTCCGCGCAAAATGTGGACCTTTAGCTCCCTGCCGGCAAACGGAATGGTGTTGCCCTCATGCAGCTCTACATCCACTTCTGCGGGCAGAGCAGGGGCGTCCAAGAAAGGTGCGTAGTGAGTGGCGCCGGTTGCCGCAAGCACGTCTTTGAGGGCGCGGACATGATCGTGGTGGCGGTGTGTGGTGAGCACAGCGGTGATCTTGACGCCGTGCTGCTCGGCGAGCTGCAGGATAGCGTGTGCGTTGTCCGCGGCGTCTACCAAAAGGGCCTGGCCGGTGTGTTCTGGGTGTGTGCTGTCTGTACTGTCTGTACCCTCCGCTTTGGTGTAGAGCAGGTAGCAGTTATTATCCATGTCCCCAACGGAGATCTGATCGAGGTGAAGCGTTGGCAGGTTGTTGTGCTGTTCGTCGGTCATGGCATTCAGGGTAGTCAGTGGGCGGGACACGCGCCCGAAAACGGCGA
The DNA here is from genome assembly GCF_024580965.1 of Corynebacterium kozikiae. Classification (NCBI taxonomy): domain Bacteria; kingdom Bacillati; phylum Actinomycetota; class Actinomycetes; order Mycobacteriales; family Corynebacteriaceae; genus Corynebacterium; species Corynebacterium kozikiae. Next base: position 71,741 of record NZ_JANIKJ010000008.1, read on the forward strand.
ATGTGCATGGCTTGGTGCCGTCACTTCGAACAAGTGTATGATAGCGGGGGTGTGTGGGCGGAGTGTCCGTGGACGCAATAGCGTTTTCGGAGAGCCCGCCCCGGGAAGAACAAAGCAAAAAGTAAAGGGAAGAAACTACGTGGCTGACCGTCTCATTGTCCGTGGCGCACGCGAGCACAACCTCAAGGGTGTAGATATTGACCTGCCTCGTGATTCGCTCGTGGTGTTTACGGGCCTTTCCGGCTCAGGAAAGTCTTCGCTGGCCTTTGACACGATCTTTGCCGAAGGCCAACGCCGCTACGTGGAATCCCTCAGCGCATATGCCCGCCAGTTCCTGGGGCAAATGGACAAGCCAGACGTGGATTTCATTGAGGGGCTTTCCCCGGCGGTATCCATTGATCAAAAATCCACCAACCGCAACCCACGTTCCACCGTCGGCACCATCACGGAGGTGTATGACTACCTTCGTTTGCTCTACGCGCGCGCCGGTACCGCGCACTGCCCGGAATGTGACGCCGTGATCTCCCGGCAGACCCCGCAGCAAATTGTGGACCAGGTCCTGGAAATGGAAGAAGGGCTGAAATTTCAGGTCCTCGCGCCGGTGGTGCGCACCCGGAAGGGCGAGTTCGTGGACCTCTTCCAAGACCTCGCGGCGCAAGGCTTCTCCCGCGTGCGCGTTGACGGCGAGGTGTACCAGCTTTCCAGCCCACCCACGCTAGAAAAGCAAATCAAGCATGACATCGACGTTGTGGTGGACCGCCTCCAGGTGAAGGCATCCCAAAGCCAGCGTCTCACGGATTCAGTGGAAACCGCCCTCAAGCTTGCCGATGGCGTGGTTGCGCTGGAATTCGTGGACTTAGAAGGGGCCGAACGTGTGCGCCGCTTCAGTGAGAAGATGGCGTGCCCCAACGGCCACCCCATTGGTGTGGATGAGCTGGAACCTCGATCCTTCTCTTTCAACTCTCCCTATGGTGCGTGCCCCGTATGTGATGGCTTGGGTACCCGCCTTGAAGTTGATGTGGACCTGGTGATCCCGGATAAAGACGCCCCGCTGATCAAAGCAATCCAACCCTGGCAGGTTGGTGCTGGTGAGGGCTACTACAACAAACTTCTCACCGCCTTTGCTGCGGTGTTGGGGGTAGACCCGAACACCCCATTCAGCGAGCTCAGCAAACAACAGCAGAAGCAGGTTCTCCACGGTTCCAAAGACAACGTGACCGTGCGCTACAAGAACCGCTTTGGCCGCACACGGACCTACAACTCTGCGTTCGAAGGCGCGCTGCCGTCGTTGGAACGGCGCCTGGAGAATACAGATTCCGAAGCACAGAAAGATCGCCTCCTGGAGTACATGCGCGAAGTGCCGTGTAAGGCCTGCTCAGGCGCTCGCCTGCGTCCGGAGATCTTGAGTGTTCGGCTGGCGTCTGAGAACCACGGTGAAAAGTCCATCGCGGACCTGGCGGCACTTTCCGTGGAAGGCGCCTCTGAATTCCTGGACGACCTCAAGCTGGGCGCGCGTGAAGAAATGATCGCCGGCGCGGTCCTCAAGGAAATTCAAGCGCGCCTGCGCTTCCTTTTGGACGTTGGCCTGAACTACCTCAGCTTGAGCCGCGCCGCCGGCACGCTCTCTGGCGGTGAGGCGCAGCGCATCCGCCTGGCAACGCAAATCGGTTCCGGTTTGGCAGGCGTGCTCTACGTGTTGGATGAGCCTTCCATTGGCCTGCACCAGCGCGACAACCAGCGGCTCATCCAAACGCTGGAGCGCCTCCGCGATATTGGTAACACCCTGATTGTGGTGGAGCATGATGAGGACACCATCAAGGCTGCAGACTGGCTGGTGGACATCGGCCCCAAGGCCGGCGAATATGGTGGCGAGGTGGTCTACCAAGGTGCTCCGGAAGGCATTGGAAGCTGCGAGGATTCCATTACCGGTGCCTACATTTCCGGAAAGCGGGTATTGGGGGTTCCTGAACAGCGCCGCGAAGTAGATCCCGAGCGCATGCTCAAGGTGGTTGGTGCCAAAGAAAACAACCTGCGCGGCATCGACGTAGAACTTCCCCTCGGCGTGCTCACCTGCGTGACTGGCGTTTCCGGTTCGGGCAAGTCCACCGTGGTGAACCAAATCTTGGCTAAGACTCTCGCGAACAAGCTCAACCGGGCTCGCCAGGTGCCTGGCCGAGCCGTGCGAGTGGAAGGCGTGGAGCACCTGGACAAGTTGGTGCAGGTGGATCAGTCGCCAATTGGGCGCACCCCACGCTCCAACCCCGCCACCTACACTGGTGTGTTTGACAAGGTCCGCACATTGTTCGCGGAAACTCAAGAGGCCAAAGTCCGCGGGTACAAGCCGGGGCGCTTCTCCTTCAACGTGAAGGGTGGGCGCTGCGAAGCGTGCCAGGGTGACGGCACCTTGAAGATTGAGATGAACTTCCTGCCGGACGTATACGTTCCCTGCGAGGTGTGCCACGGGCAGCGCTACAACCGCGAAACCTTGGAAGTGCGCTACAAGGGGAAGAACATCGCGGAGGTGCTGGACATGCCCATCGCTGAAGCTGCGGAGTTCTTTGAACCAATCACCTCAATCCACCGCTACCTGAACACCCTCACGGAAGTGGGCCTTGGGTACGTGCGCCTGGGGCAGTCCGCCACCACGCTTTCCGGTGGTGAGGCGCAACGCGTGAAGCTCGCCTCCGAGCTGCAAAAACGCTCCAACGGGCGCACCGTTTACATCCTGGATGAGCCAACAACCGGTCTGCACTTTGAAGACATCCGCAAACTTATGTTGGTAATCCAAAGCCTCGTGGACAAGGGCAATTCTGTGATTGTGATCGAGCACAACCTCGACGTAATCAAGGCAGCAGACTGGATCGTGGACATGGGGCCAGAAGGTGGCGCTGGCGGCGGAACTGTGGTTGCCCAAGGCACTCCTGAAGAAGTGGCCAAGGTTGCCGGTTCCTACACCGGGCAATTCCTTAAGCCTCTGCTTCAGGTGTAGCCGCCGCCTCAGGCTTCACCTCAGTGTCGCTTGGGGAAGTAGGGCGTCTCAGGGCGTCGTCACGCGAACGTTGAATCGCCGTGACCAGCAGCAGCACGCCACACACGAGGAATGCCACGGTGCGTGGGACGCCGGAAATGGCGGCGAGGTCAAAGAACACCAGCTTGACGGTGCCTGCGACCGCCAAGAAGGTGCCAACCGCCAGTGACGCGCGGCGCTTGGCCAACGCCCAGGTTGCCACGCCGATCCAGCCCACCGACGTCAGCGCGTGCGCCGCGTAGAACGCCGTCCATGTGGAGCCCCTGCTTGCAATCGGGCCGCTGATGCCGCCGTCGAGCACCATCGCGCCCAGCGGGGTGATGATGCCCACCACTGCGAATGCCGTAGCGCTCAGAGCCAACAGCCCAAGGCTGATCTTCCAAATGTCGCTGAGTTGGCGGATCACTGGCATACGGGAGACGATCGCCGCGATGATCACCAGGAAACTCAGGCCGGCGAGCAGTGCAAATGGATTGCGTAGGGGATCGATGCTCCAACCCACCACTGCCTGGAGGAAGCGATCCATCACCACAACCACCGCAAAGCACCAGGCCACCAGCACCCATGCGGCGTGCTTGAGGTACTTGGGTTGCAGGAAGGTGTAGGTTACGCAGGCAAGCGCCAACGGCAAAGCGATGGGCCGCAGCCAATCCAGCCACGTTGGCAAGAACTCCAGCGCGCGAACCAACGGTAGGATGGCCAACACCCACAACAGCGGGTGTCCGTTGGCGGCAACCCAACCGGCAATCAGCAGTACCCCGAGGAACACCGCTAGCCCAGGGCCATTGCTGAACACCGGGTAGAGCGCTACAAATGGCACCAAAAGCAGGGCCCAAATCTTTGTGCCGGAGCGCGGGGGTGCAAGCAGTGCGAGGCGAGCCACTGCCGGAATTCCGGATGCTGCGCCCGGTCCTGAACCAGACGATCCCTGGGCCGTACCCTGCGGATGGGCCTGGGTGTGGGCGTTCGGCATCCGCCACACGGTGGTGTAGCAGGCAAACAGCACAGCAACAAACAGGCAGTAGGTCCAGCCCCGGAAAGCGGTGATGTCACCGAACATGGTGATCCAGCCGATTGTTGCCAACAGTAGCGTGGCTGAAACATATGCACCGAACAGTGCTTGCCCTGGGCCATTGGTGGGGCGTGCCGACGCCAGTGCGAAATTCCCGGCATGAGGTGCGGTATCGCGGTCCCCGCCAGCCGTGCCGCCATCCACCGGCAAATCCTGCGGGTAGCGCAGCACCGTTTGAAGAAGAAGCAGGGCAGCAAAAATGCCAAGCGGGTACCAGGCCTCAGCCGCCTGGTCGCGGCCGGTGAAATCGGCTGTGGCCTGCGCTCCGTACAACCACATGCCCTGCAGCGTGCTGATGATCGCAGTACCGATACTCAATACCCGGTTGCGCCACAGATGTGCGAACACCAAAGCAACCACGCCGAGCAGCAAACTCAGTAACGCAAGCGTGTCCTGACCAATCCAGTGCACAATGGCGTGCGCTGCTTGCAAACTCAGCAGCAAACCCACGAGTCCGGTCCACCACGTTGACGCCAGCGCCGGCGTGCGGAACTTCCGCGCGTGCAGCCAAAAAGTACTGCCAAACACCGCGGCGCTCAGCAGCAGCGCGAGCGCCACCAGCATCCCGGTGGTCACAAAGCCCCGCTCCACACCCAGGGACACCAGGAAACCGAGGCCAAGAACAGTCACGACGCCGCCAAAGGCCCCAAGGAGCCGGGCAAGCTTGGCGTCATCGGCCCACCACTTCGGACCGGAAGAGGAAGAAGCGGCGACCCGTGCACGTGTGATCTCAGGCGACGGCGGGGTGTAGCGTCCCGTGCGGGGGGTGGGAGTAGGAATTGGATGCGCCGCTGCCGCCTCGCTGTGTGTGGCGCTGGGCACGTCGGAACGCTCCTGGGAAACTACCTGTTCCTGCATCTCCTGTATCTGTAGTTCCCTGCGGAGTTCACCGAGTTCGCGTTGGGTGAACGCGAGTTGGGCGAGGGCTCGTTCGAGGCGTGCGCTGATTTCCTGCAGGCTTGGTGGATTGCTCTTGCCGCTGCTCATGGTCCAAAGTATAGGGAAGTATAGGGAAACGCTCCCTACGGCCGGGGAGGTCGCGGTAGACGCGGGCGTGTTGTTTTGCGGTGCGGGCCTGGGGTGTGTTAGTGTTGCTAAGCTACCGCCTAAGCATGGCTTAGGTTGCAAGTGGAGATCATCCCACCCCACGCCGCCAGAGCAATCCGGTTGGCTCAGGGTTCAAACGGTACAGCATGAGAAGTGCTTTATTGTGTTCATGATCTCCCGCTCGGCACGGCCAAGCGGGAATTTTTTCATGGGCGTTGAACTTTGGTTGGGGAATCGGGGAACACTGCAGCTTTGGCTTGCTCGGTAGATCGCATTGAAACATTTTGCTACTTGAGGAGTTCCCATCAGCACTGAAGCTCGCATTAATGAGCGAATCCGTGTTCCCGAGGTCCGTCTCGTTGGCCCTAACGGCGAACAGGTCGGCATTGTCCGGATTGAAGATGCCCGTAAGCTCGCTTACGACGCAGACCTCGATCTCGTTGAGGTGGCGCCTAACGCGAAGCCACCTGTGGCCAAGATCATGGACTACGGAAAGTTCAAGTACGAGCAGGCGCAGAAGGCACGCGAGGCTCGTAAGAACCAGCAGCAGACTGTGGTCAAGGAGCAGAAGTTCCGTCCCAAGATCGATGATCACGATTACGAGACGAAGAAGAACAATGTGATCCGGTTCCTTGAAAAGGGTTCCAAGGTGAAGGTCACCATCATGTTCCGCGGCCGCGAGCAATCCCGCCCCGAACTTGGTTTCCGCCTCCTGGAGCGCCTCGCAGACGACGTTGCAGACTACGGCATCGTCGAGGCCAAGCCGAAGCAAGATGGTCGCAATATGACCATGGTCTTCGGGCCGGTGCGCAAGGGCAAGAAGTAAACACTTTCACAAACTCAAAGGACGAACATCCATGAAGCAGAAGACCCACAAGGGCACCGCGAAGCGCATCAAGGTCACTGGTTCCGGCAAGCTCCGTCGTGAGCAGGCAAACCGACGCCACCTCCTTGAAGGCAAGCCTTCCACTCGTACCCGTCGCCTTAAGGGCACTGAGGATGTAGACAAGGCTGACGTCAAGCGCATCAAGCGCCTGTTGGGCAAGGCTTAACCCTTCCGCCCAAACGGCCGCCTACGCCGCCGAATACGGCACACCATTCTCTTTCCCCCTTTTTCTCAAAATATCGATAAGGAAGTTTCAAAGTGGCACGAGTCAAGCGCGCACTGAACGCTAAGAAGAAGCGTCGCGAAATCCTGAAGGCAGCCAAGGGCTACCGCGGTCAGCGTTCCCGCCTGTACCGCAAGGCCAAGGAGCAGTGGCTGCACTCCCAGACCTACGCATACCGCGATCGCCGCGCCCGCAAGTCTGAGTTCCGCAAGTTGTGGATCACCCGCATCAACGCCGCAGCTCGCATGAACGACATCACCTACAACCGCCTGATCCAGGGCCTCAAGCTCGCTGGCATCGAGGTTGACCGCAAGATCCTCGCCGAGCTCGCCGTGAACGACTTCGCAGCATTCTCCGCTATCTGCGAGGCAGCCAAGGCTGCCCTGCCAGAGGACGTCAACGCTCCAAAGGCTGCCTAATCCTAGGATCAGGCAAGCGTGGCTAGCGAGGCAGCCCCGCAGGCGGGCTGCTGAATGTGCACGAAACGGTGCTTCCCCGAAGTAGGGGAGGCGCCGTTTTCTGCATGTGAAGTGAGGGTTGGGGTTGTGGAGACGGACGTGAGGCCCGGCGGGGGGCGTCGGAAAGGTTTGGAAGCGCCGATCCTCTTGGCGGCACACGCTTAGCGAACAGCGCACACCCACCCTGCTAGCCTTATCCCTTATGAAGGTGGACCTGGACTTTACAACGCCGTTTACAGAACGCACCCCCCGGGTGGTGAACGCCGCGAAACTGCACCGCGCCCAAGCCCGGAAGAAAGCTGGTGCGTTGATTATTGAGGGCGAGAATTCTGTCGAAGCCGCGGTGGCAACCGGGGCGGCAACTGATGTCTATGTCACGGAGGCGGCGGCAGCTCGTTTCCGGGACATTCTCACTGCGGCTGGCCACATGGGGGTGTATGTCCACCCAATTACGGAGCAAGCCGCAAAGCACCTGAGTGACACCGTACAAAGCACCGGAATTTTTGCCACCTGCACGCCGGTTTTGTGGACCATCGGCAAGGCACTCGCGGGTTCCCCAAAGTTGGTGAGCGTTCCCGTGGAAACCAATGACCCCGGAAATGCCGGCACCCTCATTCGCGTTAGTGATGCCGTAGGTGCGGATGCCGTGGTGTTTGCCGGCAACACCGTGGACCCCCAATCCTCGAAGGCGGTGCGTTCCTCGGCGGGATCCATCTTCCATCTCCCAGTAGCCAGGGTGAGCAACACACAGGACGTGCTGGGCAATCTCCGTGCAAAGGGCCTCCAGATTTTGGCCACCACCGCGGGAGGAGAAGTGAACCTCGATGAGGCCGGAGAGCTATTGGAGAAACCAACCGCCTGGTTGTTTGGAAACGAGGCCCGCGGCCTACCGCCAGAGCTGCTGGAAGCAGCAGACCATCGGGTGAGTATTCCGATTCGGGGGCGCGCGGAATCGTTGAATCTGGCTACCGCGGCATCGATCTGCCTCTATGAATCTGCCAAGGCGCTTTTTCGGCAGTAATGCGGGTATGATGTGCAGGTTGAAGCGTGAACCTGCCGGCAACCCTAAGTGGACCTGCCGGCAAGCTGCAGAGCATCAGCGAAACGGTGAAACTCAAGGCGTTCACGCCGCTTCCAAAGGCTCACGCCGCTCACACTCACGCTAAATTGACCAGGGCAAACTCAAGGAAATGAAGGTGGAACCCCAAGGTGTCTGAACATCAGATCACTGATCAGCTTGTTGATCAGCTCACTGAAGAAGCTTTGCAAACCGCGGCCCAAACCGCTGAAGCAGCATTTGCGGCAGCACATGACCTTGAGCAGTTGGCCACCGCCCGGCGGGATCACCTCGGTGATGATGCACCGATCCCATCCGCCCGCAAAGCTTTGGGTTCCCTTCCGAAAGACCAGCGCAAGGACGCTGGCCGCCTGGTGAATGTGGCGCGTGGGCGCGTCGAAAAGGCGTACGCTGAAGCCAAGGCCGCGCTGGAGGAGAAGCGCAACGCTGAGGTGCTGGTGGCTGAGCGCGTTGACGTGACTGTTCCCACCACCCGTGGCCAAGTTGGTGCGCTGCACCCAATCACCACCTTGAGTGAGACCATCGCGGACATCTTTGTGGCCATGGGCTACGAGGTGGCCGACGGTCCCGAGGTGGAGGCAGAGTACTTCAACTTCGACTCCCTGAATTTCATCCCGGACCATCCGGCCCGCACACTGCAGGACACCTTCCACGTGTCCGATGAAGGCTCGCTGCAGGTGCTGCGTACGCACACCTCACCAGTGCAGATGCGCACCATGCTCTCGCGTGACGTCCCTATCTACGTGGTGTGCCCAGGCCGAGTGTTCCGCACCGACGAGCTCGATGCCACCCACACCCCAGTGTTCCACCAAGTTGAAGGCCTCGCGGTGGATAAGGGCCTCACCATGGCCCACCTGCGCGGCACCCTGGATCACCTGGCCAAGACCCTGTTCGGTCCCGAAGCGAAGACCCGCATGCGCGCCAATTATTTCCCCTTCACCGAGCCATCTGCTGAGGTGGATGTGTGGTTTGCCAACAAGAAGGGCGGCGCCGGCTGGATTGAGTGGGGCGGCTGCGGCATGGTGAATCCCAACGTCCTGCGCGCGGCGGGAATTGACCCAGAGGAATACAGCGGCTTTGCCTTTGGCATCGGGGTGGAGCGCACCCTGCAGTTCCGCAACGGCCTTTCCGATATGCGTGACATGGTGGAAGGCGATGTCCGCTTCACCCTCCCATTCGGCATTCAGGCCTAAGCCCAGCTCGCACAACGACTTTTCACTTCAGGAGAACTTTTCCCATGCTTATCACGCAAAACTGGGTCACCTCTTTGCTCGGCGCCGCAAACCCAGGGTGGTCCGTCACCCCAGCCGAGCTCGATGCGGGCTACGTGCGCGTTGGATTTGAAACGGAAGGATACGAGTCCATCCCAGAGACCACAGGCCCATTGGTGGTTGGCCGCGTGGAAACCATCGAGGAACTCACCGGGTTCAAAAAGCCGATTCGCCACTGCATGGTGAACGTTGGCCAAGCAAACGGCACGGGTGAGCTGCAGTCCATCGTATGTGGCGCTCGCAACTTCGCTGAGGGCGACCTCGTTGTGGTGTCCCTTCCTGGCGCCGTGCTGCCTGGCAATTTCGCCATCGCCGCGCGCGAGACCTACGGCCGCATGTCCGCGGGCATGATCTGTTCGGCGGCTGAGCTGGGCCTGGCAGACAAGTCCGACGGCATCATCACCCTGGAAGCCAACCTCGCCGAGCCGGGCACGGACGCCCGTGAAATCCTCGGCCTGGCGGATACCGTCTTTGACGTCAATATCACCCCAGACCGCGGCTACGCTCTCTCCGCCCGAGGTCTCACCCGCGAGCTCGCCTCCGCGTTCAACCTCTCCTTCAAGGATGTGGCGCTGCACCCCGAGATCGCGGGCTTTGATCTGGCAAGCGTACCTGCGCCCACCGCGGAGTTGCTTCAGGTGCGCGTGGAGGCAGACACCAAGGCGCGCCGCTTTGGCCTGCGCAAGGTCAGTGGCATCGACCCAAGCGCGCAATCCCCACTATGGCTGCAGCGTGAGCTGATGCTGGCAGGGCAGCGCGTGGTGAACCCTGCTACCGACGTGACCAACTACATCATGCTGCTGCTTGGTCAGCCAATGCACGCTTTCGACGCGGACAAGATCCAAGGTGGCCTGGTGGTACGCCGCGCTCAGGCAGGCGAGACGCTGGAAACGCTGGACCATGTGAAGCGCACATTGGACCCAGAGGACGTGGTGATTGCAGATGACTCCGGCATTCAGTCCCTCGCCGCGGTGATGGGCGGTAGTTCGTCGGAAATCGCAGACACCACCGCCAACGTGTACTTTGAGGCTGCGAACTGGGACCAGATCACCGTGGCCCGTACTTCGCGCCGCCACAAGCTGAGCTCGGAGGCCTCCAGGCGCTTCGAGCGCGGAGTTGATCCAGCGATCATTGAGGTTGCGTTGGACATGGCCTGCGAGTTGCTGGTGCGTATTGCCGGCGGGACCATCGAGGCCGAGCGCACCCTGGTGGGCGAGACGCCACAAAGCGCAAGTATTTCCATGCGTGCGCAGCGTCCAGCGGAGATTGCCGGTGTTGATTACACCCGCGAGATTGTGGTTTCCCGTTTGGAAGAAGTTGGCTGCGTGGTAACGGTCTCCGAGGGCGGCGACGAGCTGGAGGTCACCCCACCAACCTGGCGCCATGACATCACCATGACCGCAGACCTGGTGGAAGAGGTGCTGCGCCTTGAGGGGTTGGAGGACATCCCAACCATCGTGCCTTCCGCACCCGTGGGTGCAGGCCTTACCGCTGCGCAGAAGCGCCGTCGCGCCGTTACTCACGCGCTTGCGCATCACGGCTACGCGGAGATCCTGCCAACCCCGTTCATCAAGAACGACACCTTTGAGCAGTGGGGCCTTGATGCCTCCGATCCACGCCGCGCGGTGGTAAAGGTACAGAACCCGTTGGATGCGGACTACGCCATCTTGGGCACCACCTTGCTGCCTTCCATGCTGGAGGCTCTGGGCCGCAACGTGGCCCGTGGTCAGCGCGACTTCAGCCTTTTTGGTGTGCAGCAGGTTTCATTTGCTCGCGGTGAGGGACGTAGCCCCATGTTGGATGTGCGCGTGCGGCCGTCGGAAAGCGAAGTTGCGCAGCTTCTTGAGTCGCTGCCGTACCAGCCGCTGCACGCCGCAACCGTTGCCACCGGTGACATTGAGTTCGCCGGCCCTTGGGGGCAAGGGCGCGCCTACTCCTATGCGGACGCCATTGAGTCCGCAAAGATTGTGGCTCGTGCGGCGGGCGTGAGCCTGGAGCTGGAGAACGCCGAGGAGCTGCCGTGGCACCCGGGCCGTTGCGCTGCGCTGAAGGTCGCGGGCCAGGTGGTGGGCCACGCCGGCGAGCTGCACCCGCAGGTCCTTGAGCGCTTGGGCCTGCCCGCGCGTACCTGCGCTATGGAAATTGACCTCACGGCCTTGCCGTTTGAGGAGAACCTGCCGGCGCCGGTGCTTTCCGCATTCCCTGCGCTCAACCAGGATTTGGCGCTCGTGGTGGATGAGCAGACCGCTGCAGAAAGCGTGCGTGCGCTGATCGCGGAAGCCGCCGGCGAACTGCTGGAAAGCGTGGAGCTCTTTGACGTCTACCGCTCCGAGTCGCTTGGCGTGGGCAAGAAGTCTCTGGCGTTTTCCCTGGTGTTCCGCGCGAAGGACCGCACCTTGACGGATGAAGAGTGCTCCCAGGGCCGCCTGGCTGCTGCGAAGCGCGCCGAGGAAGTGTTCGGGGCAAGCATGCGCGCTTAAGCGCGATGAAGGACAAACGCCGGGAAGGCTAGGGGTGGCTAGGGGTGAGTCTTTTCCGGTGTTTGTGTCTGGGGCGGTTCCGACGTCCCCAAATGGTCACTGGCCGCGTTCGCTCCCAACCGAACACGGGGTTCAGGACCGAATAAATGTATGCAATATTGCATAATTTTCCCGTTTTTCCTGGAAGTCCGGGGGAGCGGGTGAAATAATTTGCAACACTGCGCATAAATGCTAGTATTGCTCCATGTGTGAAACTCAATCTAGCGGCAACCCATCCGGATCAGGCGTGATCCGCGTAGCTGTTGCCGGCGCTTCTGGCTATGCGGGTGCGGAAATCCTGCGTTTGCTGCTTGCGCATCCAGCGTATCTCGACGGCACTATCCAGATCGGGGCGCTCACCGGGGCCTCAACTGCGGGTAAGACAGTGGGTGAGCTCATGCCCCATCTCAGCGACCTCGCAGAGTGCGTGATTGAGCCAACCTCCAAGGAAACCCTAGCGGGCCATGACGTGGTGTTCCTGGCGCTGCCTCACGGGCACTCGGCGGAAATTGCTACGCAACTTGGCGAGGATTCCGTGATTATCGACTGCGCCGCTGACTTCCGTCTGCGTTCCGAACAGGACTGGGACACCTACTACGGCGGCACCTACGCCGGGCACTGGCCATATGGCTTGCCCGAGGTGGCAGAAAACCGCGAGGAACTCCGTGGCAGCAAGCGGGTAGCGGTTCCAGGGTGTTTCCCCACCGGGGCTACCTTGGCCATGGCACCTGCCTTCGCGGCCGGCTTGGTGGAGCAGGACGTGAACATCGTGTCCATCACCGGCGTTTCCGGCGCCGGGAAGAAGGCGAACGTAGACCTCCTGGGCTCCGAGACCATGGGTTCGATTAAGGCCTACAACACGGCCGGTAAGCACCGCCACAACCCGGAGATTCGGCAAAACCTCGCGGGTGCAGCGGCCCATGGCGCCAAGGGGCAAGCACTCGAACCGAAGGTGAGCTTCACCCCGGTCCTCGCGCCTCTGCCACGCGGTATCCTCACCACCGCCACCGCAGTCTTACAGGAGGGCGTCACACAGAAGGATGTTCGCCAAGCGTATGCGGAGTATTACGCCGGGGAAGCATTCGTGCGGATCCTGCCCGAAGGCCAGCAGCCCCAAACGCAGAACGTGGTGGGGTCCAACATGTGCCACCTCCAGGTTGAGGTGGATGAGACCGCCGGAAAGCTCTTGGTCACCACGGCAATCGACAACCTCTGCAAAGGCACCGCCGGGGCCGCCGTGCAGTGCATGAACCTTGCGCTCGGCCTCCAAGAAACCGCAGGTCTGCCGCGAAACGCCGTAGCCCCCTAAGTACCTGCTCCAGCGCGGCGCACTTGTCTCTTGCTGGAAACGGCGCGTCGGCGCGTCGGAAAGCCCCTTAAAACCATCAACGCCACACTTTTACACTCAACTCAAGGAGACACCATGAGCGGAATTACCACCCCAGCCGGATTTGAGGCTTCGGGGCTCGTCGCGGGCATTAAGCCCTCCGGCAACAAGGACATGGCGCTGGTGCGCAATCTTGGGCCGAAGTTCGTGGCGGCGGGTGTGTTCACGAGGAATCGTGTGGTGGCGTCGCCGGTAAAACTCAGCAGGAAGGCGCTGGAATCTGGCACGCTGCACGCGGTGCTATACAACTCCGGCAATGCCAACGCCTGCAACGGTGCGCAGGGCGATGCCGACGCAAAGCTCCTGGTGGACCAGGCTGCAGAACTGCTTGGGGTGGATGCCCTTGACGTAGCGATGTGCTCCACCGGGCTGATTGGCGACGTCCTGCCAGTGCCCAAGATGCAACAAGCACTCCCAGCGTTGGTGGAACAGCTCAGCGACGCCGACGAAGCGGGACACGTGGCGGCTGAATCCATCATGACTACGGACACCGTGGCGAAGGAAGCCTTCTACCAGGGAGAAGGATGGTCCATCGGCGGCATGGGCAAGGGCGTGGGCATGATGGCTCCTTCACTGGCGACCATGCTGGTGTGCCTCACCACGGACGCCGATGTTTCCGCGGACGTTGCACAGCAGGCCCTGGAGCAGGGCAGTGCCGTTACCTTTAACACCCTGGACATCGATGGGTCTACCTCCACGAATGACACCGTGCTGCTGCTCGCCAACGGGGCCTCCGGCGTGCGTGTGGACGCTGAGGAGTTCAAGGCCGCGGTGCTGCAGGTATGCGCGGCGCTCGCCGATCAAATGCAAGCCGACGCCGAGGGTGTGACCAAGCGCGTCAAGGTCACGGTCACCGGCACCAGTACCGACGCGCAGGCGCTTGAGGCAGCACGCACCCTCGCGCGCGACAATCTGTTCAAGTGCGCAATGTTTGGCTCCGACCCCAACTGGGGCAGAGTACTGGCCGCAGTGGGAATGGCCCAAGCAGACATGGACCCAGACAACATCTCGGTGTATTTCAATGACCAGCCGGTATGCGTAGGCTCCACTGGTGCGCCGGGCGCTCGCGACGTAGACCTCAGTGGAGCAGACATCGATGTGCGCGTGGACCTGGGAACCGGCGGGCAAGGTGAAGCCTTCGTGCGCACTACCGACCTGTCCCACGCCTATGTGGAAATCAATTCTGCATACTCCAGCTAGTAGTTGAACTGCTATCACAACGCACACCACCAAACCCACCGGGCTCTCTGTCACACACTGCCGTTGCGAGCCATAAAGAAAGGGCCTCCTGCCGTGAATTTTGAAGCCATTGACCAGCTCACCGCCCAGGATCGGGCGCACGTCCTCGCTGAGGCCTTGCCCTGGCTGCAACACTTCCGCGACAAGATCGTGGTGGTGAAGTACGGCGGAAACGCCATGGTGGATGAGGACCTTAAGCGAGCATTCGCGGCGGACATGGTGTTCCTGCGCACCGTTGGCGTGAAGCCCGTGGTGGTCCACGGCGGTGGCCCACAAATCAATGAGATGCTGGACCGCCTCGGCATGAAAGGTGAGTTCAAGGGCGGCTTCCGCGTGACTACTCCAGAGGTGATGGACGTGGTGCGGATGGTCCTGTTTGGGCAGGTTGGCCGCGACCTTGTTGGTCTGATCAACTCCTACGGGCCGCTGGCGGTGGGTACCTCCGGCGAGGACGCCGGGCTGTTCCACGCGGAGAAGCGCCTGATTGAGATCGACGGCCAGCTCACGGACATCGGCCAGGTTGGCAACATCACCCATGTGGACGCTTCCGCCCTCATGGACATCATTGAAGCCGGCAGGATTCCCGTGGTGTCCACCATCGCCCCAGGCGAGGACGGTGAGGTGTTCAACATCAATGCCGATACGGCAGCCGGCGCCCTCGCCGCCGCCCTCGGCGCAGAGCGTCTGTTGATCCTCACCAACGTGGAAGGCCTGTACACCGACTGGCCAAACCGCGATTCCTTGGTGTCAAAGATCAAGGTAGGAAAATTGGCTTCCCTCCTGCCGCAGTTAGACTCCGGCATGATCCCTAAAATGGAAAGCTGCCTCAATGCGGTGCAAGCGGGGGTTCAGGCGGCGCACGTTATCGACGGCCGCTTTGCCCACAGTGTGCTGTTGGAACTGCTTACCGAAGGCGGCATTGGCACCATGGTGGTGCCCGATGTACAGGACGTTCAGGAAGAAACCGAACACGAATCAACTGTGTATCGGGCGGCCGTCCCGCGCTAAGACCAAATACTCCAACTACAGCAACTGCTCAGTCTGACCAAAAACTCACCGCAAAAGGACCACCCATGACAAACACCGAACACGCCCAGCAGGCCTGGCAGTCCACGCTGATGGACAACTACGGCACCCCACAGGTGGCCCTGGCCAGCGGCAACGGCTCCACCTTGGTGGACGTAGACGGCAAGACTTACATTGACATGCTCGCGGGCATCGCCGTGAACTCGCTTGGCTACGGCCACCCTAAGGTAGTTGCCGCTGTGAGTGAGCAGGTGGCAACATTGGCGCACAGTTCCAATTTGTTTGCCACACAGCCGGTGCTGAACGTTGCGGCCAAGCTGAAAGACCAGTTCGCCAGGGTTGCCGGAGAAGAGAACGCCGAAAGCACCCGCTTGTTCTTCTGTAACTCCGGCACCGAGGCCAACGAGGCCGTGTTGAAGCTTGCGCGCCTGACTGGCCGCTCAAGGATCCTGGCAGCCACCCACGGTTTCCACGGCCGCACCATGGGTGCGCTGGCAATGACTGGCCAACCGGACAAGCAGGCACCGTTCGCGCCACTGCCACAGGGTGTGGAGTTTTTCCCATACGGGGACCTGGACTATGTACGGAAATTGGTGGAGCACGATCCGTCGGACACCGCCGCCATCATCCTGGAACCGATCCAGGGCGAGACCGGCGTGATCCCCGCACCGGAGGGATTCCTTGAAGGCTTGCGCGAGCTCTGCGACGCGCACGGCATCCTCCTCGCCGTTGATGAAGTCCAGACCGGCATCGGGCGCACCGGCCAATTTTGGGCTTTCGAGCACGCGACCGGGGTAGTTCCGGACATCATTTCTATGGCGAAGGGCCTCGGTGCTGGTCTGCCGATCGGTGCGGTGCTGGCCCACGGCAAAGCGGCCACGCTATTTAGCCCCGGCAAGCACGGCACAACCTTTGGCGGCAATCCAGTGGCCTGCGCGGCGGCCGGTGTGGTGCTGGAGGAACTGACGCCTGAGTTCCTCGCCGAAGTTCAGCGCAAAGGCGAGAAGCTGCGGGAGGCGCTCGAGGTCCTTCCCGAGGTGCAGCAAGTTCGCGGCCGCGGCTTGATGCTCGGCGTGGTACTGCACAATCCCGTGGCCAAGCAGGCGGTGGGCACCGCGCTCGAAAACGGGTTGATCCTCAACGCCCCGAGCGAGCAGGTGCTTCGCCTCACCCCACCGCTGGTGATCACCGACGTGGAGCTGGAGGATGCGGTCCAGCGCATCGCCAACGTGCTTACGCAGGTAGAAAAAGCTTAACGACGAGCCCAAGCCCCAAGACCCAAGGCCCGTACCGGCCCAAGGAAAAGAAAGAAGAGCAAACCTATGGCAAACGCACACGACACAGCAGCTCCCGGCAACCGCACCTTAGGCCGCGAACGCGGCGTTATCAACGGTGTGCGCCACTTCCTGGAGGATGACAACCTCACGCCACAAGAGCAGCAGGAAGTCCTGGAGCTGGCGCTCGCGCTGAAGGCCGACCCATACGCCCACCGCGTGTTTGAGGGGCCGCAATCCGTGGCAGTACTTTTTGACAAGACTTCCACCCGCACGCGCTTCTCCTTTGATGCAGGCGTTGCCAAGCTTGGCGGAAACGCAATCGTGGTGACCACCAGTGATTCCCAAATGGGCAAGGGGGAGACGTTTCAAGACACCGGCGCGGTGCTTTCCCGCTTTGTCTCCATGATCGTGTGGCGGACCTTTGCCCACAGCAACTTTGAGGAGCTTGCTGAGGGCGCAACGGTGCCAATTGTGAATGCGCTGTCCGACAGCCTCCACCCCTGCCAGATCCTGGCTGACCTGCAGACTATCGTGGAGCACCTTTGCCCGCAGCAGGGCCCTGCGGGTTTGAAGGGGCTGCGTGCGGCCTACCTTGGCGACGGTGACAACAACATGGCCAACAGCTACCTGTTGGGCATGGCCACCGCAGGTATGGATATTGCCATCGTGGCGCCAAAGGACTTCCAACCAAAGCAGGAATGGGTGGAGCGCGCACAACAGCGCGCTGAGCAAACCGGCGCAACCATCACGGTAAGTGACTCCCTGGACGCCGTTGATGGCGTAGATGTGGTGATTACTGACACTTGGGTGTCCATGGGAATGGAAGGCGATGGCCTCGACCGCCGGACCCCATTCCTGCCGTATCAGGTGGATGATGCGGTGATGGCTCGCGCCAATCAAGGGGCAATCTTCCTGCACTGCCTGCCTGCATACCGGGGCAACGAGGTGACGGCTTCGGTGATCGACGGCCCACAGTCCGTGGTGTTCGATGAGGCCGAAAACCGCCTTCACGCCCAAAACGCGCTGATGGTGTGGCTTATGCAGAACCAGCCAAGCCAGGAACAGGTGTAACCCGCGCAGGGGTGAGTTTCAATCAAGCTCGAGACGGTTGAGAGGGAACGAAACGTGGCAGCAAATCCAATTACGCGAACAGTGCGCCAAGCACTCATTTTGGACCTGCTTGAAGAGCACACGGTGAGCAGCCAAATGCAGCTTTCGGAGCTGCTGTCCAAGCATGGAGTGGACATCACCCAAGGCACCCTGTCCAGGGACTTGGATGAACTCGGCGCGAGGAAAGTCCGCAACGAGCAAGGCCGTGCCTACTACGTGGTGGGTGCGACCGAGGAGGCGGTAATGCCTGGCGCACTCGCGGTCAAGGCCAAACTGCGCAGGATGCTCGACGACCTCTTGGTCTCCGCAGACCACTCCGGCAACATCGCGGTGCTGCGCACTCCACCAGGTGCGGCGCAGTTTCTCGCCTCCTTCATTGACCGGGTGGGAATGGAGCAGGTGGTGGGTACTATCGCGGGCGATGACACCGTGTTCGTTCTCGCCCGCGATCCGCTCACCGGCGCCGAGCTGGTGGAACTGTTCCAGTCCCGCGATCAATAGGGCAGGGCAGTGTTCCTCCGAGGGATGGCCAGGTGGTGGCGTCGGTACCCGATTTCCGAACTTCCCTGACTGCCTCCAACTGGCGCGCGCCCCAAGACCAATTGCATGGGCAATGGGAGTGATGTCCAGCAGGGCGTGTACTATTCTTCTTCGGCAATCCTTTTGGAACAAGCGGTGCCTTATACACCGAAAAGATGCTGCACACAGCGGTGAGCGGCGGACCAATTTCAGTAACGTAACTCAATAATTCAGAACACTTTTCCTCATTCAAGGAGCTTTTCTTATGTCGAACCGCGTGGTTCTTGCGTACTCCGGCGGCCTGGATACCTCCGTGGCCATCCCATACCTGGCAAAGATGACTGGCGGCGAGGTTGTTGCCGTTTCCCTGGACCTCGGCCAAGGCGGGGAGGACATGGAGTCCGTTCGCCAGCGTGCCCTTGACTGTGGTGCGGTGGAATCCATCGTGATCGATGCCAAGGATGAGTTTGCAAACGAATACTGCCTGCCAACCATCAAGGCAAACGGCATGTACATGAAGCAGTACCCACTGCTTTCTGCAATCTCCCGCCCACTGATTGTGAAGCACCTCGTTGAGGCGGCAAAGGAGCACGGTGGCACCCACGTTTCCCACGGCTGCACCGGCAAGGGAAATGACCAGGTCCGTTTTGAGGTGGGCTTCCGGGCCCTGGCCCCAGAGCTGGAAATCATCGCACCGGCGCGTGACTACGCCTGGACCCGTGACAAGGCAATTGCCTTTGCGGAAGAGATCAACCTGCCAATCGAGCAGTCCAAATCCTCCCCGTTCTCCATCGACCAAAACGTGTGGGGCCGCGCCGTGGAAACCGGCTTCCTGGAGGATCTGTGGAACCCACCAACCAAGGATCTCTACGCCTACACCGAGGACCCAGCGCTGGGTAACGCCCCTGATGAAGTAATTGTTTCCTTCGAATCTGGCGTGCCAGTGGCAATTGACGGCCGCAAGGTCACCGTGCTGGAGGCCATCGAGGAGCTCAACCGCCGCGCCGGCGCACAGGGCATCGGCCGCCTCGACATGGTGGAGGACCGCCTTGTGGGCATCAAGTCCCGCGAGGTCTACGAAGCCCCAGGTGCCATCGCCCTGATCACCGCCCACCAGGCGCTGGAGGACGTGACCGTTGAGCGCGAACTCGCTCGCTACAAGCGCCTCATCGACGCCCGCTGGTCCGAGGAGGTCTACGACGGCCTCTGGTACGGCCCACTCAAGCGTTCCCTTGACGCCTTCATTGAGTCCACCCAGGAGCACGTCACCGGCGATATCCGCATGGTGATGCACGCAGGCGCATGCGTGGTCAACGGCCGCCGCTCCAACCACTCCCTCTACGACTTCAACCTGGCAACCTATGACACCGGCGACACCTTCGACCAGACCCTGGCCAAGGGCTTCGTGGAGCTGCACGGTCTGTCCTCCAAGATCGCGAACCGACGCGACCGCGAGGCACAGTAAATAGGTGCAGTAAAAGCGCAGTAAAAGCGCAGTAAAAGCGAAGTAGCCCAACCCACACCTGACCACCGCAACACTCATCTTTGAAGGGGCAGCAAGAATGCAAAAGCACGGAACGAACGAAGGCGCACTTTGGGGCGGCCGCTTTGCCGGCGGGCCAAGTGAAGCCATGTTCGCACTCAGTGTGTCCACTCACTTTGACTGGGTTCTTGCCCCTTATGATGTGTTGGCCTCAAAGGCACACGCGAAGGTGCTGCACAAGGCGGGTTTGCTCACCGACGCAGACCTCAACACCATGCTCGCAGGCCTGGATACACTAGGCGCGAAGGTTGCCTCGGGCGAGTTCCGCCCGCTGCCTACCGACGAAGACGTGCACGGTGCAATGGAGCGAGGACTCATTGAGATTGTGGGTTCGGAGGTCGGTGGGCGTTTGCGTGCTGGCCGCTCCCGCAACGACCAGGTGGCAACGCTGTTCCGTATGTGGGTGCGAGACGCCGTGCGAGACATCGCCGTGCAGGTCAGCGACCTCATTGAAGCCCTGAGCACTCAAGCCGCAAAGGCGCCCGGTGTGATCATGCCAGGTAAGACCCACTTCCAGGCGGCACAGCCCGTGCTGTTGGCACACAGCCTCCTGGCCCACGCCCAGCCACTACTGCGCGACCTTGAGCGCATCCAGGATTTGGACAAGCGCCTGGCTATTTCCCCATACGGCTCGGGTGCGCTTGCGGGTTCCTCGTTGCGCCTGGACCCTGAGGCAATTGCTGCTGAACTCGGCTTTGCCGACGCTGCAGACAACTCTCTGGACGCCACTTCTTCCCGAGACTTCGCCTCTGAAACCGCCTTTGTGCTCGCGCAAATCGCAGTGGATATGTCCCGGCTGGCTGAGGAAATCATCGCGTGGTGCACCCCGGAGTTTGGTTATGTGACGCTCCACGATTCCTGGTCCACCGGTTCTTCCATCATGCCTCAGAAGAAAAACCCCGACGTTGCCGAGCTCACCAGGGGCAAGACTGGCCGCCTAATCGGCAACCTCGCCGGCCTAATGGCTACCCTCAAGGCAATGCCACTGGCCTACAACCGTGACCTGCAGGAAGACAAAGAGCCAATCGTGGATTCCGTGGCCCAGCTCAACCTGCTGCTGCCGGCCATGACCGGCCTCGTGGCAACCCTGACCTTTCACCCTGAGCGCATGCGAGAGCTCGCACCCGCCGGGTACACCCTGGCAACTGACCTCGCTGAGTGGATGGTCCGCGAGGGCGTGCCGTTCCGTGAAGCACACGAGGCCTCCGGCGCCTGCGTGCGCATCGCCGAAGCCCGCGGGGTTGGCCTCGACGAACTCACCGATGAGGAATTCGCCAGCGTTGATCCACGCTTGACTGCCGGTGTCCGTGAAGTCCTTACCGTAGAAGGTGCGGTGGCATCCCGCGTTACCCGCGGCGGCACCGCCCAGGTGCGTGTAGATGAGCAGCGGGAGCGTCTCGACGCAGCCAACGCCCGCATGCGGGCCTGGGCAACAGTGCCCGTGCTGCCCTAAGTTCCTCAAGGACATTGGAGGGGTGCCATTCCGGCGCCCCTTTTTCTTTGCGCCGCGTGCGAGCGGTGAGGGGAGGGGGCCTTGGCGGCGTCGGAAAGCAATGTCGCACCGGTGCGCTAGACTGATCAGCTATGAGTGCAACCAAGCCTGTTGACCCGAAGCTTTTGGAGATCCTCGTCTGCCCGCAGGACAAGGGCAAGTTGCGATATCTGGAGGAAGAAGCCGTGCTGGTCAACGAGCGCTTGGGGATTGCATACCCAATCAAGGACGGTATCCCGGTGATGCTTGCTAATGAAGCCATCACTTGGCCAGCGCAATAGCCTGAACAGTTGTGCGGGGGAGGGCCCGATCCGAAGGGGGATCGGATGGGCAAAGAAAAACATGATGAGGAACAGATGAATATCATTGATGAGCTGCAGTGGCGCGGCTTGATTAATCAATCTACGGACGTTGAGGCGCTGCGGGAGGCCTGCGCGGAACCGATCACCCTGTACTGCGGGTTTGACCCAACCGGAGATTCGCTGCACGCCGGCCACCTGGTGCCGATGGTGATGCTGCGCCGCTTCCAGGAGGCAGGGCACAAGCCGATCACCCTCGCGGGTGGCGCAACCGGCATGATCGGCGACCCCCGCGATGTAGGCGAGCGCGTGATGCTCACCGAAGAAAAAGTGGCGGAAAACCTGGAAGCCATCAAGGGGCAATTGCGCCGCTTCGTTGATTTTGAGGGCAGCAACGCTGCGGTGATGGTCAACAACGCAGACTGGACAATGAAGATGTCCGTGGTGGAGTTCCTGCGTGACGTAGGCAAGAACTTCTCCCTGAACACCATGCTGGACCGAGATACCGTGAAGCGCCGCCTTGAGTCGGACGGCATTTCTTACACGGAGTTCTCTTACATGCTCCTGCAGTCCAACGACTACGTACACCTCAACCGTGAGTTTGGGTGCAGCCTGCAGATCGGTGGCGGTGACCAATGGGGCAACATCGTCTCCGGCGTGGACTTGGTGCGCCGCGTGGAAGGCAAGAAGGTCCACGGACTCACCGTTCCGCTGGTGACGGATGCTCAGGGTCAAAAGTTCGGCAAGTCCACCGGTGGCGGGAAGCTGTGGCTGGACCCTGAAAAGACCAGCCCTTACTCCTGGTACCAGTACTTCCTCAACGCTGGCGACTCCGTGGTGATCGACTACCTCCGCTGGTTTACCTTCCTCAGCCAGGAAGAAATCGCCGAGCTCGAGGTCGCCGTAGCCGAGGAACCATTCAAGCGCGCCGCACAACGCCGCCTCGCGCAGGAAATGACCAACCTTGTCCACGGTGAGCAAGCAACCAAGGCCGTGGAGCTCGCCGCGCAGGCACTGTTTGGCCGCGCGGCACTCGAAGAGCTCGACGAACGCACCCTCGCCGGAGCGCTCGCTGAGACGGAGATTGCGGAGATCGGTACCGACGCCCCCAAGACGATCATTGACTTCTTGGTGGCCACGGGCCTCGCGGATTCCAAGGGCGCTGCCCGCCGTACGGTGAAAGAAGGCGGCGCATACGTGAATAACCAGCGCATCGACGACGAAACCTGGGAGCCCAACCAAGATGACCTCCTGCACGGTGCCTGGCTCGTGCTGCGCAAGGGCAAGAAAAACTTTGCCGGCGTGAAGGTGCTGTAGGGCGAAGCCGCCATTTGCGCCGAGGCTCTGGATCTTGGGTCTTGGGAGTGGAGTGACCTTGGGAGCGGTTACTCCGCTCCCTTTTTTGCTCTCTACCTGGTGGTTTGTGTTGTTGCTGGATTGTGTGTAGCTTAGGTCGAGTCGCCGCAGCCGGTTATTGACCGGCAGAGAAGCAGAAGCTCAGGCAGATGCTGAGGCGGCAACCAACAAGAAATCTTGATTCAGTACTTGCGCTCAGCGCGAGGCCGTGTTAATGTTTCTTCTTACCGCCTTTTCACTGGCCAATGCTGGTCTGTGTGGGGTGTGTGGTGGTTGTTTGAGAACTCAATAGTGTGCCAATGTACTTAAAATATTTTTGTACTTTATTTTTTGGTTTTGTGTTGTGGTGTTGGCCGGGCAAGTGTGGCTTGCTTGTGAAAATACTTATAGCTTGAAACTGTTTTTGTGTGTGGGGTTGTTCCTCGTCGGAGCCTCACACGCATTGTTTTATTTTTTGCCAGTTGTTGGGCTTTCCAGCAATGTTGAAGCAAGGAATGATTTTTTTCTTGTTTTTTGTGGAGAGTTTGATCCTGGCTCAGGACGAACGCTGGCGGCGTGCTTAACACATGCAAGTCGAACGGAAAGGCCTAAAGCTTGCTTTGGGTACTCGAGTGGCGAACGGGTGAG
>NZ_JANIKJ010000080.1:0-255 GCF_024580965.1 Corynebacterium kozikiae
TTCAGGCGATGGTGCACACCGTTTTCACTGCCCGGGGACGCGGGATAAGGGAAATTCTCCGAAGGGCAGGGTTGTTTTCATCACGTTCAGAAACACAATCATGGTTGCACTCGCGAGGAATCGACCCTGCGACCCTACCTCCCAGATTGCACACCAGCGACTGGATCGATCTCTTCCAGGTGACTGGTTCCTCTCTACCTCACCATCGACCCATTTCACCATCGGGAAGTAGTCAACGACCTCCTCAACGGAAAA
>NZ_JANIKJ010000081.1:0-255 GCF_024580965.1 Corynebacterium kozikiae
TTCAGGCGATGGTGCACACCGTTTTCACTGCCCGGGGACGCGGGATAAGGGAAATTCTCCGAAGGGCAGGGTTGTTTTCATCACGTTCAGAAACACAATCATGGTTGCACTCGCGAGGAATCGACCCCGCGACCCTACCTCCCAGATTGCACACCAGCGACTGGATCGATCTCTTCCAGGTGACTGGTTCCTCTCTACCTCACCATCGACCCATTTCACCATCGGGAAGTAGTCAACGACCTCCTCAACGGAAAA
>NZ_JANIKJ010000082.1:0-254 GCF_024580965.1 Corynebacterium kozikiae
CTGATTCATTCATGCAGCTGACATGGAAGAAAGTCAAGGTCGACCGGCACTGGCACATCATGTGCGACTACCAGTATTACTCGGTACCGTTTGGCCTGATTGGCCAGCAGCTGACAGTACGGATGACACCGAGGTTGGTCAGTATCTATAACGGTGAGCAGCTAGTAGCCGAGCATGACCGGATCCATGGCCTGCGCTATCGCTACAGCACAGATCCTGCCCATTCCCCTGATGGCTCCCATGACACCAAGGCG
>NZ_JANIKJ010000083.1:0-253 GCF_024580965.1 Corynebacterium kozikiae
CTCGAGGCGCTCGAAGTACATGCGCACCGCGCGCTCCTGCGTGGCTGCGTCGTACTGACTGGGTCGTGCCATGCTGATCGTCCTCCTAGGGTAAAACCTAGTCTCCGACCAACCCAGGCCGCTTCACATGAGGATCTGCGCGGCGCTACGCGGGCCGATGCCGGGCATGGACAAAAGAATCTCGGTTTGAGGAATGTCCTGAATGAGCTTGAGTACTTGGGCCTCGATTTCCTTGCGATGTTCTAGCTTGGCC
>NZ_JANIKJ010000084.1:0-253 GCF_024580965.1 Corynebacterium kozikiae
CATCAATCATGACGCTGGCCCTGACTCCCCGCCACAGGATCAGGGCCAGCACCACCAGTACCAACAACGTAGAACACCCCAGTACCGACTACAACTAAAGTCAGTACCAACTACGCGGCTTCAACACTAGGAGGACGATCAGCATGGCACGACCCAGTCAGTACGACGCAGCCACGCAGGAGCGCGCGGTGCGCATGTACTTCGAGCGCCTCGAGGAAGGCGACATCTCCAAAGCCGGCGCCCGCCGGGAGAT
>NZ_JANIKJ010000085.1:0-253 GCF_024580965.1 Corynebacterium kozikiae
GTCTGCACTCGTCGATCGGTGACGTTCCCCCGATCGAATACGAGCAGGACTACGAGGAATTCAACACCACCCGAAAAGCCCAGTAAGGCTTTTACCTGTAGTCTCCGAAAAACTCAGGCCGATTCAATGACTGTTGGCGATATGTCCGACTTCCCTGATGCAGCGCACCTAGCGTCCTATGCAGGTCTGTCGCCGCGGACGAATCAGTCGGGAACGTCCATTATGTCGAATTCACCCAACCGGGCTGGCAACA
>NZ_JANIKJ010000086.1:0-252 GCF_024580965.1 Corynebacterium kozikiae
CGCCTTGGTGTCATGGGAGCCATCAGGGGAATGGGCAGGATCTGTGCTGTAGCGATAGCGCAGGCCATGGATCCGGTCATGCTCGGCTACTAGCTGCTCACCGTTATAGATACTGACCAACCTCGGTCATCCGTACTGTCAGCTGCTGGCCAATCAGGCCAAACGGTACCGAGTAATACTGGTAGTCGCACATGATGTGCCAGTGCCGGTCGACCTTGACTTTCTTCCATGTCAGCTGCATGAATGAATCAG
>NZ_JANIKJ010000087.1:0-251 GCF_024580965.1 Corynebacterium kozikiae
ATAGAAGGCAACCGCATCCCTTTTGAACTGCTCGTCATAGCGTTTCGCTGACATGGTGGTAGATTACCTTTCCCCCAGCCCGACTGAGCTGAGATTGGGTGTCTACCTAACGGGGGTCAGGTCCAACGCCCTATGGCAATCGTCATTTGCATCGATCAGATTCCACGAGCGTTCCCGGCAATTCTATGAACGAAAACGCAAAGAAGGCAAAAGGCACAACGCGGCAGTCGTTGCACTCGCACGCCGACGCC
>NZ_JANIKJ010000088.1:0-250 GCF_024580965.1 Corynebacterium kozikiae
TTTGAAAAACAATTAAAAGTAAAGCTCCTTAGAAAGGAGGTGATCCAGCCGCACCTTCCGGTACGGCTACCTTGTTACGACTTCGTCCCAATCGCCGATCCCACCTTCGACCACTCCCTCCCCAAAAGGGGTTAGGCCATGGGCTTCGGGTGTTACCAACTTTCATGACGTGACGGGCGGTGTGTACAAGGCCCGGGAACGTATTCACCGCAGCGTTGCTGATCTGCGATTACTAGCGACTCCGACTTCA
>NZ_JANIKJ010000089.1:0-249 GCF_024580965.1 Corynebacterium kozikiae
ATGTCCGACTTCCCTGATGCAGCGCACCTAGCGTCCTATGCAGGTCTGTCGCCGCGGACGAATCAGTCGGGAACGTCCATTATGTCGAATTCACCCAACCGGGCTGGCAACAAAAAATTGAAGAACGGGGCCGACCCCCGGAAAGTAGACACATCGGGTGGTCAATATGATGGGATTATGTTAGCTCACGCGGTCTTGGCTTCAAACTCTTTTGGTGACAGGTATCCACACCAGGAGTGACGCCTTTTG
>NZ_JANIKJ010000009.1:0-87194 GCF_024580965.1 Corynebacterium kozikiae
AAGCCGTAGACCACCCAGCGCCTAAAACCTGTCCACAAACCCCTTGGACTCCCCGTCCAACAAGAAGCTAGACTCCCTGTCCAACAAGTCTATGGACTCCGTGCCCAAAAACCCCATGGACATAACATTGCTAGGTGTTGGAGGCGGCGACCCTGCCAAAGACACAGACTCTGGCCTGCCAGTCAGGTACCTGCCGGTACCACCGTGTTTGCTTGTCCAGCTCAGGGACGTATTTCTGGACCCAGCGGTGAGAATCGTGGTGTGATCAACCGGCACGCCCCGCTGAAGTCATCATTTACTCCAGATCGCGGTAGCTCACCCCGTAGCGGCAGTACCACCGCACCGCCCACAGAATGATGTCACGGGGAAATGACGACCCGAGAAGATACCCATGGCTGTGATTATTTCACGTCGCTCTTCCTACTGCCCCAACTTTGCAACAGCACCGTTCAGGGTGGGCGGACTATTCGGCGGGTTGGATCTCGCTCTCGGTGACCCACTTGTGGTTGGTCATCGTCATCCCGTCGACGGTGAGATCAACCATGTAGACCGTCTCCTCGGTGGAGTAATCGATGGTGGCCTCAGCACCCTTCATGCCGGACATGTGCTCGGCATCCAGGACAACGCTAGCCCCGTCGGGCAGGGGGGCCTGACCCGGATCGACGAGCTCCTCATGGACGACCCAGCGATGGTCGGTAACCGGGGCCCCACCGTCAGTCGGGGTGTAGCTGACCGAGTAGGTGGTGGTGTCGAACGCCCCGGAAATGGTGGCGGTAGCCCCGTCCATGCCGGGCATGTGGTCAGCGGTGAGGATGACCTCGGTGCCCACCGGGTACGTGGGATTCTCGGCCTCTTCAATGCCTGCCGGCGGTGCCCCGCCGTCGACAGGGTGGTCGTGCCCGCCGTGCTCTTCGTGGGAAGTGGTGGTGTCTTCCTGGTGGGTCTCGTTGGACTCTGTGGTTGCCGTCGTGGTGCTGGTGGTGTCGGCATCGTCGGAGTTGTCGGTGGCGTCGCTGCAGGCGGTCAGCGCCAGGGTGGAGGTCAATACCAAGGCGGCGAGGGTAATGCTGCGTTTCATGAGCGTGCCTTTCAAAGGTGGTGTGAGTTAGGGGTCGAGAGACAAGGTCAGTCAGTAACGGTTACGGGGGATATCGACCCGCTGTGTTCCTCCTTCGACTCGGTCGGAGCCAGGTGAGCCGGCTCCAGATCAATGCGGCGCAACAGCTGGGCGTTCAGGGCCACCACGATGGTCGAGGCAGACATCAAGATCGCGCCCACGGCCGGGGACAGCACGAACCCGATCGAGGCGAGCACTCCGGCGGCCAGCGGCACGGCGAGGATGTTGTAGCCAGAGGCCCAGATCAGGTTCTGGATCATCTTGCGGTAGCTGGCCCGCGAGAGCTCAATCATTGACAACACCGCCCGGGGATCGTCACTGGCCAGGACCACTCCGGCGGATTCCATCGCCACATCCGTGCCGGCCCCGATGGCGATACCGACCTCGGCGCGGGCCAGGGCCGGGGCGTCGTTGACACCGTCGCCGACCATGGCCACGCTCAAACCCCGATCCTGCAGCTGCGTGACCTTGGTGTCCTTGTCCTGGGGCAGGACCTCGGCGAAGACCTCATCGATCCCCAGGTCCTGGCCAACCGCCTGGGCCACCTGCTGCGCGTCACCGGTGATCATCGCGACCTTCACCCCGCGGTCCTGCAGGGCTTTCACGGCGGCGCGGGATTCGGGGCGGATCTTGTCCTCGACGGCCACCGCACCGATGATCTGACCGTCGCGGACAATATGGAGCACACCGGCCCCACGCCCGGTCCAGGCGCTGGTGGTGTCGGTGAGCTCGGCCGGGGTAGTGAGGTTGAACTCGCGCAGCATGTTCGGCCCGCCCACGCGGATCTCAGCGCCATCGACAGTGGCCCGGATCCCGCGGCCGGAGGCGGCGGTGAAACCGGTTGCGCGCAGTGGGCGGCGTGAGGCCTCCGGGTGTGCGGCCGCGGCAGCCACGATGGCGCGGGCCACGGGGTGTTCACTATCGGCCTCGGCGGCGGCGGCCAGGGCCAGCAGGTGCCCTTCCGAAGTACCGGGCACCGGGGCGACACCGGTAACCGCGTGCGCACCCTCGGTCAGGGTGCCGGTTTTGTCGAAGAGCACCACGTCGATGGTGCGCATCCGCTCGAGCGCCATCCGGTCCTTGATGAGCACCCCGGATTTCGCGGCCCGCTCGCTGGAGATCGCAATGACCAGCGGAATCGCCAGGCCCAAAGCGTGCGGACAGGCGATGACCAGCACCGTGACCGTGCGCACCACGGCATCGTCCGGGCTGCCGATGATGGTCCACACCACCGCGGTGATCAGAGCGGAGATCAGCGCGAACCAGAACAACAACGCCGCCGCGCGATCCGCCAGGGCCTGGGCCCGGGAGGAGGACTCCTGGGCGTCGGCAACCATGCGTTGGATCCCGGCCAGGGTGGTGTCCCCGCCGGTAGCCTCCACACGGATGCGGACGGAGTTGTCGGTGGCCACGGTACCGGCGACCACCTTGTCACCGGTGTCGCGGAAGACGGGACGGGATTCGCCGGTGATCATCGCCTCATCGAATTCGGCGGCTCCGTCGAGGATGGTTCCGTCGGCCGGCACCCGGGCACCGGCCCTCACCAGCACGACGTCGTCGACGACCAGCTCGGAGATGGCCACGGTGCGGGTGGTCCCGTCGATGACTTTCTCGGCCTCATCCGGCAGCAGGGCAGCCAGCGCGTCAAGCGCGGAGGACGCGGCCCCGAGAGCGCGCATCTCCAGCCAGTGGCCCAGCAGCATGATGGTCACCAGCAGGGCCAGCTCCCACCAGAAGTCCAGGTCAAAACCGCCCAGGCCCAGAGTGGTGACCCAGGAGGCGACAAACGCCACGGTGATGGCCATGGCGATCAGGAGCATCATCCCGGGTTGGCGGGATTTCAGTTCTTTCCATCCGCCCTTGAGGAAAGGCGTTCCGCCGTAGACGAAGATAATCGTGCCCAGTACCGGGGGGATCCAGGTGGATCCGGGGAATGCCGGGAGGTGGTAGCCGAGCAGGTGGGCGACCATGGGGCTGAAAATAACGACGGGAATGGACAGAATCAGCGACCACCAGAAGCGGTCCCGAAACATTGCGGTGCTGTGCCCGGCGTGTTCGCCGTGACCATGAACGTGGTGGTCTTCGTCCGGGACGGAGTGCGGGTGATCGTGGGGCATCGCCTGGCCATGGGTGTCGGCATCTGCGTGGTGTTCGTGGCTGGCATAATCCGGGTGGTGGGTGTGGTCTGTTTCCGGAGCGGGGTGATCACCATGGTGATTGCCGGAATGGTGGGGAGTGTTCATTAGGTTCCTTCCGCTCAACCCGGTAGGGGTTGAGGTGATTGGTAAAATTGATCAGGATAAGACGGTGTAGCCGGCCTCCTCGATGGCCCGGCGAACGATCTCCGGAGGTACGACTCCGGTGACCGTGACGGTGGAAACCCCACCAGCAGCGAGATCAACCTGGACGTCGTCGACCTGGGGAAGGGCCTGAAGGGCCTGGGTCACGCTTTTCGCGCAGTGCCCGCAGGTCAGGCCGGTGACCTGGTAGCTAGGGGAGGACCCTCCTACTGACGAGTCGCTGGCGGCAGGGGTGGAGGCGGTGTCGGTACGTGAGGCAGGTCTGCAACAGCTGTAGCCGTGGGAGGCCATCGGCAAGAGGCAGGGCGGGGAGGTGATCATGGGAAAGCTCCTACGGGTCGGCGGGATGCGGCGATGCTCCTCTCTAGGAGATACCCCTCCGGGGGTATATTTTCAATGGGTGGAGGGCACGGCCCTTACGCGGGGCAGGGTGCGGTCACCGAGCAGCCTCCTCACTGTCGGGAGGGGACAGCGGGAGGCGGAGGGTAAACACCGCTCCGCGACCGGGTCCGGGGGAGGTGGCGGTGAGAGTGCCGCCGTGGGCCTCGATCAATGCCTTGGAGATGGTCAGACCGATACCGGCCCCGCCGTTGTCCCGGCTACGGGCGGCATCCCCCCGGTAGAAGCGTTCGAAGATGTGTCCGAGCTGGCCAGGTGGGATGCCCTCGCCGTCATCGGCGACGTGGATGAGCGCGGTGGACGCCCCCTGTCGGTGGACGCTGATCCGGACCTGCCCGCCGGCCGGAGTGTGCCGTAGCGCGTTCGACAGGAGATTGCTCATCACCTGGCCGAAGCGTTGCCGGTCCACGAGCACCCGCGCGGTGTCCGTAATGGTCTCGACCTGTAAATCGACGCCTTTGTCAGCATAAGCTTCCCCCGCGGCAGCAGCGGCGGTATGGAGCAGATCCCCGAGCCCTTCCTCCACCAGGTCCAAATCGATCCGGTGTTCCTGGGCCCGGGAGACATCGTCGATGTCTTCCATCAACCGGGTCAGGCGGGCGAGTTGATCAGCCATGATCGTGTGGGTGGCATTATTGCAGTCCACAACCCCGTCCTGGAGACCATCGAGGTAGACCGTGAGCACCGATAAGGGGGTGCCCATTTCGTGGGCCAGATCAGAGAGCATCTGGCGGCGGACCTGTTCGGTGTGTTCCAGCCGGTCGGCCATGGTGTTGAAGGCATGCGCCAGGGTGGTGACCTCGGGGCCTGCTTCTCCGGCGGACACGCGGATACGGTAGTTGCCGGCCGTCAGGCTGGTAGCGGCGCGGGTGAGATTCTGCAGGGGGGTGCGCAGGCGACGCGACAACCACAGGCTGGCCAGCAGGGCGCTGATCAAGGCGGTGGGCAGGGCGACGGCCAGGGTGATCAGGCTGGCGTCCCGGTAGGCCTGCTCGGCATGGAACAGCTCCAGCGAGGGGTCCTCCTGGTCGGTCATCAACAAATGATCATGGAACAGGGTCGGGCCCACCATCGTGGCCACGGCCGCGGCCACCAGCAGGCTAATCACCACGACCAACACCTGGGCGGCCAGGAAGCGGAAGGTCAGGCCGGGTCCGTGATTCATGGCTGCCCCACCCGGTAGCCCACGCCACGCACGGTGTCGATAAACCCCCGGCCCCGGGTGTCGGTGCCGAGCTTGCGACGCAAGTTGCCGATGTGGACATCGACGATGCGTTCATCACCGACCCAGGTGGTGTCCCATACCTCGGTGACCAGGTCGTGGCGGGTCAGCACCTGGCCGGGGCGCAGAGCCAGGGCAACCAGCAGCTCGAACTCCGTGCGGGTGAGCTCCACGGTCGTCTCCCCCACCCGCACCTGATGGGCGACGGGGTCAAGGATGAGGTCACCAACGATCAAGGGGGTGGTCACCTGCGGTGGGGTGGTGCTGGTGCGCGGGCGGCGCAGCATCGCATGCACCCGGGTCACCAGTTCCCGGATGCTAAAAGGTTTGGTGATGTATTCATCCGCCCCCAGGGTCAAACCGCTGATCTTGTCGTCCTCGCTGCCACGCGCGGTGAGCATGAGGATGTAGCAGTCCGAGAAGGTGCGAATCCGTCGGCACACCTCCAAGCCGTCGAGTTCGGGTAGCCCCAGATCCAGCACCACAACATCGGGGGAAAAGCTACGGGCCTTGTCCACGGCCTGGGTGCCGGTGTGCGCTTGGAGGGTATCGAAGCCGGCCCGGATGAGGTAGGAGGCCACCATCTGAGCCAGGGGTTGTTCATCATCGACGACCAGCACTCGCCTCGGGGGCGTGGCGGTGGTCGGTATGCGGTCAGCCATAGACCCTAGTATCGCTCCGGCCAGGGGGGAATACCACCCTCGCCCAGTGCCCGGCGGGAAATCTTCATCAAATCTTCAAACATCACCCTTCGACCGCCGTCACCCCTGTGCCCCACCCCGGGCCAGCGGCATCGCCTCCCCTGGTCAGCTCAGCAGGCGCCACCAGGGATTTCACTGCCTGCACCGTATACCCGGGGCGGGTAGATGGACATCGCCCACGGCTGTGGGGTGGTGTCCCGGTGGTGACCCAGCCCACCGGAGTCACCCCCTTTTCGCCCTGTTATATGGCTGCGAGCAGGGTTTTTAATTTCTGGGCCTTCAGGAACCCGTGCTAGATAAAGGTATGGCATCGACCTTGAGGCGGTGTCTTCTCACCGTCTTACTACGATCCAAGGAGATTGACGTGAAACGAGCAGCGAGCGTAGCCGCCGCCCTTGCCCTCGCCCTCACGGGGTGTTCGGCCACCGACCCGGAACCCACCGCGGACGGGACGGTGTCCCAGGATACATTCCTGACTACCCATGGCCTGGCCGCCATGGACGCGGTGGAGATCATTGATCACCTCGACCGGCAGAAGGTCACTGAGCGTCCCACGGATCTGATCGCCTCCGTGCGTGCCGATGAACTGCTGCTCTCGAGCGATGACCAGGAAGTCGTGGTCGATCTTCCCGACAATCAGACGTATGTCTCGATCGCACCCTATCTCACCTCCACCCACGACTGCTTCTATCACAGCCTCACGACCTGCCTGGGGGAACTCGACAATGAGGACATCCAGGTCACGATCACCGATGAGGCGACCGGTGAGGTGCTGGTGGACGAGGCGACAACCACCTTCGACAATGGGTTTATTGGCTTCTGGCTTCCCGATGATGTCACCGGCCTGATTGAGGTCAGCTACCAGGGGCGTACCGGCACCACGGAGTTTTCCACCGCCGACGACGGTGCCACCTGTGTCACAGACCTGCACCTGACGTGATGGCTCAGCAGGGTCCTCACCTGCGCCTGTCTCCCGTAGCACTGAAATCTAACACCAAGGAAGGTTAAATCATGATAAACGGATTTTCCCGACGACAGTTTCTGCTCGGCGGGCTCGTCCTCGCCGGCACCGGGGCCGTGGCCGCCTGCACCAGCGACCTTGGACCCGCTGCCTCGGCACCAGGTTCCTCCCTTCGCCCCACTCCCACCCCCACTGCGCTCGGTGAGCCGACGGTGCGCCGGACACTGACCGCCCGGCCCCTCTCTCTGGATATCGGCGGCATCGAAGCCAAGACGTGGGGATACGTCTCTGACACCGGGGATGCGGCCATTGAGGCCACCGTCGGCGATGTCCTCCAGGTCGATATCACCAATGAACTGCCTGAGAGCACCTCCATCCACTGGCATGGCATCGCACTCCATAACGCAGCCGACGGTGTGCCCGGCATGACCCAGAACCCTATTGAACCTGGTGAGTCTTTCTCCTATGTTTTTGAAGTCCCCCACGGTGGCACCTACTTCTACCATTCCCACACCGGCCTGCAGCTTGATCGCGGCCTCCACGCCCCACTGATCATCCGTGACCCGCAAGACGCTGAGGACCAGGACGTCGAGTGGACCATCGTGCTCGACGACTGGGTCGATGGCATTCGGGGCACTCCCGACGATGAGCTCGATAAGCTCACCGGAATGGGTTCGGGCGACCATAACGGGGGGATGGGAATGGGAGGTCACGACCAGATGGTGCACGGCACCCCGGACCAGGTACTGGGCGGGGATGCCGGCGATGTGATGTATCCGCACTACCTCATCAACGGACGTATCCCCCGTGCTCACCGGACTTTCAAGGCTCGCCCGGGCGACAAGGCCCGCCTGCGGTTTATCAACTCCGGCGGTGACACCATCTTCAAGGTGGCCCTCGGTGGTCACCGCATGACCGTCACCCACACCGACGGCTTCCCTGTCCAGCCCTGGGAGACCGAATCGATCTACCTGTCCATGGGCGAGCGTGTCGACGTCGAGGTCATCCTCGGCGACGGCGTCTTCCCGCTCACGGCTTTGGCGGTGGGTAAGGACGACCGCGCCTTCGCCGTCATCCGCACCGCCGGCGGCCAGGCCCCCCGCCCCGATGTCGACTTCCCCGAGTTGTCGTCCACCGGACTGCTTCTGTCCTCCCTGAAGCCAGCAGACCGTGCACTCCTGCCCGAGGGCACACCAGACCGAGAAGTCAGCATCGACCTGGGCGGGCAGATGATGCCATATGAATGGCGCATTCTCACCGACGGCCAATCCTCCTCCGCGACCGTGCAGGAGGGCCAGCGCCTGCGGATGGTCATGCGCAACAGGACCATGATGCCCCATCCCATGCACATCCACGGCCACACGTGGGCGTTGCCCGGCAGCGGTGGACTACGCAAGGATACCGTCCTTCTCCGCCACGGTGAAACCATGATCGCCGACCTGATCGCTGACAACCCCGGGGAGTGGGCATTTCACTGCCATAACGCCTATCACATGGAAACCGGGATGGTCAGCTCGCTTCGCTACGAGTAACCCCCACAGCAGGGTTGAGTGCCGAGGTGGGCGGGGGTGTCCCCCGAGTAGTGGACACGGCGTTGGTGTCAGGGTTGAGCAGTGCGTGCCAAGAGTCGACGGGTTTGAAGTATGCATCAGCGCGCACGGCAGCAAGTTCAATGATGTGGTCGTAGCGCTTGTTAAAGCCGGTGGTTTCGGTATCAATGACCGCAAAGACCGGCGTGCCCGATGTGCGCGGGGTGTAGCGGTTGAGGAGGTTTTCTAAAAGGCCCATGGCCTTAAGCCTAGAGGCCCATACCGACATGCCCGCCTAAACGCTATCGAACACTGCAACCAACGTGGATTTCTGTGGATAACCACACTGGCCCCGGTTGCGTCCGCTGGTGTGGTGTATCTGTAGCCCGCGGTAGGCCTTGTGCCGGTGCACAATGAGGCGACCATCGCGGGTACCTTTCGAATCAACTCTTACCTATCCTCGAAAGGACCAACCCCACAATGGCCGCTGGCCCTCATTCTATCGACCCCACCGCCTATCTCGACGAATTGCTGTCCCAAGCCTGCCCGGACTTGGTTGCGGTAGATGCTCGAGGGCTTCATTAACCAGATTCTCTCGGCCCAGGCTGACACCGTCTGTGGCGCCGAGTACGGCACGACCAGCGATACCCGCGTCAACCTGCGCAACGGGTACCGTCACCGGCCACTGGACACCCGAGTCGGCACCATCGATGTTGCTATCCCGAAACTACGCCATGGTTCTTTCTTCCCTGACTGGCTTCTTGAGCGACGCACCAGGGTCGAACGCGTCCTGACGACCGTGATTGCCACCTGTTATCTCAAAGGTGTCTCCACCCGGCGCATGAATGACCTCGTTGCTACGCTCGGCATCACCAACTTGTCGAAATCACAGGTCAGTGACATGGCCAAAGAACTAGACGCGATGGTTGAAGACTTCAGGACCCGACCCCTGGATTCCGGGCCGTACTTATTCGTCTCGTGTGATGCGCTGACGATGAAAGTCCGGGAAGGTGGCCGTGTGGTCAAAAATAGTGTCCTGCTAGCGACCGGTGTCAATGCTGACGGCTACCGAGAACTTCTCGGCATGCCCGTAGCTACAGCTGAATCGACCGCGTCGTGGACGGGGTTCTTCCGCGACTTGAAAGCCCGTGGCCTGGGGGATGTCTACTTGGTGACCAGTGATGCCCACTTGGGTATTCAGGGCGCAGTCGGTGATGTACTACCGAATGCGTCCTGGCAACGCTGTCGCACGCACTTGTCCAAGAACCTGTCATCCATGGTGCCCAAGACCCAGTGGCCGACTCTGTCGGCGATGTTTCAAACCATCTTCCAACAACCCGATGCCGACGCGGTGTGGGCACAGGCTCGGGAGGTGGTGGAGTTTTGTCAATCCAAGTTCCCTCATGTGGCCGACTACCTGGAAGAACATCTTGATGATGTGTTGGCGTTTACCCAGACACCACAGTCGGTATGGACGAAAGTCTGGTCTAACAACCCGACCGAGCGGTTTAATCGCGAGATCCGCAGGCGCAGGGTCGTGGGGATCTTCCCCAACCGTGATGCCGTCGTCCGTCTCGTCGCAGCGGTACTGTCTGAGCAGCATGACGACTGGATTCAGCAGAAAGCGCTACATGTCCTTGACAAGTCTCGAACAGACCAAGGCACTGATGGCTGCCAACTTCATCGATTCCGGAGAAACCACACCATCCCACAAGGAAGTTGCAGCCTAATGCGCCACCCTCACCGGGACCGAGCCGGCCCTCAACACAGCTGTCAGTTCTTCTTTGATCCGGAAGAACTCATACACCACTCAAACGGACTTGACCCAACACATGTGCTGAAGAGTTTTGTGAAGTCGATCATTTATGCTTTCCTATCACGTGGGAAATGAAATAATCGCCGGTAGCTGGAACTAATACTATTTGGTTCCAGCTACCGGCGACTCCTCAGCGATGCTGAGAGCTCCGTCTTGGTGGTCCTGGTTAGGGTTGCAGGGCGATTGCTTCGTTGCGGAATCCGTCTGTGCCCCAGTATGCCCGATCCCACCAGGTGATTGATTCCCCGAGTTCGATGGTTACGAAGTCGTTCGGAAGGATAATGTACTCAGATTGAGCGATGACCTCGACCCCTTGGTGCCTGAGCCCAGCCAAGAATTGTGCTTTGGCATTGGGTCCGCAGTTGAGGTCAAGACCTAGGAATGTATCAGTGATGGGGAGGTCAAGATAAGCCCCAGCACCACTATCCGTAAGCCCCAGTATCAACTTGGCAATCCAGTTTGCCTTCGGTGAATAGATCGACCCCTCCTGTAGGTGCCTCACTTCCTCCATTTGGGAGTGGGGCGGGTCAATTATTACTTTTGTCTTTTGGTATTTGTATTATTCTGACCGCCGGATGTTGACCGTCGAGGTGGAGTCCCATCATTGCTGCTCAAGTGTTCCTTTGGCGCTCGACTACAGGCCTTACCACCTTTTTACAACTAAATTGGAAAAGCCGTAGGACGGGAGCCTCGGGTTGTTTGTGTGAGCCCCACAAACAACCTCTTTCGAAAAATCGCCTGTCAAGTGTCAGCGGCGTTTTCCGGATAAAAGTTGTCCATGAGGTCATGAATCCAGACCGTGCTGTTCATCCAATAGTGCTACCCCTTCCAGGAACCAAACCGGTAGTCGCCCGTTTGGACAATGGTGTCGGATAAGCTCAGCGACCAATGGTGCTTGTGGTTCTCCTGTGAATCCAGTAAACTTTTGAGCGTTTTTGAATCGAAGCTCACCCGTTTTCACAGCTCATGAGGCCTGCCACCTTACAGCCCAAGGAAGGACCAAGGACCTCCGTAATGCAGCACAGCCCTACCCAGAGGCTCGCGTGGCCGGACGTTGCAAAAGGCATCAGCATATTAGGCGTTATTTTGTTGCATGCCACGATTTCCGTGCCTGGCGATGAGGAAACTCTGTTCACCCTCATCAATGACTTCCTCTACCCACTGCGCATGCCACTCTTCTTCATGGTCAGCGGCATCTTTTCGGTGAAGGTACTGCAGATGACCTTCGCGGAGCTCTACTGCCGCAGGTTGTGGTTCCTGATTGTGCCCTATGTGGTGTGGGCGCCAATTGAGATGTTCACCTACCGCTACGAACTCCACTTGGCGTTGGAAACCCGCATGCCAGAGGCGAAGCACTATCTCACCAAGATGTTCTACGCCACCAACATGTACTGGTTCTTGTGGTTGCTGGTGGTATTCACGGTGGTGCTGTGGGCTACCAAGTTCATTCCCGAGCGATTCCGGCCAATCGCCCTGCTCGTGGTGCTGGCGCTGAGTACCGTGGCGGTGCAGGGTGAGACTTCCTGGCGGATCTTTGAATATCTGCCCTGCTTCCTCTTTGGTGCCTACTTCAGGGTTCTGCTGTTGGAGGTAGGTAAGCGCGCCACCTCCTGGCAAATGCTGAGCCTTGCGGCGCTGGCTGCGTTGGTGGGCTGGACGCTGCGCGGTGTCGTCACGCCTGATGCCCTTCTTACTGCCCGCGATGCGCTGAGCTCGATGTTGCTGATTGTGCCGATGGTGGTGGCGTCGGTGTATCTTGCTGTGCTGCCTGGGATTGGGTGGCTGCTGCAATGGGTGGGGCGCAACACACTGGCGCTGTATATCAGCCATGCGCTGACCATCACGTTCCTGTTCAAAATGCCGTTTGGCCTGGAACTTTTCAAGGGCACGTTGCCGCCGTCGCTCATGGAGCTGCCCACTGAGGCGTGGATTGGATACATAGTGTTGGCGTGCCTGGCCGTAGGATGGGTAACCACTTGGGTGATGAAACTGCCGGTTATCGGTTGGACGTTCCACCCGCCGGCGCTACTGCCACAAAAGCAGCCAACCCAGGCAGCGCTGAAGCGCCAAGCCGTGCGAGCTTCCTAGGAGAACATTGACAACACAGCCCACCCAACCCGCCCAGCCAATTCAACCCACAGCCAAGGCCCTTGCGCTCGTGCTCACCTTGGTGGGGCTCTTTGAGGGCGTGCGTGCCACCGTGGCACAGATCCTGGCTTCCCAATACCCGCTGGATATGGTGATTTACCGGGAGGGGGTGCGTGCGTTCCTGGAGGGGCGGGCCATGTACTCCGAGCCGATGCCGGCCGGTGACATCGCGTTGCCGTTCATCTACCCGCCGTTCGGCGCGTTGGTGATGGTGCCGCTTTCTGGGCAGGGCCTGAGCCACGATGCCGCCGGCAACATCATGATCGTGCTGTCCAATCTTTTGTTGTTCCTGTGCTTGTGGCTGATCGTGC
Organism: Corynebacterium kozikiae; assembly: GCF_024580965.1. Taxonomy (NCBI): domain Bacteria; kingdom Bacillati; phylum Actinomycetota; class Actinomycetes; order Mycobacteriales; family Corynebacteriaceae; genus Corynebacterium; species Corynebacterium kozikiae. The sequence continues at coordinate 12,505 of NZ_JANIKJ010000009.1, forward strand.
GGGCGTTGAGCGCGCCCCGCGGCACCCAGGCCTGGTACACGCACTTTTCGCGCCAGTGGGTGTGGGCGGCGTCTGCGCTGGCGTGGGGCGTGGTGTGCAACATCGAACCGGTGCGGTTGAATAACTCATTTGCGCAGATCAACATGGTGATCATGGCGCTTGTGGTGCTCGACCTCGTGCCGCGCAAGCGCACGCTGCCCCAGGGCTGGTTGATTGGCGTGGCGGCTGCCATCAAACTTTCGCCGCTGGCGATGCTGCTGTATTTCCTTCTGCGCAAGGATTTCAAGGCGATTGTCACCGCGGGCGTCTCGGCAGTGATTGCCACTGCGATTGCGGCCCTGGTGCGCTGGGACGCCACTTGGGAGTTCTTCAGCGTGAAGCTGCTCAGCATGGGCGGCGGCGGTGAGATTGGTGTGAACACTTCTTATCAGTCGAACAGTTCCATCAAGGCCGTGATTCAGCGCGCGTTTGGCTCGCAGGAGGTGCTGGATGCCTCGAGCACCCTGGTCAATGTGCTGTGGCTGGTGCTGGCGCTGGCAACGATTGCCGCGGGTTCCTGGTTGATGCTGCGCCTGATCCGCCAGGATCTGCACATCGAGGCCTGGCTGGTGGGCTCCATGGTGATGCTGCTGATCTCCCCAATTTCGTGGTCGCATCACTGGGTGTGGCTCGCGTTGATTCTGCCGGTGTTCTTGTACCGCGCCTACCAGTGGCGTCCCTACACCTCATGGGCAAATGTGCTACTCGGGGTGCTGGTGGTCTGGTTGGTGCTGGTGCTGGCGGTGCCGCCAAAGTGGTGGTTCGGCGATTCCATCGACATCTTTGCCAAAGCCTTTTGGGTGAAATTCTTGGTCAGCGACTTCGTCTGGTTCGCCGCCGCGACCTTCGCCCTGCTCGGGGCGTGCGTGAGCAAGCTGCCAGCGCCCCCAGCGCCCCCAGCGCCGAAGCAATCCAGCGCTTCCTAGGGTGTCACCGTAGGATAGTGAACATGGTTGCTGCTATCCCTCGGCTGATCCCTCTCGTGGCGCGGGGCTGACATGACGCGCAAGGTGCTGGCGCAGTTCCAAGCGCGCCTGAACGGCCCCATTTTTTGGCTGGCATTCGTGGCCATGGGGGCGGTGGCGATCAGCACCATTCCTACGTTTGCCGGCGCGCCCCTGGGGCAGAAGTTCGTTGTGGTGGCCTTTATGGCCTTGGGCATCGCATTGATGTTCATGAACGTGCGCCTCACGCTGTACCCGGAGCATCTGGAAATCAGGATGCTCGGCAACCTCATCCAAGAGGACGTGCCGTATCGGCGCATTAAATCCGTAGGCATTGGCCCGATCACGGGTATCCGCTTTGGTGCGGGTCTTCGCGTCCTGCCTAAGGGTGGGATCGGTTACCTGGTGGGAGGCCCTAGCATTGAGCTGCACACTGCTGCGGGTAAGCTGCTCGTCTCTGTTCCGGATGCCCAGGAGGCGAAGCTGGCTATCCTGCGCGCCAGGCGTTCAGCTACTGGGGCGCATTAGGCGTAGAAGTTGCGCAGCAGGGCAAGGTAGCCCTGGACTGTGAGCTTAAAGTCTTCCAGGTAAAGGTGCTCGTCGTGTGCGTGGAGCTGGGAGAACACCTCACCTAGGGTGCGGCTGGGAGCGTGGACTGCAAAGCCGTAGCCCACCCCGCCGGCGCGCCGGGCAAAGCGCAGGTCAGAGCCTCCAGAGGAGAGGATAGGCACGGCGGTGGAGTTGGGGAATGCTTCGCGGAGGGTGGCTTCTATGGCGCGGTACAGGCGGTGATCGGTGGGGGAGACGCTGGCTGGCTCCGAGATCAGGTGCTCGATTTCCACTTCGCCCGCGAGCTCGCCGAGCGCGGCGGTGATGAGGGCATCCACGTCTTCGTCGCTTTGCCCAGGCAGGGTTCGGATGTCACATTCCAGGTAGGCGTGGCTGGGCAGCACATTGATGGCTTTGCCCGCGCGCAGCACGGTTTGGGCGATCGTGAGGTGGGAAACGGCATGTCCGTAGCCCGCGAGCTCGCCGAGGTGCTCGTAGCCCTCCCCGCGCAGCAGGGCAGCCTCAGTATCAGGGTCAAAGCGGAACGCGCCGACGAAGCCGCCCCAGATCGGGTCCCGGGTCACTTCCGGTGCGGCCTGGGCTAACCGACGTGCAACCTCCCCGATTTTCACCACCGCGGAGTCCTTGCCATAGGGAGCTGAGCCGTGGCCGGCACTGCCGTGGACGTGCAGGCGGCGTTGAGCCGCGCCCTTTTCGCCCACGGTGATGGTCACGCTGTCATGGCCGTCTTGGCCGTGGATGTGCGCACCACCGGTTTCGGAGACGCAGTTTTCCCAAGAGAATGCGTCCGGTGCGTGGTCGCGCAGCCACTTGGCTCCCAGGCCGCCGCGTGCCTCCTCATCAGCAAGCGCCACGAACGTCACCTCGCCGTGCCGCGGTGCGGGGGCTGGGGGGTTGGCGGCGTCGGAAATGCGAGCGAGCTGCCTGAGTGCCGTGGCCATGGCGGCGGTGATGAAGAGCATGTCTATGGTGCCGCGGCCGTAGATTTTGCCGTCTTCGATGTGGGCGTCGAAGGCGGGGCGGGTCCATTTGGAGGGGTCAATGGGGACTACGTCCGTGTGGCCGAGGAAGGTCAGCGGTGCTTCCGGTGCGTTGGCGGGGAGGGTAAACGCAATGCTCACGCGGCCCGGGTGCGGTTCAAAGCGCGTGGCTCGGATGAGGCCAGCTTGAATTTCTGCGTGGAAGAAACGCTCCAGAGTATTTGCGTTGCGGACCTCTTGGCCGGAGTTCGCGGTGAGGTCATTCACACAGGCGTTGCGCACGAGTTCTTTGAGCAGGCCCAGGGCGTCTGCGTGGAGGTCTTTGCTGGCGTGCATGGGGTTAAGTGTAGCCCCGGTTTCCCTTAACAGTGTTCAAGATGTGGTTAGAATGCTGTATTGACCACTTGAACACTGTTTAGATTTGCGCTGCTCTCGCTCGCTGCGAGGGCTGGCGCAAACGGATGGAGAACCATGACGGACATTCTTGAACTCGCCCGCGAAAAAGTCCTGGGCCGTGGCATTGGCTTGGACAAGGATGAAGTGCTGGCGGTGCTCCAGCTCGAGGAGGAGCGGATCCCCGAACTGCTCGAGCTTGCCCATGAGGTGCGTGTGAAGTGGTGCGGTGAGGAGATTGAGGTAGAGGGCATCATTTCCCTGAAAACCGGCGGCTGCCCAGAGGACTGCCACTTCTGCTCCCAGTCCGGGTTGTTTGAATCTCCGGTTCGCTCCGCATGGCTGGACATCGCGGGCCTCGTGGAAGCGGCGAAGCAGACGCAGAAATCCGGCGCTACGGAGTTTTGCATCGTTGCGGCTGTGAAGGGCCCAGACGAGCGCCTCATGAGCCAGCTTGAGGAAGCCGTGGCGGCTATTAAGGCTGAGGTAGATATCGAGGTGGCGGCGTCGGTAGGCATCCTGACCCAGGAGCAAGTGGACCGCCTTAAGGCTGCCGGTGTGCACCGTTACAACCACAACCTGGAAACCGCACGATCCTATTTCCCGAACGTGGTGACCACCCACACCTGGGAGTCGCGGCGTGAGACGCTGCGGATGATTGGCGAGGCCGGCATGGAAGTATGCTCCGGCGGCATCCTCGGCATGGGGGAGAGCCTGGAGCAACGCGCAGAGTTTGCCACAGACCTTGCCGAGCTCAACCCCACCGAGGTGCCCATGAACTTCCTTGACCCGCGCCCCGGCACACCATTTGCCGACCGCGAAGTGATGGAAACCAAAGATGCGCTGCGGGCCATCGGTGCGTTCCGCCTGGCGCTGCCCAAGACCATCCTGCGCTTCGCCGGTGGGCGCGAGCTGACCCTAGGCGACCTCGGCACCGAACAAGGCCTGCTCGGTGGCATTAACGCTGTGATCGTGGGCAACTACCTGACCACCCTGGGCCGGCCAATGGAACAAGACCTGGACATGCTGGGCAAACTGCGCCTGCCAATTAAAGCACTGAATACGAGCGTGTGATGGGCACCGAATCCCGTGGAGTGGCTGGGGCGCGCCGTGGGGTGGCTGGCGAGCGCCGTGCAGTGGGCGCCGAATCCCGTGGGGTGGGCGCCGAATCTCAAGAGCTCCTCGCCGTAATCCTGGCTGGTGAGGCACCTATTTTCCACCCCAACACCGGGCAAGAAATCGCGGCCGGGGAAGCAATTCATCTCTCGCCATCCGCGCGCGCCGGGCTGGAGGCGCCCCGCTATTGCCAGCTCTGTGGCCGGCGGATGGTTGTGCAAGTGCGCCCCGACGGCTGGGAGGCAACCTGCTCCCGGCACGGGGTGGTGGATTCCGTGTACCTGGGGCGGCGGTAGTTGTTAGCGGTGGTCTTACGAACTATTTTCTGGCCCGTAGCGTTTGCCCGGCACTCGGTGTGCCGGGTATGTATTTTCGACTTTTCGGAGGATGCTGCTGACCGGTAATCCCCCAGCATGTGCCACTATGGCACGAGTTTTCGAACAATGTATTCCGTTATGTCTTGAGGGCCATCTATTGTGGATTTACAGCAATGAGAGGAGAGAGATGTGGCACTTAAGATCGACAGGAAAAATTCTGAGCAGCTCCGTCGGCGTGGGCGTGAATTGTCTGATGAACTGATCAGCCGCTATTCCGAGATCGAAGGAGCACCGATTACGCGAAAGGACTTGAGTGATCTCGCAGACATGGGTTGCCTTTCGGCTGATGAGCGGGATCTCTATGACGAGCTCCGGCGAGTGGAGATGCTGCTTAACGTAGACGAATGAGCGATGCCTCATGAGCGGCGGAAAGATTTCTCGAGACTTAAGCGAAGATTCAGTACGGAGTTTCTATGAGGAAATCCAGGAGATTCTGCTTTCAGCTTTGCCCATTGATGAGGCTGCTATCGATGCCGATCTAACGATTAATCAGGACTCGGACATCTACCTATTAAATTATAAGGTTCCGCTCTATTACGGGCGGGGAACCCTGGAGCCTGAGGAATTCGATGCAGCTACAAGGAGTGAGCTTTACCGTCTCTATCTCGAATTTAAGCTGTCTTGGGATCGCACGGGATGTTTTTTAGCAGTGGAGAAGAGCTCATACCAGATTCGCGTACACACAAGTCCTGGGGTGAGATTTGAGTATGAGAGGAATAAATACAACGCCCCTGCTGCTCACATTCATTTTTCAGGTGTCGAAGGGTTGTTGAGCCCTGCGCTTATGAAGAATGGTCCTACGCGGAAGGGGGATTCCCGGAAGCAAGGTCAGCTTGGCGCTCTCCATATTCCGGTAGGCGGTCACAGGTTTAGGATATCAGTAGAGGATTTTCTTTATTTCGTTATTCAGGAGTGTGGTTTTGCTGGTCGCACTGGGTGGGAGAACAAGTTAAAAGTGTCACGTGACACGTGGTTTGACATTCAACTTCAAGCCGCTGTGCGGGATAATCCAAATATTGCAGCGCAACAACTTCGTGAGCTTGGATTCGAAGTGACTGAACCCTCTACTGGTTGCCCGCCGCGCAAACGCCATCAATCGTGGTAAACCCGGGCTGTGGGATTAATCTAGTCCCAACTGTGAGCTCTCGGTAGGAGAATGCAACAGCGCTTATAGCGTTTCTCTCGGATCTCACGGGAACACAATGACTGCCTCACCGCGCGCCCCGACGGCTGGGAGGCAACCTGCTCCCGGCACGGGGTGGTTGATTCCGTGTACCTGGGGCAGCGGTAGGCGTGAGCGGTAGATGTTAGGGGCGGTTGGCGTTAGGGGCGGTTGAGTTCGCCTTTTCTGAATTTCCTCAAGATAGTGAGGCCCAGCAACGCCGTAAGGCCACCCGCGATCAAGAGAAACGACCAGCCACCCCAATAGAATGCTGTCACCGCGAGGATGAGCACAATGGCCAGAGCGATGATTCCCAATTTTGCTGCTAGTGAGCCAAAGGCTTGGTTCACTGAGTAGACCAAGGCTAGGAAGCTCAGAAGCAGGAATAGTCCAAACAGGATGCTATCGGAGCCGGCTATCAGCCCTTCGGCATCGCGCAGCCGACTGGACGAAGCCCCCAAGGCACCCCAAAACAGCCATGGAGCTGCGACAATAATGAACTGTGAACCAGGACTGCACATGGGCTCATCCTCCTGATTGGGTGGCCTGGATTTCGGGGGTTAGTGGGCTTGAATGCGTTAGTCGATAGCTCAAAGTCGATAGGACGCGATTTTCCCCAAATCCCGGTCTCCTATCGACCAACGCAACGGCCTATCGACTTTAAGCCATCGACCAACGCCCAAAACGCCCCTGCGAACCAGACCAAACCCCTGAGCATGGACACACAGCTTCGGCAAGCACCCACTTGCGCTTTGCTCACCCCGGGTAAACAATGTCCAGCATGGAAGATCCGGCCGTTGCTATGGCGCATGCCTCTGCGCTGCGCTCGATTGCGCGCGTGGTGGAGGAAAAGGTGGATCCAACGCCTGCGGACGTCGCCAAGGCCCGCATCACCGAGCAAGTAGCGCGAGGCAAGGTGCTGGTGCTTTCAGGGGCGGGCGTGTCCACTGACTCAGGCATCCCGGATTACCGTGGTCCGCGCGGTTCGCTTTCGCGGCATCGGCCGATGACCTACCAGGAGTTTCGCCACGATCCGGCGGCGTTGCACCGCTATTGGGCACGCAGCTTCGTCGGTTGGCGTCACATGGATGCCGCTGCCCCGAACCGTGTGCACGAGCTGTTTGCCAAGTGGGAGGTAAATGGCCTGGTCAGCGGGGTTGTCACACAGAATGTCGATGGGTTGCATCAAGCCGCCGGGTCCCGCAACGTGGTAGCGCTCCACGGCGATCTGGCTACCGTGGTGTGCCTGAATTGCGGGCGGAGGGAGGATCGCCACTCCTTTGACGCACGCCTTGAAGCGGCTAATCCTGGCTACCTCGAGTCGATTCGCGTTGAAGTGGACATGGTGAACCCGGACGGCGACGTGACCTTGAACGAATCCGATGTCTCCCGATTCAACCTTCTCGGTTGCCTCAGCTGCGGCTCACCCCTGCTCAAGCCCGACGTGGTCTACTTTGGCGAGCCAGTGCCAGCCGCACGCAAAGCCCAGGTAGCGGAGTTGCTTGAGCGATCGCAGTCTGTGTTGGTGGCGGGCAGTTCGTTGGCGGTGATGAGTGGCATGCGCATCGTATTGGATGCGATAAAGCAGGGCAAAGAGGTCGCGGTGATCAATGGAGGGCCAGGGCGTGCCGACGATCGCGTGGGCACCGTGTGGCGCACCCAGCTTCGCCCAGCGCTCGAAGCCATCGACGCGCAACTGTAGCGCTCCGGCGCGCCCTCGCGCCTGCCCGAAGCCCCGAAGCCCTGAAGCCCCGAAGCTCTGAAGCCCCGAAGCCCGCCGCAGTAGACCGAGCGAGGCCTGGTATCCGTGCCGTACCGGGGGAGTACCTTTGGTTGGGTTAGCGGTTCCTATGGGTGAGCTGAGGGTGGGATTTGTACATTAAAAAGGGTGGGATTTGTATACTAAAAAGGGTGTTATTTGCCCATTAGAGCATCTAGATAGCCATTTTTAAGTATGCTGCAAAGTGTGTCTGGAATCTACGTGCGTCGAGTGATAGATGACTTGCTTGATAACTACATGGAGCACCTCCCTGCAATTGCCATTGAAGGGCCAAAAGGTGTTGGCAAGACGGCAACGGCTTTACAGCGGGCTGCTGCCGATTTTCGCCTTGATAACCCTGGTGTCAAAGAACTACTGGAGGCAAGGCCGGAACTCATCAGTGAGAGCGAAGGGACGCTGCTGCTGGATGAATGGCAGCGATATACCCCCTCATGGGATTTGGTGCGACGTGCGGTAGATGATGGGGCAAAGCCTGGCTCGTACCTTCTCACAGGTAGTGCGTTTCCACCGGTGGGAAGCCAAATCCATTCAGGTGCGGCGCGCATCGATACAATTCGGATGCGGCCGTTTGCCGTCCAAGAACGATCCATCGCCCAACGGTTGGTCGGCTTGATTGATTTCTTTTCTGGCAACACGGATTCAGTGCAAGCCCAAGAAATCGATGCCTCTATCGAGGATTATGCAACCGAGGTCTGCAGATCAGGACTGCCAGGGATCATGGACCTGCCGGAAATGCTCCGCACCCGGAGGCTGGATTCTTATATTCAGTTGCTTGCGACCCATGAATTTCCACAGCTGGGTCTCAATGTGCGCAACCCAGGCGCGCTAACCCGCTGGTTGCGGGCATACGCAATGGCGACCTCTCAAACAACCAGCTACACGGAGATTCTGGATTCTGCCACCCCTGGTGAGTCGGAGAAGCCTTCGCGCGGAGCTGCAGAGGCGTACCGCAACCTGCTCGAGCAGCTCATGATTTTGGAACCACTTCCGGCTTGGTCACCTGTGCAGGCAAAGTTTCCAAGGACCATAAAATCCCCGAAACACCATCTCTGCGATCCAGCGTTGGCCGCCCGCCTCCTTGGCGAAAATCCGCGCAGCCTGCTGAGTGGGGATCCAAAGCAAGCGCAATTGTTTGCGCAACTATTTGAATCCTTAGTGGTGCTGAGCGTACGAGTGGCTGCTGAAGCGCTCAATGCCAAGTGTTGGCACCTGCGCACGCAAAAGGGAGACAGGGAAATAGACGTCGTTGTGGAAGATGAAAACCAGCGGATTGTCGGCATCGAGGTGAAGGTCTCTCCTGTGGTCAAAGATGACGACGTGAAGCACCTGCTCTGGCTGAAGGAAACAATTGGGCCAAAGTTCGCGGCTGGGGTAGTAGTGCACGCCGGGAAGCAGTTGTATCGTCGAGCCGATGGCATTTGGGTGGTTCCGCTCGCGGCGTTGTATTAGCGTCGCCGGCCCCTGGTACGAGGCCGCGGAGCCACCACCGGGCGGGATCCACGCAGCACCATTAAGCTCGAGGAGAAAGTGAACGCGCGGGGTGAGGGAGGAATCATGGACGTTGGAACCGCAGTAGAGCGATTGGTGGAGATCTACGAGGAATCCACCCAGATCGCCCGCGAGGTCTTTGAGAACGGCGACTACGCGCGCTACGCCGAGGTGGTCTACCCAAAGTTGATCGTCACGGTGAAAAGCTGGCACCCCATCGACCGCACCCAGGCCTACGGCTATGTGGATGAGGCCGGCGTCTACTCGGCGGTGCTTTCCCGTCCCAAGCTGATGCGCCAGTACCTCTTCTCCCAACTTGAGCGCCTGAGCAGCAACTATGACTGTGAAATTGACGTTGTGCGCTCGGATGTGCGCATTCCGCCGGAATACATCGACGGCATTGAGGGCCTCACCGAGGCGCGCCGGGTAGGCGATACGGGCGAGTTCGTGCCCAGGCCCACGCTCGATGACGTGGACGACGCCATCATCGACGGCGACTGGGAAGCCTTCCACGGCCCCGAAAAACCCCTCTTCCACTTCACTCCACAGCGCTTCGACATCGCCTGCGCTCGCATCAGCCATTACACCGGCATCGCTCCCGACTCAGTCCAGCGCTACATCCTGTTCACCAACTACGCTATGCACACCCGCGAGTTCCTCCGCTTCGCTCTCGCCGAGCTGTCCCGCGAAGGCTCCAGGTATCAGGGACTCATGCTTTCCGACGGCCACCGCATTGACCGCAACGCCGCATCGGCAGCAGACGCGATTGACCTCACAACCGGCCACCAGATGCCGCGTTTGGATCTGTTGGCAGAGGACAACATGGGGATCACCATGATCAACATTGGTGTTGGCCCTTCGAACGCGAAAACTATCACTGACTGCCTGGCGGTGCTTCGCCCGGAGGCGTGGGTGATGATTGGCCACTGCGCGGGCTTGGACGGACGCATGCGAATCGGCGACCTCATCCTGGGCAACGCCTACCAGCGGGAAGACCACCTCCTGGATGGGCACATCCCCCTGGAGCTGCCGATTCCTGCCGTGCCCGAAGTGCAAAAGGCGCTGGAGAAGTCCGTGCGCACCATCTACGGCGAGGACCTGCAGCTCATGCGCACCGGCACGGTGCTCTCCACCGATGACCGGAACTGGGAATGGCACACCCCGAAGAAACTCTGGGAGTTACTGCGCGGTTCCACCGCCGCTGCGTGTGACATGGAATCGGCAACCCTCGCTGCCAACGGATATCGCTATCGCATTCCATACGGTACCTTGCTGAGCGTGTCTGACCTGCCGCTGCACGCGGTCCCTAAGCTCCCGGCAGCGGCGCAAACCTTTTATGCCAATTCAAAGGAAGCGCATGTGATGTGCGCGGTACGAGCGGTGGAGGAACTGGCCCTCGACCCGGAAAAGCTGCGCACCAGGAAGTTGCGCCGCACCATCGGCGAGGTACCCTTCCGCTAGAAACGCCTATGTTTCACGTGAAACATTGATTTTTCTGCGCGGCTAGAAGGCAACGCTGCCTTCGATCAGCTTCTGGCAACGACCCCCGATCCAATACTCACCATCTTCACTGCTCACCCGCACTTCACCCCGGCGTCCCACCATGGTCCCCTGGCGCACAGTCATGGTGTCAGGAAGCCGGCCTGTGCCGCCCAACCACTTCGCAAAACCAGCGTTCAATGAGCCCGTCACCGGGTCTTCCCCGAGGCCGGGAATAAGCGCACGGACTTCGGCATCGAACGCCTCATCTTGAGCAAAGGAGAATAGGCCAATTCCCGTGCCCGCCACCTCGGCCAACAGGCCGTAATCCGGCTTGACCGCGCGCAGGGTATCTACGCTGTCAAGAAGGATGCCTAAGAACTCGGGGCCGTTGACGAGCCAGTGGGCATCGCGCACCTGCGAACGATGAAGCCCTAGTCCACGCAGTGCTTGCCGAAGCTCGTCCGCCGTAGGGTCCCGCTCTTCAATGAGCTCTGGGGCTTTGAACGCAAATACAGGTTCTTCATTGGCGGAATCAACGCGGACTTCTACCAGCCCAATTTCACATTCTTGAACAAGACGCTTGGCGCGGCTCCCCGTCTCTTGCTGGTGTGCGTATGCGGACCCAAGGGTGGGGTGTCCTGCGAAGGGCAGTTCGAAATGCGGTGTAAAGATCCGCACCCGATAGTCCGCGTCTGGGTGCGTGGGGTTCAAGAGGAATGTTGTTTCGCTGAGGTTGGTCCAGTTTGCAAAAGATTGCATCTGTTCATCGTTCAATCCATCGGCGTTGTGGACAACGGCTAGAGGATTGCCGGTGCACGGGCCGGTGTGAAACACATCAACTTGGGAAAACTTGAGGCGCATAGTGGCAATGGTAGCCCTGTGGCCGGCGGTGGTAGCGGTGGACGTCGGTACGAAAAAAGGCACCGCGAGTGGGTGCCTTCTTCCTGTTGCTGTTATACGCGAACGGAGGTGCGCTCGCTTACTGTGGCTACCTCGGCGGATTCATCCAAGGGGCGTTCGTTGGCCTCCCACACGGAGGCGTCCCAAATACCTGCGCGCTTTGCCACGATCAGGGCACTGAGCGACTGACCGGTGACGTTCACGGCGGTGCGGCCCATGTCGATGATTGGCTCGATGGCAAGCAGCAGGCCTACACCCGCGAGTGGCAAACCAAGGGTGGAAAGCGTGAGCGTGAGCATCACGGTTGCGCCAGTAGTACCGGCTGTTGCTGCGGAGCCGATCACGGAAACGAAGATGATCAGCAGGTAGTGGGTGAAATTAAGGTCGATTCCGTAGAACTGCGCAACGAAGATCGCGGCGATCGCGGGGTACACCGCTGCGCAGCCGTCCATCTTGGTGGTTGCACCGAGCGGGATGGCAAAGGAAGCGTATTCACGTGGAACGCCCATGGATTCCGTGACGCGCTGGTTAACCGGCATGACGCCCATGGAGGAGCGGGTCACGAAGCCCAGGGAGGTCACCGGCCACACGCGCTTGTAGAAGCCAAGCACTGGGATCTTGTGTGCGGCGAGTACGGCGGGGTAGATGAGGCCAACCACAATCGCGAGGCCAACGTAAATAGCGAGCACAAACTTGCCCAAGCTACCCAAAGCCTCCCAACCATAGGTGGAAACGGCGCGGCCGATGAGCGCTGCAGTGCCGATTGGGGCCAGGCGGATGATCCACCACAGGATCACCTGCACCACCTTCAAAACAGATTCGGCGAAAGTGATGAACGGCTCGGCGGACTTGCCGGCCTTGACCGCCGCGATGCCGAGCGCAAAGGCGATCACCAGCAGTTGCAGCACGTTGAAGCTCAAGGAGATGCTGCCGCTCTGGCTGGTGGAGGCGCCGAGGCCCAAAATGTTTTGGGGCACGATCGAGTTGATGAAGCCCAGCCAAGAACCAGTGGTGGAGGGCTCCGCTGCGGTGGATGGGTCGATGCTGGTGTTCTCACCTGGGCGCATCACGAGCGCCACCACGATGCCGGCAATCACGGAGAAGAACGCCGTGATTGCGAACCACACCAGGGTGCTCACAGCGAGCTTTGCTGCGCCAGTGACCTTGCGCAGGTTGGCAACGGAAGTAATCACCGCGGCGAGGATCAGCGGCGGGATCATCACTTTCAGCAATTGGACATAGGTGGAACCAACCCAGCTCAGGATGTTCGTGAGCCAGCTTGTCTCCTCAGCGGTGTCGAGGCTCCGGGCGATCAAGCCCAGGATGAGACCCACGATGAGGCCCAGCGTCACTTGCGCGCCGAAGCCAGTGGCCCAGCCAGGCAGACGCCTCGTGGTGGAGGTGTTGGTGGACATGTTGCTCCTTGTTCATGAGGATGCAAACAATTGCAAGACCGATCAGTCTATTTTGCCCTTGTTTGCCTTATTGTTGTTCGGCCAATTAAACACCAAGGTCAAGGAATTATTCAACTCTGGTGGCGCGGATAACATAGACCAGTTTGTCTAGAAATGTTCATGAGTGGTGCAACAAGGCTGCCGCAGGGCTTATTCCCATGCGCGTGAGCTGACAACATAGCCAAAGAATTAGGGTTCCCTAACCCTTGGGGTGATAGCGTTTCCAACGATTGCAGAACTTGAAAGGACCCCAATGAAACTTCGTACCGGCGCACTGGCGGCCGCACTCGCCTTGAGCTTGGCAGCCTGCACCACCGATGCTCCCCAGGAACCTGCCGCCGCGGGAACGTCGACAAGCGATGCCTCTTTCCAGCCCGTGACCATCGAGCATGTGTACGGCGAGACCACCATTACTGAACAGCCGGAACGCATTGCAACTGTGGCTTGGGCGAACCACGAGGTGCCGCTGGCCCTTGGCGTGGTGCCGGTGGGCATGGCCAAGGTTACCTGGGGCGATGACGATTCCGACGGCGTGCTGCCCTGGGTTTCCGAAAAGCTCGAAGAGCTCGGCGCGGGCGAGGTAGCGCTGTTTGATGAGACCGACTCCATCGACTTTGAGGCCGTTGCTGCCACCGAGCCAGACGTGATTTTTGCTTCCTACTCCGGCATCACGCAGGAGGACTACGATCAGCTGAGCAAGATCGCCCCGACCATCGCCTACCCAGAGCAAGCCTGGTCCACGCCGCTGGCGGAAAACATTGAGATCATCTCTCAGGCAATGGGCAAGGAAGCGGAAGGAAAGACCCTTGTTGAGGACCTCAATGCCCAGGTTGCCAGCGCTTTTGCCGCGCACCCGGAGTTTGAAGGCACCAACGTGCTGTTCACGGCATTCGGCGGGGAGAGCGACCTTTCCAAGATCGGCTTCTACACCACCGCCGATCCACGCGCGGGCTTTCTCCAGCAGGCGGGCTTCGGCGTGCCCAAGACCGTGGCGCAGTACAGCGAAACCTCTGAATCCTTCTGGGAAGAGGTCTCCGCGGAGCAGCCAGAGCTGTTCGATGACGTGGATTTGATCGTGACCTACGGCTCCGATGACCCCGCCGAAAACGAAGCCCTGCTGAAGAAGTTGCAGGAAGACCCACTGTGGAGCAAGATCCCAGCCATCGCAGAGGGCAACGTGGCGTTCCTGGGCAATGGCCCGCTCGCAGCAAGCACCAACCCAACCCCACTTTCCATCCCGTGGGGCATCAATGACTACTTTGACCAGCTTGCAGAAGCGCTCAACTAGTCCTGGGCTGGGGGCGAAGCAGGCGGTCCTGCTCGTCGGGTTGCTGCTCATGTTGGCCGCGGCGCTGGCCTCGCTGATGTTCGGTGCGCGCTCAGTGCCGCCGGAAGCAGTGTGGCAGGCGCTCAGTGGCCACGGCGAAACCACGGACCAAGCCGCAGTGCTCACGCGCATCCCGCGCACACTTGCCGCGCTGCTGGTGGGCGCGGCACTCGCCGTATCTGGGCTCGGAATGCAGGCGGTGACGCGCAACCCGCTGGCAGAGCCCGGAATTTTCGGCGTGCTCGCCGGCGCGAGCCTGTTCGTGGTGGTGGGGATCGCATTCTTTGACCTTTCCGGCACGCTTACCACAATGCTCGTGGCGATCTGCGGCTCAACCACAGCCGCCCTGTTTGTCTACGCGGTTGGTTCCATCGGCGGCGCCACACCGTTAAAGCTCGCGCTCGCAGGTGCAGCAACCGCCGCGGCCTTGAGTTCCATGGTCAGCGCCGTATTGCTGCCCAGAGTTGAAGTGATGGATGTGTTCCGCTTTTGGCAGATTGGCAGTGTAGGCGGCACCTCATGGGAACAACTGCGCTGGGCTGCACCTGCTGTCGCCGTGGGCATGGTCCTTGCGGCGGCGACGGTGATGGGCATGAATCTCCTCGCGCTTGGCGACGACCTGGCGGCAGGGCTCGGCGCGAGCGTGAGCGCGCAGCGCGCCCTCATCGCGGCCTCTGCTGTGATCCTGGCCGGTGCTGCTACCAGTGTGGCTGGGCCCGTGGCGTTTGTGGGGCTGATCGTTCCCCACGTGTTACGTCTGCTGATGGGGATTGATCATCGCTGGCTGCTGCCCGCGTGTGCACTCTACGGGGCGGCCTTGCTCGCAACTGCCGACGTCGTAGGACGCCTCGTGGCAAGACCCGAGGAAGTAGCTGTAGGTGTGCTGCTCCCGCTGATCGGTGCTCCAGTATTTATTTGGATTGTGCGGCGTCAAAGGGTGCGTGAGCTGTGACTCTTCGGAATCTTCGATCATTGCAGGCGGCGGCTGTGCGAAGGAACGTCAGCATCGTCGGTACGCTTCTGCTCCTGCTTTTGGTGTGCTTTGCGGCTTCGTTGATGGTTGGTGAGCGCACCTACTCCCTCATGGAAGTGCTGCGGGTGCTTGCTGGTGAGCAGGTGAAATCGGCCAGCTATGCGGTGGGGGAGCTGCGGCTACCTCGCGCAATTCTTGCTGTTGTAGGCGGCAGTTGCTTTGGTATTGCGGGGCTGACGTTTCAGACGCTACTGCGTAATCAATTAGCCTCGCCGGACATCGTGGGTATTTCCTCAGGCGCCAGCGCGTTTGGCGTGGTGGCTTTGGTGACGTTTGGTGCGGGCCAGACCGCCACTTCTCTTGCGGCGCTCGCGGGGGCTCTCATCACCGCGGCGGCGATTTACCTGCTCGCCATACGCGGCACCTTCTCTGGTACGCGGCTGATCCTCATCGGCATTGGTATTTCTTCCATGCTCATGAGCGTGGTGACCTACGTGCTTTCCCAGGCCGCGGCGTGGGATTTGGCTGCGGCTTCACGCTGGCTCACCGGCTCGATCAACGGTGCCTCATGGGATCGCGTGCTGCCTCTGGTGGCCACCTGGGCGGTGGGTGTGCCGGTGTTGCTGCTCGCGCGCCGTGAGCTGGCCATGCTGCAGCTCGGGCAGGATCTAGCGGCGGGCCTTGGCGTGCACACGGGCCGAGCACGGGTGGTGTTGATCGCTGCCTCCGTGACGTTGATTGCTGCCGCAACTGCCGCGTGCGGCCCGGTGAGTTTTGTGGCTTTCATGTCTGGGCCCATTGCCATGCGTTTGGGAAGGCGGTGGCCGCTGCTCACCGCTGCCCTGGTGGGCGCGCTGATTATGCTGCTCGCAGACTTTGCTGGCCAGCATCTTTTGGGTACGCGCTACCCGGTGGGTGTGGTCACTGGCATGCTTGGCGCACCATTTTTGCTGTACTTGCTTGTCCGTGCTCAGAAAGGGGCGGCATAAATGAATCAAGGTTTGGCGGCGCACAAGGTCACCCTTGCCTATGAGCAACGCGTGATAGCCCGCGACCTCAGCGTGGCGATCCCCGAAGGGGAGATCACCTCCATTATCGGGCCCAATGGCTGCGGGAAATCCACGTTGCTGCGGGCGCTATCCGGACTGCTGGAGCCTACGGAGGGCGAGGTCACGTTCGGTGGCGTGCCTTTGAAGCGTATTCCAAGGAAGCGTTTTGCAACCCAGGTGGGCCTATTGCCGCAGACTCCAATTGCACCTGCAGGGATTACCGTTGCCGATCTTGTGGGCCGCGGGCGCTATCCGCACCAGGGGATGTTTGGGCGCTGGGCGCAAGAGGATTACGAGGCTGTGGCGCACGCCCTGGAGGTGACGCAGCTCAGTGGGCTTGCTGAGCGTGTGGTTGATGAACTTTCGGGTGGGCAGCGCCAACGCGTGTGGGTGGCCATGGCATTGGCACAGCGTGCGGGCACGTTGCTGTTGGATGAGCCCACCACCTATCTGGATGTGGCAAACCAGCTCGAGGTGTTGGATCTACTCGTTGAGCTGGAGGGCACCACGATTGCAATGGTGCTGCATGATATGAACCTGGCTGCCCGCTACAGCGGCCACATTATCGCTATGAAAAACGGTGCGATCGTTGCCCAAGGCTCGCCCGAAGAGGTGGTCACGGAGGCCATCATGGGGGAAGTGTTTGGTATTCGTTGCCGTGTTGAATCAGATCCTGTGACCGCCTCACCGGTTGTTCACCCTTATGGAAGGCATCATGTATCTCCCAATGCTCGCTGAAGTCCGCGAAGTTGAATCTCTGAGCCCACATCTTGTCCGGGTTGTGTTCGGCGGTGAAGCTTTGCAGCAGTGCACGCCCGCTGACCCAGTGTTTGACCAGCGGATTAAGTTCATTTTTGGTCTGGACCCCCGCACGGATCTGGGTGCGGACTGGTACGCCGGATGGCAGGAGCTTGGCCAAGGTGTGATGCGCACTTACACCATCCGCGAGGTGAGCTGGCGCAACGGGGAACAGCAGATTGCGGTGGATTTTGTGTTGCATCCGGGTGGGCCTGCGGCGCAGTGGGCGCAAGAGGTTGCCGTCGGTGATGAACTTTTGTTTGTGGGCCCCACTATCCCTGGTGACTGGGGCGTGGATTTTCTTCCCGGTGCGGCGCGCAATGTGGTGCTTGCCGGCGATGAAACCGCCCTCCCCGCCATCGCCTCCATCCTGAGCGGATTGGGTGAGGAGTTTAGTGGCCGTGCATTTATTGAGGTTCCTACAGCGCAAGATGTGCTTTCCGACGTGCGCCACCCGAACTTTGAGGTGCGGTGGCTGGCGCGCGAAGGGGCCGCACATGGCGAGCTGCTCACCCAGGAAATGCTGGGGGAGAGCGTGGAGGTTGGGGATGAGCCGGAAACGCTTTTGTGGGAAACGCCGACTTTTTCCACCGAGGGGGCTGAACTTGAGGACCGCGACCCGAACGCGCAGATGTATTACTGGATCGCTGGGGAGTCCAAGATGGTTACTGGCATCCGCAGGGTTTTGGTGCGTGAGCGGGAAGTGCCGAGGTCGCAGGTGTCCTTTATGGGCTACTGGCGGCAGGGGAAGGCTAGCTAGAGAAAAAGGCGATGTTTCACGTGAAACATCGCCCTTTTGCTAGCCCTGGTGGTGTACCTCAGCGAGCTTGTGCACTGGGGTGTCCAAGCCCTCATAGCGGGCCTTGAGCTGCAGCGCGAGGTAGCGAGAGTAGTGGCGGGATTGGTGCAGGTTTCCGCCATGCAGCCACAATTGCTGCACCTGCGTTGGCTTCCACATGTTGCGCAGTTCACCTTCCCATGGGCCGGGGTCCTTGGTGGTGTCCGAACCCAAGCCCCAGACCAGGCCCAAGGTGGCGGCAGTTTCAGGGTTGATGAGTTGTGCAACCCAGCCGCTCATTGAGCCGTAGCCGGTGGCCAAGATGATGGTTTCTGCGGGGATCTCGGTGCCATCCGTAAGGATCACCGAACGCTCCTTGACTTCCTGGATGCTCACGTTGGAGTAGACGGGGATGGAGCCGTCCGCCACCAGTTCTGAGGCGCCCACGTTGATGTAGTAGCCAGAGCCGCGGCGCAGGTACTTCATGAATAGGCCGGAATCGTCGTCGCCAAAGTCCAGCAAGAAGCCCGCCTGTTCCAGCTTGTCGTAAAAGGCTTTGTCGCGGACCCTGATGCGGTCAAAGACTTCTTTTTGCACCTCAGGGAGCACCTTGTAGGGGATGGAGGCAAAGAGGAGGTCGGCGGAGTCGGTGTCCAGGCCCGCCTCCACGGCGTCCTCGGAATACAGCGGCCCAAAGACTTCTTCCATGAGGGTGTCCGATTGCACGATGTGCGTGGAGGAACGCTGCACCATTACAGGTTTCGCGCCATTTGCATACAGGTCCGCAGCAATGTCATGCGCCGAGTTGTTCGCGCCGAGGATGACCACGTGCTTGCCTGCGTCGGCACTGCCCCCGGGGTGCTCACTGGAGTGGCGGATCTCGCCAGCGAAGGTGTCTTGGCCGGGGAGCGTGGGCTTGTTGGGGACGCCGCTCATGCCGGTGGCAAAGACCAGTTGGGTGGGCCGGAGCGTGAGTTCCTCGCCCGCGCGGTTGACGCGCACTTCCCAGGTGCCGTCGGTGAAGCGCGCGTTGAGGCACTCGGTCTGGGTCCAGTAGTCCAGGTCCATGATGCCTACGTAGTGCTCGAGCCAGTCGCCCATTTGGTCTTTCGGGGTGAACACGGGCCAGTGGTCGGGGAATGGCAGGTAGGGGAGGTGGTCGTACCAGACGGGGTCGTGGAGGCACAGGGAGTGGTAGCGGCCGCGCCATTGGTCGCCGGGGCGCTCGGCCTTGTCGATCACCAGAGTTGGCACGCCTTGGCGCTTGAGGCGCGCGGCGAGTGCGATGCCACCCTGGCCACCGCCGATGATCAGCACATATGGCTGCTCGGTAATGCCGAGTGTGGCGCGGCGCTTCGCACGGCGGTCTGCCCAATTTTCGCCGTCGCCTGCTTGGCCGTGGATTGCGCCGCGTGGACGATTCCTGCCGCTTGGCTCCGGGAAGTCCACAAGGTCGCGTGCAGAGGTGAGTAGGGTCCAGCACTTGCCCTCGCGCAGGCGCGCGATCGCCTTGGCGTTGAAGACCGGGGTGGTGAAGTCAAAATGGACGCGGGTGACGCCACCTGGCTCCTCCGCGGTATCCGTGATCACCGAGTGTTGGATGGGTGCATCCATGTGAGCGAGCAGCTCCGCGATTTCCTGTGTTCCCTCCGCAGTGTGCAGATTCCACGTTTGGGTGAGGAAATCCCGCCAAAAACCGCCGGGCTCAAACACTGCTTCGATCTGTTCGGCTGTTGGATCCGAGGTTTGGGTGAGTGCGTTGAAGTCCTGTAACCATTGCTCAGACATGTGGCTCCTTATGGAAACGTAGGAAGCAATTGTGATGCAGGTTACATGAAATTGTTGTGCAATGGTTTGTTTTATAAAAGTATTTTTCTGCCCCAAGAAAAATGGCGATGTTTCACGTGAAACATCGCCCAAATGCCCAGTATTACCCCTGGATAAATTCCTCCAGTGCCGCCCGTGCGGCCTCATCCCGCATTTGCTGCGGCGGTGACTTCATCAGATATGCCGAGGCCGGAAGCACTGGGCCGCCGAGCCCGCGATCGAGCGCGATCTTTGCCGCCCGGAGCGCGTCGATAATGATACCTGCGGAGTTGGGGGAGTCCCACACCTCGAGCTTGTACTCCAGGTTGAGCGGGACATCGCCGAATGCGCGCCCTTCGAGGCGGACGTAGGCCCATTTGCGGTCGTCGAGCCAGCCAACGTAGTCGGAGGGGCCAATGTGAACGTTGCGGTCCTCGATTTCCTGGTCCAAGTTGGAGGTCACGGCCTGCGTCTTGGAGATTTTCTTTGATTCAAGGCGCTCGCGCTCAAGCATGTTCTTGAAATCCATGTTGCCGCCCACATTGAGCTGCATCGTGCGGTCCACGGTGACCCCGCGGTCCTCAAAAAGCTTGGCGAGTACGCGGTGGGTGATCGTGGCGCCTACTTGGCTCTTGATGTCGTCACCAACAATCGGCACGCCCGCAGCTTCAAACTTGGCGGCCCACTCGGGGTCGGAAGCGATGAACACTGGCAGCGCGTTGACGAATGCCACACCGGCATCAATCGCGCACTGGGCGTAGAACTTGTCTGCCTCCTCAGATCCCACAGGCAGGTATGAAATCAGCACATCTACCTGGGCATCTTTGAGCGCTTGCACCACGTCCACCGGCTCGGCGGAAGACTCCTCAATGGTCTGCAGGTAGTACTTGCCCAGCCCATCCAGCGTGGGGCCTCGCTGCACGCTCACCCCGGTGGTGGGGACGTCGCAGATCTTGATGGTGTTGTTTTCTGAGGCATTGATGGCCTCGGCGAGATCGAGTCCCACCTTGGCGGCGTCTACGTCAAAGGCGGCAACAAACTCGATGTCGCCCACATGGTAGTCACCGAACTGCACATGCATGAGTCCCGGCACTAAGGTTTCCGGGCTTGCGTCTTTGTAATAGTGCACGCCTTGCACCAGTGAGCTGGCGCAGTTGCCGACGCCTGCGATTGCTACGCGAATTTTCCCAGCCATTTGCCTCATCTTTCTGGTTGATGGAACGTTCCACAGCGTAGGCGCGAATTTGGGCCGTGACCTTAGCTCTTAACAGCAAAGTGGATCGCTTCAGATTCTCTGATGTGGCAAAAGAACTGCAGGCAAAGCAGTATAAGTAGCCCTTAATGGGGGTAGGGAAGGGCGGGCGTGTCCGGGGGTCTGGGTAGTGTCCATGCTCGCAAGCCCCTCCACTAAAAAAGGACGCACATATGTTCAGCACCGCACTGCCGCGTGGCATCGCCTGCACGCTGGTTGCTGCTTTTGCCGCTGCCCTCGCCGCCTGCACCCCCTCGGGAAGCGATGAGCCACAGGACGCGCTCGAACACACCCAATTCTTTGGCCCTCAAGAAACCCCTGCTCTGATCACGTTGGCTTCCAGCATGTTGCCGAAAGAGCATAAACCCTCCGCAGTTCTGGTTGCGCAGCAAGACCAGGCGGTAGCCGCCGCGGCGCAGGCGATTGCTGAGGGGATGCCTCTGCTCGTGGATCCAACCCCGGAAGATGCGCAGGCACTTGCAGATGAACTTGGGGCAAGCCTGGAAACATACTCCGAAAACTCGGGCCAGACCACCAACCAGTCGGATCCGGATCCCGACCCGCTCACCCTCACCCCTTCCTTCCGGCAGGAACAGGACTTCGCGGTGCTCGCTACGCCGGATACCCCGCTGGAGCAGCTCGCTAGCGTCCGGGCACTGGGCCTCGATGTGGAGGTGGTGAATGACCCAAGGGAAAGCCAGCGGGTGATGGCCAATCCTCAGGCACCTGCACTGGTGCTCACCGACCAAGCACAGGGCACCATTGCGCAAGCCTTGGCGCTAGCCGGAGCAGGTGAGGTGCCTGGTGGCGGAGGCGTGGTATTCCCGGGACGGCGGATGGTGGCCCTTTATGGCCATCCTTCTGGGCCAGCGCTGGGCGTACTAGGCGAACAAGGTCCGCAAGAAGCGGTGCAAAGGGTCCAAGATCTGGTGGAACAGTACAAGGACGCGGCCCCCGAGGAACATATCGTGCCGGCTTTTGAAATCATTGCCACCGTTGCTACCGCAGGCGCCGGGCCTGATGGGGACTACTCCAATGAAACTGCCGTTGAGGACCTGCGCCCGTATGTGGACGCTATCGGTCGCGCCGGGGGCTACGCCATCTTGGATTTGCAGCCTGGCCAGGCAAGGTTCCTTGACCAAGCGAAGCGTTATGAGGAGCTGCTGGAGCTGCCGCACGTCGGCTTGGCCTTGGACCCTGAGTGGCGGATCCAGCCGCACGAAAAACCCATGCAGCGCATCGGTAGCGTGGATGCCGCAGAGGTCAATGAGGTAGCAACGTGGCTCGCGGACTTCACAAAAGAGCGCAACCTGCCTCAGAAAGTGCTGGTGGTACACCAATTCCAACTGGGCATGCTGGAGCGCCGCGAAGCCATTGACACCTCACGCCCTGAATTGGCGTGGGTGCTGCACGCGGACGGCCACGGCAATCCCGGCGACAAGCTGGGCACCTGGGACACCTTGCGCCAAGACCTTCAGCCGGGGTTCTACCTCGCGTGGAAGAACTTTATTGATGAGGACGCGCCTACCTTCAGCCCGGTGCAAACCTACAGCGAAGTCACTCCTCGTCCGTGGTTTGTGAGCTATCAATAGGAGGCAGCCCAGGATTCACTCGGTCAATTTCCTCCAGCACGAGTGCGCGCACGCGTTTGTCGCGGGGCATGTCTTCGTGGAGAACCAGGGCGCGGCGGTCGATGTCCTGGATGAACATGTTGCGCACGCCCTCGCCCTCCAAAAAGCAGGATTCCACCGGGGAAATGAGGGAGTCCGCGTGGGTGGCAATGCAGGTGTAATACACCCCGGGCAGCGTTTCTCCGTGCTCGTTGAGCTGCGCAATCACGGAAGATTCCTCCAGCATGTCCGGTCCCGCAGGCCCGAAGAATCCTTGGATCATGTTCCCCATCAATGCCTGCGCACGTTGGGTACGCAGTAACGACGCCGCCACGCCGCCGCTGGTGGTGCCGTGGTTGGGCGTGGAAAGGCAGATTAATTGATGGGTTTTGTCTCCGCCGCCGAGCAGTTGCATCCAGTAGCGCGCCAACACCCCGCCCTGAGAGTGGCCAACCAGCACCACCTTCTCCGCGCCGGTGACGGTGAGCACGGCGTGGATGTAGGCGCTAATTTGGTTGGCAGACTCCACCACGGGGGCCGTTGCGCGTAGCCCAAAATCGGGGGCAAACACGGCGTAGCCCGCGGTGCGTAGGTCTGCGCCCATTTCCATCCAGTCACCTTTGGTCACCCCAGTGCCGTGAATCAGGATCACAGGGTGGGGGTGCGCCTTCGTGGGGCGCACGCGCCAGTCGTCCTCAAAAATTCTCCTGGAAGGAATGCGAGCTGAAAGCGGCAGTTCGGCCAGCTTATTGATCACCGTGTATTCCAGCGCCTCGGCTGGAAGTGGGTCGCCTTGCGAGCGGTTTTCCTCCATTGCACCTTCCTCCCTCTCGCTTCAGGGCACCTAGTTTATAGAAAGGTCTATAGACTTTCCGCCATGAACATTGAAAACGGCACCGCCCTGGATTCGATTAAGGGCTTAGGTGCGCCAGCCCGCGGCGCGCTTGTCGCCGCGGGCTACACCTGTCTGGAGCAGCTCGACGGTGCGCAGTACGAACAGTTGTTGGCACTGCATGGCGTCGGAAAGCGTGGCCTGGAACGTTTGCACGCTGCACTGGGGGAGCGCGGAATGGGGCTCGCCGGCGAGATCCCCAAGCCGGAGCCGTTGGGGCACAAAGTCGCCCGCGGGCATACCGGCGAGGTGGCAAAAGACATCAAAACCCGCCCCACTGAGGAATCCCCGGCGGATCATGTGGCCGCGCTGCCATGGGAACGCAGAGTCCATGAGGGGGAGGTGCTGCTGGAATTGTTTGAGCGCGCCACCGGGGAACCGGCCGTGATGTGGGGCACCGGGATGGTGGGTTTTGGGGCGACGCACTATGAGTCCACGTCGGGGCGCCACGGCGACTGGTTCCTGGTGGGGTTCCGGCTGGCCAAGGCCAAGATTTCGCTCTATGGGCTGAAGGATTTTCCCGACCTGTTGGAGAAAATGGGCAAGCATTCCACTGGGGTGAGCTGCGTGTATGTGAACAAGTTGGAGGACATTTCCCTGGAGGTGCTGGAGGAGCTTGTTCGCAGGGAGGCCAGCCGCGAACTCAAATAGAAGTTGCAAGCCTCCCACCAAAAGTGTATTTGTTGTTACATCAACTATAGCCGCATGTGCTTAAACCAAGAAGAAGGGAATCGCAATGTCTTTGACTGTTGCTGAAGCAATCGCAACCCGCCGCGCAACCAGGCAGTACTCCGACCAAGAGGTCACCAACGAGGTCCTGGACCGCGTGGTAGCCCAGGCCCTGGAAGCGCCCACCGCGTTCAACGCGCAGCGCGCCGACCTGGTGGTGGTTCGTGATCAGGAGGTCAAGGATGCCCTGTTTGAGGCCTCAGGCCAGGCCCAACTGCGTGACGCACCCGTAGTTTTCGTGGCCGTCGCGCGTACCGACGTACCCACTGACCTCAAGGACATTCTTGGTGATGAGCGCGGCGAGTGGGTGGAGAACTTCTTCGCTGGCCTCGATGCGGCGAAATTGCGTGAGTCGGCTATTAAGGATGCCACCTTGGTGGCTGGCTTCCTGCTTCTCGCAGCCCAGGGTGAGGGTTTGGCTACCTCCCCGACCACTGGCTGGGATGAGGAATTGGTGCTCAAGGCAGTGGGCCTGCCAGGTGGTGAGCGCCATGCAGTGGCGTTGGTTGTTGCTGCCGGCTACCCAGGTGAGCACCCGTCGCACCCGGGCCGTGAGGCAAATCGTCGCGTAAACGACCGCTACTAAACATTCGCACCCCAGCGCCAGGGGGGACTAGACTCGCATCATGGCAGCGATACTCTTTGACCTCTATGGCGTGATTATGAAGGTGCCCTCAGACAAGGACTTAGCGCGTCTGCAGGGGGCTGCCGGGGCCACGGACTCACGCAGCTTCCTTGAGGCCTACACCCGCCTGCGCCCGGATTTTGATGCGGGCCTGATGAGCCCCCACTCTTTCTGGCACCAAATGCAGGCGGCCCTGGGCTTGGGGGAAATGGGTACTGGAGAGTTGGACTGGGCTGACCTGCACCAAATAGATATTTCCATTGCCATGACGCCCGATCAGGAAATGGCGGCCCGCGTGGGGGAGCTTATTGATGAGGGGATCAAAGTTGGTCTGCTGAGTAACATCCCAAAGGACTTCGTGGCGCCTGCGCGTGCCAAGCTTCCAGTGTTGGAGCGTTTCCATGCGGTGTGCATGTCTGCGGAAATCGGTTTGGTCAAGCCCGATCCGCGCGCCTTTGAGTACGCCGCACAAGCCTTGGGTGAGCCCCCTGAGAACATTGTGTTTTTTGACGACAGCCCGATCAACGTCGCCGCCGCCGAGCGCTTGGGGTTTGATGCGAGGTTGTTTACCTCCATCAGCCAACTCGAACCCTTCTAGGAGCCCCTCATGAACACACCAACCATCATCGCTATTAACGGCAAGACCCCGCGCATCCACGAAACGGCATTCATCGCTCCCGGTGCAACGATCATCGGCGACGTCACAATCGGCGCACACTCCTCAGTGTTTTATGGCTGCGTCCTGCGCGGCGACATCAACACCATCACCGTGGGCGAGCGCACAAACATCCAGGACAACGCGGTGCTGCATGTGGATGCCGACGCCCCCTGCACTCTAGGCAACGACGTCACCGTGGGACACCAGGCCCTAGTGCATGGGTCCACAGTGGGCGATGGCACCCTGGTGGGCATGCAGTCTGCGCTGCTGTCACGTTCTACGGTGGGCGCTGGCAGTCTCATCGCCGCGGGTGCCGTGGTGCTGGAGGGGCAGGAGATCCCCGCGAAGTCTCTGGCCGCAGGTGTGCCGGCAAAGGTACGCCGAGAGCTTTCCGACGAACAATCGGCCGCGTTCATCCCGCACGCCGGGCGCTATGTGCAGACCGCACAGGCACACAAGGACACTGCGGAGCAGGTCAGCCTGGAGTCCGTGCGTTTCAGTTAGCGCCCGAACCCAGGCTGGGGGCGGCGTTTTGCTCCCGTTCCTAGCCCGGAAACCGCGCCTGCTGCCGGAGCGGAAGACGCGCTGGCCAGGCGCTTTGCCAGGCCGAGGGGATCATCGATGAGGCGATCCAACGCCACGGCCCTCGCGGCGGCACGCGCGTTGTCCAGGTGGGTGGGGATCACGCGGATTTCGGCGTCGCCGGCCACTTGGCGCAGTGCCCGACCCACCGCACGGGCAGTGGTGGGAACCTCAAAAGCGCTGCCAGCAAGCACGATCTCGGCGGGATTTACCTTGGCGGCCAGGTTGGTTGCGGAATCCTCCAGGCTGCGCAGGTGGCGCACCGGGAGCAGTTGCACGCCCTCGGGGGAGGCCACGGCGGCACCGATGGAGTCGTCGGCGTAGAACACCAGCACTCGAGCGGGGCGCGCCGGGGATTGAGCCTGCTGTTCCGCACCAGCGATTGCGGTGATCACGCTGGTCACGGTGATGGGAACGTGGATGCGGCGGCGCAGCCTGCTCACTACATCGGTGTTTTCCCAGCCAAGGTTGGGCGCGGTGACCATACCCGTATCCGTGACTACGCCGGAGGTGGTCATGCCAAAGTTGGCAATGGGCAGCTCGCTGAACTTAGCCAAGTTGTTGGTGTGGGTGGCCACGATTTCAATGAATTCATCCACGGTGATGGCAGACGGGGTGACGTCGATCATCTGCTCGCGCAGCACTGCGCCGCGCGAATTTACCGCGCCGATGTAGGTGGCCTTGGTGCCTACGGCCACGCCGATTTGGATCCAAGGGGAGGTGGCCAACTCAAGGGGGATCGTGGGGCGCCCAGGACCGGTGGGGGTGGAGAGGTCTGGGCGTTCGCGGACCAGGTCAGCACCGATGAGCGCGGAGACGGCCCTGGTCACGGTGGGTTGGGAGCGTCCGGTGCCCTCGATGAGGGTGGAGCGCATGACGGGTTGGAAATGTCGGATGAGGTGCAAACATGCTGCCGCGGGTGAGGAGGGTCTGGTAAATGACGGGGCGGTGCGTAAGCGTGCCGAGCTTTCCATGCGCAACACCATACACACAGATAGACCGCATTGTCTAATAAAAATAATAACCGCGGCATATATTATATATTTCTATAGACAGAACGGTACGGAATTATTTCATCCGCACACTCCAATAGTTCCCAGAACACAACACCAAAACCCCAAGGCCCCAACCAACTCTGAGCAACCACCAAAGCTGTATAGGATCACACACATCATGAACAACCAGCACACCGCGGCTCCTAGCCACTCGCATTTCCCAGCCCGCACCCCATTTCCGGTGGAGGGCCTTCAATACCGCCTCATGCGCGCCGATGACCTGCCGCTGCGCGCACATGCCATGCTCACCAACACGAACCGCTTTGCCCAGGTGCTCAGCCCGGAAGGGTTGGAAACGCCGCCATACAACGCCTACATGCACTTCGATCCGACCCGCGGCGACGTTGGCTTGGTCCTAGAAACACCCCAGGGCCAGCCAGTGGGCGTTGCGTGGGTGGTGTTTGCCCAGGCTCTCGGCTTTGTGGCGCCGCAAGCCCCAGAACTGGTGATGAACGTGGATGCACAGTGGCAGGGCAAGGGCATTGGCGGCTGGCTCATCGAGGAGCTCGCCGGCTATGGCTCGCGCCACGGTTGGAGCGGCATTTCGTTGCTGGTGGAAGACGCCAACCCGGCCCGCAGGCTTTACGCTCGCCACGGGTTCGTGACCCAACCGCGCCCGCCGGTGGAAGTGGGTGCCAGCCAGGGCACGGTGATGGTGCGCGGCCTCAGCCCAACCATCAGCTCGGTCGCGGTGTATTGCGGCTCCACCTTTGGTGATCGCCGCGCGTTTTCCGACGCAGCCAGGGCCCTCGGTGAGCAGCTCGCCGCGCGCGGAATCCGGCTTGTCTACGGCGGTGGCAGCGTCGGTTTGATGGGGGAGCTTGCCTCAGCTTGCCTTGCGGCGGGTGGGGAAGTGGTGGGCGTGATCCCGCGTTCCCTCGTGGACTTGGAGTTGGCGCAGCCGGGGCTGAGCGAGCTGATTGTGACCGAAGGCATGGCACAGCGCAAGGCCAAAATGGAGGAGCTCGCGGATGCGTTCATCGCGCTGCCCGGCGGAATGGGCACCTTAGAGGAGCTGTTTGAGGTGCTGGTGCGCCAGCAACTTGGTCCTTACACCGGCCCGGTGGCACTGCTGAACACGGATAAATACTGGACTCCCTTGGTGCGCACCCTGGAACACATGAGTGAGGAGGGCTTCATTGATCAGCGGTATTTGGACTCGATCATCGTGAGTGAGGATATCGACTCGCTGTTTGCCTCCTTTGATCGGTGGACCTACCCAGGGTTGAAATGGCATTCAGTTGCAGCATCCCAAGGTGCGGGGCTTAAAGAAAATCCCAGGTAGTGCCGCTTGAGGTTACTCGCCGCGCCGCCGAAGCTCAGCAGAGAATCCCAGGAGAGGGGCAAAGGTGGTGGTGGTGCGTGCAAGTGGCTAGACTAGCGGGCTATGACTTCAGTCAATCCTGAATCTCGTACCCCCTCTTTGCTCGACGCATCCTGTGAGGACTACGTGTATGACCTCGCGCGGATCTCGCCCACCAACGCAACTGCGTGGGGCATCGAGGGCTTTGAAGGCGAACTCCAAGACTTTTCCCCCGCATACTGGGAGGAATTGATGGACCGCCACCGCGAGCTGCTTGCCGACGTAGACGCCTTTGACGATGGCACCGATGACAACGATGACGAAGAGGACTTCGACGACGTAGACATCGTCACCGCAGAGGTGCTCCGCGACCGCCTCTGCCTGGACCTCGCACTGCACCACCACGATGAGTTCACGGGCCAGCTCAACAACCTGGCCTCCCCGGTTCAGGAAATCCGCGATACGTTCCTGCTGATGCCGCAGGACACCGCTGAGCAACGCGATGCCATCGCATCACGCCTTTCTCAGGTGGGCGCCGCACTCGCGGGATATCGAGAGTCTTTGGCCTTGGCCGCGTCGCACGGCCGCGTAGCCCCCATTCGCCAGGTAGACGCGGTCTCGCGTCAATGTGAGGAGCTTGCTCAGTCTGACTCACTCCTAGAAAACCTGGGTGTGGACCCGGAGTCCGCACCTGTCCAGGAGGCAAAGGCCGCGTTCGGTGCGATGTCAGAGTGGCTGACGGACCAGCTCGCGCCGCACGCTCCCGACGCAGACGCCGTGGGCCGCGAACGCTACCAGCGCTTTAGCCACCTCTTTGTGGGTGACATCGTTGATCTTGACGACGCCTACGCCTGGGGCCTCGAGCAACTCCAGGAGATCGTTGCGCAGCAGCAAGTGATCGCTTCGAAGCTGTACGGCGAGGGCACCAACGTGCGTGACGCTATGCGCAAGCTCAATAATGAGGAGCGCTACACCATCAAGGGTGTGGACGCGCTGCGCGAGTGGATGCAGACCAAGGCCGATGAGGCGATCGCAGACCTCAACGGCACGCACTTTGACATCCCCACCCCGGTACAAACCATCGAAGCCAAGATTGACCCAGCCGGCAGCGGCGGGATCTTTTATACCCCACCATCTGATGATTTCAGCCGCCCAGGGCGCATGTGGTGGTCTGTTCCTGCAGGCCAGGAGACTTTCCACACCTGGCAAGAACTCACCACCGTGTACCACGAGTCCGTTCCGGGGCACCATCTACAGTGCGGCCAGGCCACCTGTGAGCGCGGCAACCTGAATCTGTGGCGCCGCTCGGTGTGTTGGAACTCCGGGCACGGCGAGGGTTGGGCGTTGTATGCCGAACAGCTCATGGATGAGCTGGGCTACCACGAGGACCTGGGCACTCGTATGGGAATGCTGGACGCGCAGCGTCTGCGCGCGGCCCGCGTGGTGCTGGACATCGGTGTTCACCTGGGCAAGACGGTTCCCGAGGGAACCGGTGTGTGGGACGCTGGATACGCGCGCCACTTCCTGCGGGAAAACTCTGCGATGGATGACGCCAATCTTTCCTTCGAGCTCACCCGCTACCTCGGGTGGCCTGGCCAGGCGCCTTCCTACGCGCTGGGGCAGCGCCTGTGGCAGAACCTGCGCGCAGAAGCTGCCGAGCGCGGCATGAGCACCAAGCAGTTCCATTCAAAGGCGCTGGCGTTGGGTTCCATTCCTATGTCAATCCTGCGCGAGCAGGTGCTTGAGGGCTAGCAAAGCGCCAACTGAGGCTTAGCTCAAGGCAAGCAGCAGCACGCTGAGCAGGGGGAATACTCCCTGCTTGGCTGCCGCGCCGCGCTTGTCGGGGGAGGTGAGTGCAAGCACCAGCGCTGCCGCGAGCATGGAGCCGGTGCCCGCGTAGATCAACGCATGGTTGTGTAACGCGATGCCCACAGCGGCGATGATCGCCAAAAACAAGTTGTAAAAACCCTGGTTGAATGCCATTTCCTTGGTGTTTGCGGCTTCTTGTTCAGTTGTGCCGAACACCTTGCGGGCGCGGGTGGTCCAGGCAAAAGATTCCAGGTAGAAGATGAATACGTGAAGCGCTGCTGCCGCGGCTGCTGCCAGGTAGGCGGCTGTGAGCATGATGGAGGTCCCTTCGGTCGGGCGGTGATGGAAAGCAGTGAGCGAACAGCAGTGCGGCACGCTCATGCTGGAAGCAAGCCTGTGCCACCACTTGAGTCATTTACATTGTGTGCAATATAATTACGCGCATGTCTGAGCGTTTGCAACTTCAACACCACCTCTGCTTCAAGCTTTATACGGGCTCGCGGCTGATGCAACGCATCTACCGGCCGTATTTTGAGCAGTGGGGCATCACCTACCCCCAGTACCTCGTGCTGGTGTGCCTCTGGCAGCGCGACGGCCTCAGCGTCGGCGAGCTTGCCGACCCCTTAGACCTGGACTCCGGCACCCTCTCGCCGCTGCTCAAGCGCATGGAGGAGCGCGGCTTTGTGCGCAAAGAGCACGTGGATAGCGACTTCCGCAAGGTCCACGTTTTCCTCACAGACAAGGGTGCTGAGCTGCGCCCCAAGGCCCTGGTGATGCAGGAAACCCTCAAGCATGAGCTGGGGCTCGCCGCCGATGATCTGGAATCACTCGAGCGCATCATGGCAAAGCTCACCAGCTAGCCCACCAGCTAGCCCCGTATCCGC
This sequence comes from Corynebacterium kozikiae, assembly GCF_024580965.1. NCBI lineage: Bacteria > Bacillati > Actinomycetota > Actinomycetes > Mycobacteriales > Corynebacteriaceae > Corynebacterium > Corynebacterium kozikiae. The sequence goes on from NZ_JANIKJ010000009.1 coordinate 43,320, forward strand.
TGTAGGAACTTGGGCAGCAGTCCTGCGGTGAGCAGGATGCACACCAGGCGCACTATTTGGATGGCCACCACTGAGGGCCCCGCGTTGCCCTCAGAAGCAAGTGCCAGCACGGTTTCCAATGCGCCTGGGGTGGTGGCAAGATAGGCCTCGAAGTAGGAAATCCCAAGCCAAGCCGTAAGAGGCCAGGCACTGAGTGCGCAGCCGCCGATCAGTACCACGATGAAGGTGACGGTCGCAGGAAGTTGCGCCGCAAAACGCCGAAGCGCGGGCACACTCAGGGCACCGCCGCACATCCAGCCGATGCACAAAAAGGCGAACACCTGCATGCCCGTGGGTGGAATGAGTACCTGTGGGTCGGGCAGCAGCAGGCCCACGCCTACCGTGGCAAGCATCGGCCCAAACACCTGCGCAACGGGAATCCGCAAGAAGGTGGCAACATGTGGCGCGATGAGTACGATCGCCACCAGAAGCACCACCGCCCACCAGTGAATCTCCGTCGGTGCGAGGCTCGGGTGCTCACCCATGCCGGGCGGGGCAAAAAGGTGTGTGAGCAGCGGCAAACTCACACTCACCGCGAGTAGGCGCAGGTATTGACTCAGCGCGACGTAGGAATAATCCGCACCCAAATCTTTTGCCAGCGCAGGCATCATTGAGGCCCCGCCGGCAAGCAGCGAAAGGACGCCCGTCTCCGTGGAAATCTCCCGCCTGGTCCGCGCCAGGGCCAGACCGCCCGCCAGGCAAATCGCCAGTGTCCACACGCTCACTGCCAGCCCCGGCAGTAGAAAGTGGCTCAGCGTTCTCACGTCCGAGTTCAGTAGCGGCAGCGCGGCAATGACACCAATCAGACCGCGGCCCAGGTTGAACACATGACGGTTCACCTCCAGCTCGCGGCCACTGGAAAGCGCCACCGCACCCGAAGCCAAAATCGCCCCCACAATCCACGCCGCTGGCACCCCAAGCAGGCTCAAGCCCCAGCCCAGGAGTACCGACGCCGGCAGCACCACAGCCCACCTCCGCCACTGCGGGGTGTCAGGTACAGCGGGAGCGGGAATCGTGGGCACGAGGGCTTCTCCTTGGACGTGATGCTGACGGGGCGAGATGCCGATATGCCTACGGTACGCTAGCACGCATGGCTGAGTTGTTCAGTGAGTTGTTCGGCGTAGACATTGCGGGTACAGGCTGGGCCCTGCTGGTTGGGGCGGCGATGCTTGCTGGCTGGGTGGATGCCGTAATCGGCGGCGGCGGCCTCATCCTGATCCCTGTGCTCATGGCCGTGGCTCCCGGGCTGAGTCCGGCGAGCGTGCTCGCCACCAACAAACTCGCCGCGGTTTCCGGGACGGCGTCTGCGGCGTGGGCGCTCATCCGCAAAATTGGGGTGGATGTGAGCCTCGCCGTGCGCTTCGTGCCTGTTGCCGCGCTGTGTTCTGGAGTGGGTGCGGTGCTGGCGGCGTCGTTAAGTAAAGATGTGATGCGCCCGGCGGTGATTGTGCTGCTGCTCGCCGCTGGTACGTTTGTGGCGCTGCGGCCGCAGTTCGGGCAGCAAGCCAGTCCGGGGGCGCCGCGCAGGAAGCTGTTGGCACTGCTGGCAGTGGCGCTCATCGCGTTCTATGACGGCATCTTTGGCCCAGGTACCGGCATGTTTTTGATCATGGCGTTCACCGCGTTGCTCAGCGAGGACCTGCTGCGGGCCTCGGCGCTGACGAAGGTGGTGAACACCTCCACGAACCTTGGTGCGCTCGCGATGTTCATCGCCGGTGGGCATGTGCTGTGGCTGCTTGGAATCGTGTTGGCGCTGGCCAACGTTGCCGGGGCGCAGTTGGGAGCGCGCACGGTGCTCGCTGGCGGCACTAAGTTCCTGCGCTTTGCTCTGCTCACACTGGTGGTGGTGATGAGCATCTACCTCAGCATTCAGCAATTCGCCTAAGAAAATCTGCTTAAGCGCGGCGGGTGTTTGTGCGCGCCGTGGCCTGCGCGGTGGTGGGGTCCTCCGGCCACGGGTGCTTAGGGTAGCGCCCGCGCATTTCCGCCCGCACCGCCTGGTAGCCGCTGGCCCAAAAACTGGCGAGGTCCGCGGTCACCGCAAGCGGGCGCCCAGCGGGGGAGAGCAGGTGAAACAGCACCGGCACACCAACAATTTCCGGCGAGGCAGCAAGCCCGAAGCACTCCTGCAGCTTCACTGCGAGGGTGGGTTGTTCCCCGGAATAATCGACGCGCACAGCGCGCCCACTGGGCACTGTGATGCTTGGCGGGGCGAGGTTGTCCAGGCGTGCGGCCTCCGGCCACGGTAGCAGGCGCTGCACCGCTGGCAACAATGCGATCCCTGCGGCCTTCTCACCCCGCGCAACCTGGCGAAACTCCGGCTCCAGCCAGTCCAATTGTTGTGCAAGTTTCCTAGGGCTGGTGTTCGGCCAGGGTTCACCCACATGCTTATTCAGAAACGCCAGGCGTTCCAAAAGGTGGCGGGCCTCGGGTTCCGGGGTGAGCAGGGGAGTGTTGGGGTTGTTGCGCTGGTGTTCCATGAGTGCCCGAGTGAGCTCGTCCTCAGAAAGCCCCAGGTCTGTGGCAGAAACTGAAGTTGGGGTTCGGGAGAGCTCAATGTTCCCAGCCTTCTTTACGCGCACTGCACGCATCCTGCCTTCCTCCACCCACGCCTCATGGGTTTCATGCACCCCTATGAGTTCCAGCGCCTCGGACTCACTGATGGGCGCGCCGTTGATTGCGCGGATGGTGTGTGCCGAGCCCCCTCCGCCGCCGGTAGTGTTGCCACTGTTCCGCGCTGCGCCGACTGCGTACCATGGTTCACCGTGGGAAAAAGGCACCTCAATCCTCGTGCCCGAAGCACTGAGGTAGATGTGCTGCTTGGCATCTTTGGAAACATTGCGCGCAATAAAATCTGGGTAGGCGCTGCCTACCACTACGCCCGCGGAAACCGGGCCGAGGTCATTTACCAATGCTGCGAGCCTGCGGGCTTGCTTGCTCAGGTCTGCGCGGTTGGAATAGGCAGCTTGGCCCTGAGTGCCTGGCGCGCCGGGAGATCCAACGCCGGGAGATCCAGAGCGTGCACCAGTGAGGGTTCCGGGCACCTCCTCACTGAGCGCGGTAACCGTCCATGCGGCCTGCGATCCGCAGCGGAGTAACGCCGCACCCAGGCGCGGATCCACCGGCAACGTCACGAGCTCACGGCCAAATGCGGTAGCCTCACCCGAATCAGTGCAGGCCCCGAGGGCGGCCAAGGTGGTGTATGCCTGGTGCAAGGCCGCTGTGCTTGGCGGTGAGAGCAGCGGGAAGCCCTTGGCCCAGGGCGTGCCCCAGCAACTTAGTGCCAACGCCGCAAAAGTGAGGTCCGCGGAGGCGATCTCCGGGGTGATGTCCGGCTGAAAGTGCTGGTATTCCTCCTCACGGTAACAACGCACCACCTTGCCTGGGCCTTCACGTCCCGCGCGTCCGGCGCGCTGATCAGCGGCGGCTTTGCTGGCAGATACCGTGACCAAACCTTGCACACCGCGGGCGACATCCCGTTTGGGGGTGCGTGCCAAACCTGCATCCACCACCACGCGCACTCCAGGGACGGTAAGCGAGCTTTCCGCAATCGCCGTGGCCACCACAATCCGGGAACCACCCTGAAACGCCTCGTCTTGAATGGAGCTTTCCAACCTGCCGTGCAACGGCCGGGCGTCTGCGCCAATGAGTTGGCACAGCACCTCCACATCGCGCACACCAGGCACAAACACCAACACCGCCTGGCCATCCGGTAGAGCCGCGAGTTCACGCTTGGCAATACGGGCAAGGCCTGCCGCGTAATCCCGGGTGAGCGGGAAGCGGCCAGCCAGCGGCTCATAATGAATGCTCAGTGGGTGCAAGGCGGCCTCGGTGCGCACCACCGGAGCCGGAATTTGGTCTGGGGAATCACCACCGCCACCAAGCAGCTCCGCGAAACGTACAGTGTCCACCGTTGCACTCATAGCAACCAAAAGCAGCTCGGGGCGCAGTTCGCGCAGTTCGATGAGCATGCCCAGCAGGAGGTCGGTATCCACTTGGCGTTCGTGCACCTCATCAACAATTACCGCATCCACGCCGGCGAGCTCGGGGTCCGTGAGCAACCTACGCAGCAGCACCCCTGGGGTGACAAACTCCACCTGATTGCCTGGGGTATGCTCGCCGCGGATACTCACACCCACAGCCTCAGGGGCACCGCTGAGTTGCCGAAGCCGCCTGGCGGCGGCGCGCACCGCAACTCGCCTAGGCGCAACCACCACAGTGGTGCCCCGTACCTGGTTGGCAACTACCGCCGGTGCCAAGGTGGTTTTGCCCGTGCCCGGTGGGGCCTCAATCACCAGGCAGCCGCGTTCCTGCAAGGCGGCAGCCCACGCATCGGCCTGCGCCAAAACTGGCAGGCCGTGGCCTATGCGCTCAACATCAAAGCGCACGGTTAGCCCTGCTGCGGGTGCAGCGGAACATCGCCAAGCTGTGCCAGTTCCTCTTGTGCGCGCTGTTCATCGAGCGCACGCACAACCTTTGCGGGAACCCCCAGGGCAAGGGTGCGCGGAGGGATGTCCTTGCTTACCACCGCGCCTGAGCCCACCACGGCGCCTTCACCGATAGTCACGCCGGGCAACACCGTTACCCCAGCACCGAGCCACACGTCCTGCTCAATGGTGATCGGCTTGGCAATCTCCCACCATGCAGCGCGCATCTCCACCGAATCCACGGGGTGGCCCACCGTGATGAGCTGGCAGTTTGGCCCGATCAGCACCCGTTCACCAATGCGCACCTCAGCCGTATCCAAAATGGTGGCACCAAAGTTCAGGAACGAACCCTGCCCAATCGTGGTGTTGATCCCGTATTCCACCATGAATGGCTGCTGCACCACGCACTCGCCAGATGCGGGGTTCAAAATCTCCTTGAGCAGGGCAGTTCGAGCCTCCCGCTCACTCGGTGCAAGCTGATTGTAGGCATGCACTTTGTCCAAATTGGTGCTGATCTGCTGAGAAATTTCCTCAGTCATCGGGATGTGCCACTTGCCAGCGCGCTGGTCGGCCAGGGTTGCATGTTCCGCGGCCGTGCTGCGCGGTTCGGTGTGGGCGCTGGGCTCGTCGGAAATGCGGGAAGTGTGCTCTGCTTGGCTCATGCCGCCCGATTATACTGGCGGACCTATGGCCGCCCTGTTCCCCGCATCCGAGATCCTCCCCGAGCGCGAAAGTCAGCGGATCGCGCCGGGAATTGTGCTGCTTGCACACAGGATTGGGCTCCGCGAGCAGGCGGAGTTGCTTACTGGTGCACGTGAGCAGGCACGGCGCCTGGCGGGTACACCGCTGCGGATGCATCAGCCGCGGTGGGCGGGCGGCACGATGAGCGCGTTCATGATGAGTGTGGGCATGCACTGGGACCCGCGCACTCGTGGATACGTCCGCGAACTCGAAGGCCAAGCGGTTCCGCCCCTGCCGGAGGTGTTGCGTGGTCTGGCGGTGACGTCGGTACGCGAAGCCGCGGAGCTCTGCCAGGAGCTGCAGCCGTGGGCGGGCGAAGGCGCGTTTGTGCCGCAAACAGCCCTGATCAATTACTACAGCGACACCGCCGGCATGGGCATGCACCAAGACCTCTTTGAGGCCTCAAAAGCGCCGGTGGTGAGCATTTCCCTGGGCAACGCCACCAGGTTTCGCGTGGGCAACACTGAACACCGCGGCAAACCTTGGCAAGACATCGTGCTGTGCAGCGGCGACGTCCTCATCTTCGGCGGCCCCGCCCGTGACATCTTCCACGGCGTCATGGAAATCCTCCCCGACACCAGCCCCGAGGGCCTTGACCTGCGCGAAGGGCGCATCAACATCACAGTGCGGCAGGTGGAACTGCGCCCGGAAATGCAGGGGCAGCGCTGAGTAAGAGGAGCAGCTGCCGACGCCCCCAAGCCCCGCACCTATCACCGCAGCTCGGGGAGGCCAGGGAACCATGCGGAGAGAATTGGAGTCTAAAGAAGGTATGAACTCACAACAGATTGCACAACACCAAGAAACCGCACAGGCGCCGGTGCAGGCTGCGGCTGACACCACTGGGTTAATCATTGGGCCTGATGGCCGCGCGCGCCCCAAGTGGGCGGCGGAAGATGAGCTGCTCAGGCAGTATTATGACCACGAGTGGGGCGCGGAAATCCGAGACGAACACGGCCTGTTTGAACGCCTCTGCTTGGAGGGTTTTCAAGCCGGGCTGAGCTGGAAAATCGTGCTGACCCGCCGTGAAGCGCTGCGGGAAGCCTTTGCGGGATTCTCCCCAGACACCCTGGCGCAGTGGGGTGAGCCAGAGGTGCAAAGCCTTATGGAAAACCCAAAAATCCTGCGCAACCGCCGCAAGATCGAGGCCGTGCTCAGCAATGCCCGCGCCACGGTGGCGCTGCGAGAACACGGTGGGGAGCACGGCGGGGAACGCGGAGGGGAACGCGGTGGCTTAGCCGAGCTGCTGTGGAGCTTCGCCCCGGAGCAGCACAGCCGCCCGGCGCATGTGGAACAAACCCCGAGCACCTCGGAGGAATCCCACGCCATGGCCAAGCAGCTCAAGAAGTTGGGCTTTCGCTTTGTGGGACCCACCACCTGCTATGCCCTCATGCAGGCGGTGGGTATGGTCGATGATCGCCCGCTTGGCGCCGCCGGGCTGGTGTCTGAGTCTTAAGAGCTAGCTGTGGTGCAGTTCGCGAAGCAGCGCCTTGACCCGCTCGTGCAGGTCGGCGGTGAGCAGCTCCATGCGCTCAGAGCCTTCGATGCCGCGGAGGGAGGGCTCGTCGGGAAGCCACCGTTCGATAGTGGCACGCATGCCTTCCACCGGCTCAAGCTGTGCCTCGGGGCCAATGAGGATCACTCGGTCGGCGTTCAGGAGTAGCCCAGGATCAATGGCCTTGGGGCGCTCGCCTGCGAACGTGGCGCCGAGCTTCTCCACGGCGTTTCGGGAGTCCTCGTTGAGCGCTTTACCTGGGGTGGTGCCGGCGGAGTAAATCTCCGTGTGTGGGCCACCCGCTGCTTCCAGCTTGGCTACTTCCATCCGGGCGAGTGATGCGGCCATTTGGCTTTTACCTGCGTTCTTCACGCACACGAATAGCACCGAAGGTGTGTGATTCATGGACTCATCCTAAGCCGCGCCCTAGGATCTTGCAGGTACACACTTACATCCAGCGGCAAGAAACCAGTGGAGGCTTAAGCACATGAGTGAGCAGAAAATTGCGGTGGTCACAGGAGGTTCCTCGGGGATCGGTGAGGCAAGCGCCCGGGCACTGGCACAGGACGGCTGGAAGGTTGTGGTTGCGGCAAGGCGGATGGATCGCCTTGAGGTGATCGCAAAGGAAATCGGCGGCCTCGCCGTGGAGCTCGACGTTACCGACGACACCTCGGTGGCCACTTTCGCCCAGACCATCGAACGCGAACTCGGGCACTGCCACCTCCTGGTGAACAACGCCGGCGGCGCCCACGGCCTGGACCCAATTGAACAGTCAAACGTGGAGGACTGGCAGTGGATGTATGACACCAACGTGCTGGGCACCCTGCGCGTCACCAAAGCGCTGCTGGACATGCTGGTGCGCGATCAGGGGCAGATCATCAACATGAGTTCCGTCGCCGGCTTCAACGCCTACGCGGGAGGCGCGGGCTACAACGCTGCAAAGTTCGGCGTGACTGCGATCAACAAGGTGATGCGCATCGAGTTCCAAGACCGCCCCGTGCGCATCACGGAAATCAACCCAGGCCGCGTACAAACCGACTTCTCCCTCATCAGGTTCCGCGGGGATGAAGCTGCTGCGAACGCCGTCTATGAGGGCAAACTCAACCTCACTGCACAGGACATCGCAGAGAGCGTGCGCTGGGTAGCCAGCCTGCCAGAGCACATGAACGTTGACCGCATTGTGATCACCCCGCGCGACCAAGTGATTTAGCGCGCCGTGCTCAACTCGATTTGAGGGAGCGTGAGTGCCTGCGGTGCAAGCGGATAGACTGGCACGCATGCAACCCCAAGATGTCCACATAAGGGACCAAGAAATTAAGCTCGGCCAGTTCATCAAGTTGGCGAACCTCGTGGAAACCGGCGGCGCCGCGAAAGAGGCCATTGCCCAGGGCGAGGTTACGGTCAATGGAGAGGTGGACACCCGCCGCGGCAAGACCCTGCGCGGCGGCGAGGTGGTCTGCGTTGGCGGCGTGTGCGCCCGCGTGGTGGTGGGTGCTCATGAGGAGGACGACTTCTTTGACGAGGCCACCGCAAACGATGACTTTGATCCAGAAGTTTGGAGGAACATGTAATGCCCGCGTTCCAAGCACTGCCCGGCATGCCTTACTGGGTAGACCTGGCAAGCTCTGACCTGCGTAAATCAACGCACTTCTACGCCCAGGTGGCCGGCTGGGAGATCGAGGAACTCGGCTCCGGCTATCACATCGCCCGCATCCAGGGCCTGCCCGTGGCAGGTTTCGTGGCGCGTCCCGAGGAGCAACCCTACCCAGACACTTGGGCCACCTATTTCCTCACCGAGTCCATGGAAGCCACCATCACCGAGGCCGAACAGGCAGGTGGGCGCGTGCTGGCGCAGCCGATGGAGGCACGGCTGGGCAGGATGGCGTTGCTTGTCGACGCCGCCGGGGCGATCTTCGGGCTGATCGAACCCGCGGGGGAGGAAGCGTTCATCGCGGCAGGGGAACCCGGTACACCGGTATGGCACGAGCTGACCTGCACCACCGCAAACGGCTACCGTGAGGCCCGCGAGTTCTACCCGCAGGTGTTCGGTTGGATGACCTCCACCATGGATTCAGACACAGACTTTGAATACACCACCGCGTTGGCCGAGGGCGCCCCATTTGCGGGGATCTTTAACGCCGCGGGCCAATTCCCTCCGCAGGTGCCGAGCTTCTGGCAAACCTACATCGGTGTGGCCAACGTTGATGAGGCAGCACAAAAAGCAGTGGAGTTGGGTGGTGAGCTGATCCGCGAGCCGTGGGATTCCCCCTTTGGCCGTATGGTGCTGCTCGCCGACTCCACCGGCGCCACCGTGGTGTTCTGCGAGGTAGAGCCCCCAGTGGAGGAAGGCCGGGAGTCCGACCCCTTGGAGGGCATCGACCTCACCGACTTCACCGCCCCTCCTAAACCCAACGCCCCTTCCTAAGCGGAGGCCTGTGCGCGGAAAAACTCCGCCACATCCTCCACCCGCTGGCGCGCCACTGCCGGGGTGCTCACGCGGTGCTCTGAGCAGTATTCGCGCACTTTAACGTTCGCCCCTGCCTGCGCCCATTCGTAGGTGCCCGCGATGGCGTCATTGCTGGCAAGCTGCATCAGCGTTGGCGGGAAGGTGTCCGCGCCGGGAAAGTCCACGCCTTCGCGGAGCTCGGCGGGCAGCATGGAAAGATCCAGGTGGGGGAAGGTGAGCGCCTGGGCGTCAAACAGTTCGCTGCACAGCACCGCGAGCGCACCACCGGAGGAGTAGCCCCACGCAAACACTTTGCTCGCGCCCTGGGCACGTGCCCACTGCGCTGCCTGCTCCACCGCCCGCATCACCTCAGCAACGGTTGCGCCGGGCAGCAGCGGGTAGTCCAGGTCCACCATGGTGGTGCCGGAGAGGTTGGCCACCGCAGCCACCTCGGGGCGCCAGGCATTTTCCATGGCCACGCCGCCGCCTTTCCACCAACCACCTGGGTGCAAGGAAATGGCGTAGGTGCCGTTTGGGTTGCGCGGGTGGAACACCTGCGCGTTGATCCCATCAGCATTGGAGGTGGTCACACCCTCAATGAAGGCCACGCCGGGCATGGAATGGTCCAGCCCGGAGCCCAGCATGAGCATCGCGGCGTGCGTGAGCCGGTCAGGCATGCGGGCGTCAAAGGTGTCTGCGGGCAGCGGGTCGCTGGGTTCTGCAGACCACGGCGGGTTCTTTGCCGGTGCCTCGTAGGTGGCGTGGAAGTAGGAGGCCAGTTGCTCGAGCTGCTCAGGTTCGCTGAGCTCGCGGTCCTGGCCGCCTACTTGGAATTGTTCGCGCATGGTGTGTTCATCCATGCACACCATCCTAGAAGGCTCGCGGCAATCACGGCGCGCGGTCGATGCGCAGCGCGAACGACGCTACCAAATGGTAATGCGCTCGCTCGGCTCAATAAACATCTCGCTGTCCTCCGGCACCTCAAAGGCCTGGTAGAACTCAGCGATGTTCGCGGCAATCACATTGCAGCGGAACTCCGCAGGTGAGTGTGGATCCATTGCGAGGTACTGTGCGGCCAGTTCTGGGCGGATGGCCGTGCGCCATACCAAGGCCCAGGCAAAGAACAGCCGTTGCAGCCCACTCCACTCCTGCTGCGCAACCGCGGGGTCAGAGCCTTCGGCGGGGAAGGAGCCCATGGGGGAGGCGTCCAAGCTCAAGCCCTGATCCGCAAGGTAGTTGCGGTAGGCCACCACGGCGATGCCCAACCCGCCGAGGTCGCCGATGTTTTCCCCAAGGGTGAACTTGCCATTTACGCCCGGTGCGTTCTCCTGCTCGCGCAGGACTTGCGGCACGAGGCCCTCGAACTGTGCCACCAGCTTGTCAGTGAGCTCGCTGAAGGCGGCGCGGTCCTCGTCGGTCCACCAGGATTTGAGGTTGCCCTCGCCGTCGTACTGCGAGCCTTGGTCATCAAAGCCGTGGCCGATCTCGTGGCCAATCACGGCGCCGATTGCGCCAAAGTTTTGTGCGGCGTCGTTTTCCGGGCTGTAGAAGGGGCTGCGCAGGATGGCAGCGGGGAAGGTGATGTCATTGACCACGGGGTGGTAGAAGGCGTTCACGGTTTGTGGGGTGCACACCCACTCGTTGCGGTCCACAGGCTTGCCCACCTTGGCAAGCTCGCGGTCGTGGGCCGCGGTGGCGCCACGGCGCACGTTCTCCACCAGGTCCGCGCCGGAGGTGTCAAAGGTGAGTTCGCCGTAGTCGCGCCAGGTATCGGGGTAGCCGATCTTTGCCCGGAATTTGGAAAGCTTCTCCAGGGCGCGTTCGCGGGTGGCGGGGGTCATCCACTCGAGGTTGCTGATTCGCTCCTCGTAGGCGCGGGTGAGGTAACCTACCAGCTCCTCCATCTCCGCCTTGGAGGAGGCGGGGAAGTGGCGCGCCACGTACTCCTGGCCAATTTCCTCACCAACCAGGCGTTCTGCCAGCTCAACGCCGCGCTTCCAGCGGTCTTTCTGCTCGGTGGCGCCGGTGAGCTTGGTGCCGTAGAACGCAAAATCGGCCAGGCTGATCTCATGAGGGAGCAGGCCGGCTCGGGAGTGCAGCACCCGCCAGGTGCTCAGCAGGCGGAAGTCGCGCAGCTCCTTCTGGTCAAGCAGCTCGCCGAGGTGGGTGAAGAAGCTCGGCATCATCACCACCACTTTGTGCTCTGGGGCGCCCGCGGCTTGAAGGAGGTTGCGCACGTATTCGGGGAGTTCGGCAAACTCGGTGGGGTTGTAGGTGGCAACGGCATCCCGTGAGGCCACCACATCCCAGTGACCAGCCGCGATGGCTTTCTCCAGTTCCACGATCGCCTCCGCGGCCTCGGCGGGGCTCAGGCTCAGAAGCTGGGCCTCCGGGAGGTAGGCGAGCATCGTTGCTACATGCTCCTGGTAGGCGCGCAGCGTCTCCTCATGGGCTGGCTCGCGGTAGTAGGCCTCATCCGGTAGGCCCAGGCCTCCTTGGTAGAGGTACAGCAGGGCGTCTTCACCTGCGGAATCCTTTTCCACCCAGAAGCCCAGAAGCCCAGGCACGCCTACGCGATCCAATGCGCCGAGCGCCGCAACGTAGGCCTCCACCGAGTCCACGTCCAGCAGTGCAAGGTCCGCGTCTATAGCGGCGATGCCTTGTTGCTCAATGCCTTCGGTATCCATAAACGAGGCGTACAGCTTGCCTGCTCGCGTGCCACGCTCTTGCTCAAGGATCTCACGCACTGCCTGTTGAGCGTCGTCACGCAACTTGTGGAAGGCACCGTCCACGCCGCGGTCGGCGGGGATTTCGTGGGTGCTCAGCCAGGGGCCGTTGATGAACTGATTGAGGTTTTCGATGCGAGTCATGGCGCCATGCTACACGCAGGGTTAGGCGGCGCTGTAGTGACCTTGGGTGGTAAGGACCTCGCAGAGTACCTCGGTGGTGGCATCCGTAAGGAGCTCGCCTGAATTGACCACCGCCTGCTCAGCGTTCAGGGTGCGCGTAACCAGCAGGCTGCCTGGGCCGCCAATGGTCACGATGCCCCCGGTCTCCAGCGTCTGCACCATGGAGCGGCCGGTGACGGCGAGAGTGATGTCACCGCTGCCGGTGATGGAGTCGATCTGTGCGTTGTTCACAATCAGCGTGATTGGCTCGGTGGTGTCCACCACGATCGCACGCCCGTAGGCCACGTAGGTGCCGGGTTCGGTGATGTTTACGCTTTCCTGCGGCGAGAGCTCCACCGCCTCGGATTCTTGGTTGATATACGCCGCAACCGGATTGCTTTCCACCGTTGAGCTGCCAGTGCAGGACGCGCAGCCCAGGGAGGCCGCGCAAATCACCACAAGCGAGCGAGCCTTCCGCCCCCTGGTATCAGCGCCTATCGCAGTGGTCACCGCAGCCTCCAATCCTGAAATTCCGCCGAGTGCGTTCCGGCAAAGTACTCTTGATACTTTGGTGCACAAAGCTGGCAAATCCCTGAATTTCCCACGGGCGTCTGCTGCCAATTTGGCACTACTTCTCAGTTTCGCGCCCAGAATTACCGACGCCCCCACGCGCCGCACAACGCGGCCACAGCAGGGGCGGATCGGGTTTTCTCGTGAGCAGGGATGCTTGGTTATTTGGTGGTGATGTTCATGTGGCCTGGGTTCCACAAGCCGGAGCGGGTGATTTCCTCCAACTCGAGTTCGGCGGCCTCGGGGCGTTCGCCCACAGAATTGGCGCGCGGGACGAGCACCTCGATGGAGCCCCAGTCTCGCTTCCAGTCGTGGTTGGCGTAACTTGGCAGCTCAAAGAAATCATTGATCGCCTGCGCGGGACCCATCACGCCGCCGCCAGCCCAATCTTGGAATGGCGTGCCGGTGGCTTTCCCACCGGTGTCCGGGGAGATGCGGAACTCTGGGTTTTCGGCTACGCCGGCGTAGTGGCTGAAGGGCCGCTGGCACGGGAACTGGAGGGGTACCGCCCAGTCCAGAAGCACAGGGGCCTCGGAGCCAACAAACTCGTTGATGGTCTGCATCGTGGGTACGCGCGGTGGAGTGAAGGCCAACCACTGGTCTGGGTCAAGGGAAGTATCCGCCGCTTGGATGCGCACCACGTTGGCTTCCTCTGGCAGGTCGGCGATTGGCAGGCGCAGGTTCCGCCAGGTGGGCTGTGGGCCGGCGTCGCTCATCATCGCCTCACCAAGCACTTCCACTTCACCGGAGGCGCCAAGATTGCCGTACTCCAGCACGAGCTTTTGGCCAGGGCTGGTCACGCCATTGATGTCCACGTGCTCAATACGGCCGGCGGCGGAAAGGGTGATCAGTGGCTGGTCAGCGCGGCGTTCCGGAAGACGGTACCAGTCGGTAGTCACCTCGGAGGTGAACTGCTCGCCCGCGGTCCAAGAGCCAAGTACCGGCACTTCGCGGTAGTCCAGGCCAAAGGGCAGCGTCACGTTGGAACCATTGATGCCCTCGGAACTCCGCACCCCGCCGGAAGTGTCCGAGCTTGCGGTCTGGTCGGCGTCGGTAGTTTCCTCGGATTCTTCCTCATCATTGACTGCATCTGTCATGGCACTGTCCAGCGTGGAGGCCACAAAGTCCTGGGTAATCACGTTTGGTACCCGATTGGCTTCAAAGCCGCGGACGGTGTCTGCCTCTAGGGAGTCGCCGAGTGTTGAGTTCACCGGCGTGAGTAGGGACTCGTTGGTGTCTACCTCTACCAGGATGTCATTGGCCAAGCCACAGGTGTTGCCCGTGAAGGTGCGCAGGTTGCCCATACCCACTGAGTAGGCTGGGGCCTGGTCAGCAAAGGCCTTGGCAAAGGATGCCATGTAGAAGGTCACGGAAAGAATACACAGCACCGCGATCGGCGCGGAGGCCAGACCGGTGAGCCAGGACTTCCTGCTCCGTTTTGCTGCCTGTTCTACTACGGTTTCGGGGTTTTCACCGCGTTCCTCCGCTTGGGCCATCTGCACGTCCTGTTTGAAAGACTGCAGTGCGCCCAACGCCAGCACCACCAGGGAAATCAGCAGCATGACGCTGGAGGCCTCGATGGCGTTGATCTGGATTGTCTTATCAAACCACGGGATGCCGTAGCTGGAGACGTACCACCAGCCGTTTGTGCCGGAGAGTGCGAAGGCAAACAGGAACAGCGATCCGCCGATGAGCAGCGTGCGGGCCCGCGGTGAGCGCAGCGCGATGTGAGAAAGCGCCACCGCGGCCAGCGCCGCAAGAGCTCCGGCGATGCCTGCCCACACACCGAAGTGGTGCGTCCACTTGGTTGGGGTAAACATCATGAAGAACAGTGTGCCCAGCATCATCAGCAGCAAGCGCAGCGCGGGGCCCTTGTTGGAGCCCGGCACCTTGCCGTTGCGCAGCATCGACGCCACCACCAGCGCAATGCACGCAAAGGCAAAGATCACGGCGAATCGGCGAGAAAACGAGCCATCCACCGTCTGCTGCATGAGCACCTCATAGCGCACCGGTTCGTTGTACCAGCTCAGTGATGGGCCCTTGGCGTCACGCACCGCGATGGATTCCAACACGGTGCGTAGAGTCTGATCACCAAACACCGCCACGAACACCGAGGTACCCGCCGCTAGGAAGGGTGCCACCATGGCTGTCACGCTGTAGAGGGTTGCGCCGAGGCCGGGCGAGCGTTCTTCGGAGGAGGCCTTGTGGGTGTTGAGCAGAGGCAGGCGATGATAGATGATGCGGATAATGCCGGAAAGGCTGGCGAGCAGCGCGGCAACAGCCATCAGGCCCGTTGGGCCGCAGGCCAGGGTGAACGCCGCGATGATCGTGCCCACCGCAGCGGGAAGCAGGCGGGAGGTGGCGATTGCGCGCTCGAAAGACACCCACGCCAGCAGCGCACCGGCCGCGATAATAGGCTCTGGGCGCAGTCCGTTGTTGTACGCCATCCAGAACGCAAGGAACAAAAACGCCGCGCTCCAGTGAGCCACCTGGCGGCCGTCGATCTTCTCGCCCAGGCGCGGCAACACCTCGCGAGAAAGCACGAACCAGATCAGCAAACCGGAAAGCAGGGCCGGCAGGCGCATCCAGGTTGAGGCGGAGGAAACTTCCGTCATCCAGCCCAAAAGGTTGTAGTACGGTGCGCCGAAGGGGGATTCCGGCACCCCAAACCAGCGGTAATAGTTGGCCATGTAGGTGGACTCTTGGGCCGCCTTGGCCATGGTGAGTATGAATCCATCATCACTGGTATTGGCACCGAAGATGTGCCAGAAGCCCAGCACGAACGCCACCACGCCATCAAGTGGGCGCGGACGCCAGGAACCCAGCGGGCGGAAGCTGTGGTGCGGGTTGCGATCGAGTGCGTCCATGCGTGCGAGCAGGATCAACGAGGCCAGCATGGACAACGTGCCCAGAATCATGGAGGCGTATTTCAGCGCCGAAGGGCTGGAGGTAAACCGCGATTCAATCTCCGCGCGCAGCGCGAGCCCTGGCACCGACTGCTCAAGTTCGGAATACACGCCGGTGAGCTGAGGGCGGGCGTCGCCAAGCTCCTGCGCTGACTCCGAGCCCAAGCTCGCTGTGGTTTCCTGCTCAGTGGAGCGCACCTCGAGCACCGCATCGCGAGGCAGCGCAGCGAGTTCCTCCGCGCTGAACTCCAGCAGGAGGTTTTCGCGCACGAGGACGTCGATGCCGCCGTCGAAGGAACGCACAAATAACCCGCGATTGAGCGCATTTGGGCCGGTGGGTGGCAGTGTACCCACGATCATCGTTTGGCCCTCGCGCAAGTTATCCACCGCGGAGATGGGCACCGAAACCTCAATGTTGCGCGGGGAGTAGCTCACCAGCGGGGCGTTCACAGAAACTACAGAGTTTGAGCCTTGTCCCTGCGGCCAATTCAGCCAGGACTGCGTTTGAATCACCGGCATAAAGGGCGTTGCCAGGAAGAGGACAAACCCCAAAAGGCCGGTGATGGTTGCCCACAGCTTGAGCCTTCCGACGTTCCCACGGCGGTCAGGCACAGCGGCTGCAGGGATGCTTGGGGCAGGTTGGGTTGACACGCCGCTTGATTTTACTGCCTTTGCCCGCTTATCCACGGGTCACCACCACAAACGGCCCAATTTGCGTTGCGTTCCACACACTGCCTTGGCCAAGGAACACCTCGGGGTTGAAACGCACCCCATGGAAGCGCACGTTTGGGTTGTTGGGGTAGATGTCCTCTGCGATGTCATAGTTCCAGCCGTCCGTGGCTTCCTCCTGGGCCGCTTCCAGTTGGGCCGCTTCCAGATCCGCGCGGAACACAAAGGCATCCGGCATCCGCCAGCCGTGTTCAGCTTGCGTTGCCTCCATTGCAGCCAGGAAAGCGGCAGGGGTATCCAGATCCTCCCAACTGCGCTGCGCCCACTGCTCAATCGCCTGGTTGCGCAGTTCAAACTCACCTAGCGGATTGGCGTAGTGCGAGGTAAAGGCCTGGAAACCGCGGTAGGGGTTGAAGGAGAGGAAGTTCTTCTCATCGGTCATCACCACGGTATTGCCCGGATCTCCACCAATTTCCGCGGCCACCTGCGCGTAATACTGTGCAGCATCTGGTGGGTAACGGTCTGCTCGCTCCCCGTAGCCGTCTGTGTCCGTGTATGCCAGGTCAATACTGTGCTCGAGCTTGTTGGGCACCTGCTGGAGCAAGTGCATCAAGCCAAAGCCCAGCACTGCCGCCATGCACACGGTGACGGCCTTGGAGGCCTTAGTGCTCAGCCCCTGCGGGATCAGGCGGTGGTAGCCGTACTTGCGCAGCTCCGCCACCGCCAGCACACCCAGGGTGAGCAGAAGTTGGGTGATCACGCCGTTGAGGCGGAAACCCAACAGTGTGGTGCCAAACAGTGTGGCCAGCATAGATCCGATCACCCACAGGTAGCTCACCGCCAGGGCCAGGCCAAGAGCGAGGACCTCCGGCACACGGATTCGCACCAACACATACAGCAGGCCGGCCATGCACAAAAGGCCCACAAAGCTAGCGCTGAACATCGGCATTGGGATTTGCGTGCCCACCAGCGGCAGGTAGTGTTGCGCGGTGGCGTTGGAGGCGTGCGCCCCCGAGAGCCTGGTGAGCAGGTACGGTGCCCAAACGATGGCGGCGATCGCCATGGAGGAAAGGCCAATGATGGCCAGGCGCAGGATCGGGCGGATAAAGTCCCGTGTGAGCAGGGCAACCGCGAAGGCGATCACCACAACGCTCAGCGCAGCAATTGCCGTGTAGAGAGTGTAGAAGGTGGCGGAAACACCAAGGTAGAAAGCCACGGCGGCCGCGGCGAAGTTCCCGCCGCGCAGCGCGTGGGAGCTCATCACCGCCGCCGCCGGGATCCCTAGGGCGATGATCGCCGCGTAGGGCTCTTCACCGCTTGTCACCAGCACAGCGGCGGTGCTGACCAGTGCGATCGCGGTGGCAACTGGCAGGGAGCCCACCAGGCGTTGCCACACCGGCACCAGCACCGAGCCGGCTACCGCGAGGGTAATCAGGCTCCACGGCTGGAAAGCCTCCCACCCAGGCACACCCAGCAGGTTGGCCAAGCGGCCACCGAGCCAGAACCAGCCGGCAGGGTAGTAGGCGGGGAGGTCGGCATAGTTCATGTCACTGAGCTGCCAAGAATCGGCCAGTCTGGTGAGGTACTGCGTGCGGAACCCCTGGTCCACCGTCACGCCCTCGAGGTAGAGTCTGGTTGCAGAAAGCGGAATGCCGATGAGCGCCACCACCAGCGCGGCAGGTGAAAAATAGCTCACCAACACCGTGAGCCAGCGCCGCCACTGGGGCCGCTCACGCTGCAGCTTCTCATCCTGGAGCCACCACACCAGCAGCACAATCACGGCCACCATCAGCAACCCGGACACAGCCGTAGCCAGCGCGCGCGTGACCATGGAAGGCCCGAACGCAGGGAGGGAAGTCTGCTTCAATGCAAACCAGCCAGCCAAGGTGAACACAGCAGCGCCAAGGGCAGCAAAAACGACGCCCCCAAGGGTGAGGCGCCTGTCCATGCGGTCAGGGGCGTAACTACGGTCCAGCAAGGTGACGGGTGTGCTCATGGGGAACAGTTTTCCACACAGGCCCCAAAAATCACATTAGCCCCACTGGTGTGTGGGGCTAAGAGCGTGCTGCGTTAGAACGGCAGCTTGCGGAAGATTGCCTGTGGGATGAACTTGAACGCCAGGCTCACATATTCAAACAGTGGGTGGACAAAGATCGCGCCTCGCTTGTCCAGTACCGCCTGGACGGTGGCTTTGGCCACGTCCTCCCGGTTCACAGTCAGTGGGGCCTCGCTCATGCCCTCAGTCATCTTGGTGCGCACCTGGCCTGGGCGTACCACCAGCACGTTTACGCCGTGCTCGCGCAGAGCCTCGCCGAGGTTCAGGTAGAACGCATCCATGCCGGCCTTTGCTGCGCCGTAGACAAAGTTGGAGCGACGCACCCGCTGGCCTGCCACGGAGGAAAGCGCCACGATGCTGCCGTGACCCTGCTCCTTAAACTTCTGGCCCAGGAGCACACCCACGGACACAGGCGCGGTGAAGTTGGTCTCCGCGCTGGCCACTGCGGCCTGCTGGTCCTGCCACAACTGCTCCTGATCCCCCAGGGAGCCGAAGGCCACGATGGCAACGTCTACGTCGCCATCAGCAAAGGCCTTATCGACAGCCTCCTGGTGGGAGGCAAAGTTGGTGGCGTCGAAAGGCACAACCTTGACCTCTGACGCACCGGCGGCGGTGATTTCTTCCCGGGCTGCCTCGATGCGCGGGGAATCCTCGCGCGCTGCCAGCGTGACCTTTGCGGGGCCCTTCTTGAGGAACTCGCTGACGATGGCCAGGCCGATCTCCGAGGTGCCGCCCAACAGCACGATGTTCTGGGCTTGTCCAACTGCATTCAACATCAGTACGGAGTCCTTTCTTGGGTTAGTGCAGCTCGAGGCGGCGAGACATATCAGAGGCAAACACACCGGTTGGGTCAATCTCATTGCGAGTCTTGAGCCAACCCTCCATACCTGGGTACATCTTGTGGAAGTTCTCCGCCGAAGTACGAGATTCCTTGGCCAGGTACAGGCGGCCACCGAACTCCATCACGCGCCGATCCAGGTCATCCAAGAAGGCGCCCAAGCCCGGCTTGATTGGGAAGTCCACGCACACATTCCAGCCTTCCATCGGGTAGGAAAGGGGCGCGCGGTTGCCCTTGCCAAACAACTTGAACACGTTGAGTGCGGAGTAGTGGCCGGAGCGCTGGATATCGCGCACGATCTCCTTGAATGGCTCCACTGCCTCACGCGGAACCACGAACTGGTACTGCAGGAAGCCCTTGGAGCCATAGCCGCGGTTCCACTCACCAATAAGGTCCAGTGGCTGGTAGAACTGCGTGAGATTTTGCACCTTATTCTTATAGGTGCCGGACTTCAGCCACCACAGCTCACCAATGGCAATCATGGAGAGCTTGTTCATGGTGAAGGAAGGGAAAATGTCTGGCACGGTAACCAACTGCGGGGCGTTGAACTTCAGCGGGTCCTTAGCCAGCTTCGGTGCGAGCTCCTCCAACTGGGCCAACGTGGCCAGGGAACCGCGCGAAATTGCGGCGCGGCCGAGTTTCGGCTCGGGCGAAATGGCGTCAAACCATGCAGAAGAATAGGTGAAGTTGTGCTCGGAGCCGTCTGAGTGGAACTCCACCGTCTCGTCGAGGTTGGCGGTGAGGTCGCCGTCGGCAATGAAGTAGGCGGTTTCCGTGCGGGTCATCTTGATGCGTGCGCGCAGGATGATGCCGGTCAGGCCCATGCCGCCGACGGTTGCCCAGAACAGGTCACCGCTTGGGTCATCCTCGGAGCCCTCTGGCTCGAGGTGGAGCACGCGGCCGTCGGCAACGAGCAGTTCCATGGAGACCACATGGTCACCGAAGGAACCAGCGGAGTGGTGGTTCTTGCCGTGAATATCAGGGCCAATGGCGCCGCCGATGGTCACCTGGCGGGTACCGGGTAGCACTGGGACCCACAGGCCGTATGGCAGAGCTGCCTTCATGAGCTGGTCCAAGGTCACGCCGCCGTCTACATCCACGATTGCGGTTGCCTGATCGATCGAGTGGATCTGGTTCAACGCCTGCATGTCGATCACCAGGCCGCCGGCGTTCTGGGCGGGGTCGCCGTAGGAGCGGCCCATGCCGCGGGCAATCACGCCGCGGCGCAGGTGCGCGGGCTTGGAATCATTCTGTTCCGCCACCTGGCGGACGGCGTTGATGATCACCTCAACGTCAGGGGTGGAAAGGACCTCTGCGGTAGTGGGGGCGGTGCGGCCCCAACCGGTGAGCTTCTTTGCTTCTGTGTGGAGGGCCCCGGAGGCACCGTTCGAAGCTGCGGTGCTGGACGTGCCCTTATCGCTCGTCATCGTGTAACCACGCTACCCGTGTTTTATGTGTTTCGGCTGTCCGATTAGGTGGTTTTTCTCACGTCAAACCTGTGGACTTGTTGGTTTGGCTGCATTTTTCCTGTGGGTCTGAGCACTCCGGCGTGTTGAAAGGGGCCGTTGGGGTGAGTGAGGTGTATGTGCATTGCTGGGGCTAGAGTAAATTACAGGTGTGTGTTTAGGCTGTTGGGGGGAGAGTTGCTTAAAGAGTCTCATGTGATGGTTGAGACTTTGGGGGAGGGACTTCAGGGTTTACGGCTTGACTTTTTGACAAATAGTGATATGTGCCATGAAATTTTGCGTGTAGTGAAACGTTTGCCCGGTTTCCAGCGATAGAGCTGTTTGGGCGTAAAGAACATGGTCACGTGGCTATGGGTTTACATTGGGGGCTCATTGGGCAGCGGGACGGCTGTGAATCTGGCGGGATTTTGATTGACTTTTAGGCGCAGATAAGTGAGGTTCAGTAGGCGGTGCTGGAGGTCAATTTACCCCCGAAATAGGGCAATGTTCGGGAGGCTTGAAGCGGCAGTTACAGGATTGTAATTTGCTGAAGCAATTCTCAGAATCTCAATTGCGAAAATGCCTTCTATAAGGGCTTTTGCTGATGAGCTGAGTGGTATTGAAACCTTAAAAGGGGCAGGGATCGGCGGGGTGCACTGTGGTGGAGGCCCATGAAGTGATTGCGTAAGGGGTTGCGAGGGAAATGAATTACTGGGAAAGTAGTCCATGCAAACGGGGCGCGACCGCGTCCCTTAACCTAATCGCGAAAGGGACATTCACATGTTCGCACTGCTCGACGCACTCCTCGTTGACATCTACGCTGCCCTCAAGGGCCTGTTCCTCGGCACCAAGGCTGTTGGCTCCTCCTTCGTTGAGGGCCTCTGGAACGCTGGCAAGTAAGTCTTAAGAGACTTTCTGCAAAAGCCCCGCTTCGGCGGGGCTTTTTTGTGTGCTTATTGAGGGTTTGGGGTGGGGGCTTTTGCGTGCCTGCGCTGCCTGCGTGTTGGTCGATAGGACGCGTTGGTCGATAGGTAAAAGTCGATAGGACCCCATTTCCACTCAAATCCGCCGCCCTATCGACCAACGCGGCGCCCTATCGACTTTTAGCTATCTACCAACGCAAAAACCCCACCGCCATCACGCCCACCGCCAACCTCCAAACCACCCCCGCCCCGAAGTTTTTCCCCAAAAACCTTGAGGATGAGCAGCAACCTTGCTTGTATGGAAGTAAGCGCTTCACAAAGCGCAACTGTTGTTGATTTCCCTATTCCCAAAAGGAGTGTTTCTATGTTTGCACTGGTTGACCTGCTGTTCGAGACCGTTCTCTACATCGTAGACTCCATCCTCTGGACCGGTTCCGCGATCCTCTTCTCTGCATAATCGCAGTGAAGTAGTTGCAACGAACGCAACAAGCACAACAAAGCCGGCGCCCCACCTGAGCGAACAGTGGGCGCCGGCTTTCCTATGTGCCTATGCGCTCGCAAGCGCAAATATGCACAAACCGTGAAATACCGCCCGGAGGTTAAAGGTCCATCATGTCCCGGATTTCCTGCGGCAATTCTTCTTGGGTGGTGATCTGCGGCCCGCTGTAGTTGTCCAGGATTTCGTAGACGCGAACGCGGTCGGCGCTGTCGAGTAGTGGCAGCTCCTGGGCAATCATGAGCGTCATTTCGTTGCTCAGTGGGGTGTTGGTGATTTCCGCCGCCATGTGCGGGGCGGGTTCGGCGGCGCGCTTTTTGAACATTCCAAACATGCCCTCAGCATAAAGCTCCAGCATGCAGCAGTACAGCCCCCATGCCCGCACACCTCCGCTACGCTTGGCAGGTATGAGCCAAGCAGACGTCTACCCAATCAATGACACCGAGGCCGGCCGCATCGCCCAAGCCGTCGCAGTTGGCGCCTACTATGCGCTGCCAGACTTCATCCCAAACCGTGCCCTCCGCGCGGCCGTGAACACAGCGATAATTGCGGGCGCTGCCGGCGTCGTCGCCTATGCAAACGCCCAAGATGACAACCCGGACAATGACCTGATCTCCGCCGAGCTCCGCCCCAATTTTGAGGGCAACGCGGCGCTGACCTGGGGTTTAATCGCTGGTGCAGTGGGGCTGACGGCGCTGGGATTGCGTATCGACGCCGCCGTCACACGCAAAGCCACCGCAGTCATGCGTAAGGCTGGCATCAAGCTGCCCAACACGCTACTGGGCATTGTTGCTGCGGGCGGTGTGTACGCGCTGTCCAAGTAGGGGCGCAACGTGGTGCGGGAGAAATGGCTACCCTTGAGGTTGTGCATTCTTTCGCAAGCGTGAGCCAACTGCGGCCAGCAAGGCACCAGTTGCCGGTCCGAGAGCAGCGAACCGCTCTGCTTCACGCGCACCTGCAGCAAACAGAGGTGGATCGCCTCATCGGGGTGGCGGACGGGCAAAGCCTCAGTGAGCTGGAGCATGTGCTGGAAACCTGCTTTGGGCTCCAAGGTGCGCACCCCACCACGTTTCTGCTGGGGGAGCAGCGGTTGCCCAAGGACGCCTGCGTGCACACGTTCCTGCACGGCGGGGATGAGGCCGTGGAGTTTCGCTGGGGGCTGTGGCGCATAGAGGTCAAGTGCGTGGAAACGTATCCACGCGACGCCGCCACTCCCGAGGCCGTGTGCATTGGTGGGGACGGCAACGGGCTGGATGGGTCAGCGTTTTCCACTGGGAAAATCAACGTAGCGCTTTCGGGGGCTGTGGTGGATCAGGTGCTCGCCGCCGTCCACCCCGAGGTGCGCGCGTTGGTGGAACGCACCGAAATGTGGGACTTCATTCCGCTGCTGCAAGCACTGGATTTGCAGCCGCTGGATGCTCATGAGGGGTTTGGGCTGCCGGTTGAGAAAGATCACACCGCGCGGCTTGCCTGGTGGGCGTTGCTCCTCGGGCTGGTGTGCATGAATGAGTTCAGTGAGCACGTTGCGGTGAGCACAATGGAGCAGGCCACGGGGCAAAAGGGTTGGACTTTTGCTGAGCTTTTGGCCGCTTGCCCGGAGTCAGTGGCGCATCTGGAGGAGCTTGGGGGAGTGGGGCAGCGGCTGCTTTCCCCTGTAGAGCGCATTGCGTTGTACCGCGATCTGCTCCGCGGCCAGTAGAGTACCTGGTTGTGGCGAGTAGTAGCGGAAAGAGCATAGGCACTCAGGGTGCCAAGTTTATTGTGTCCGGCGGCATCTCCGCGGTGGTGGACCTGGGTTTGACCTACCTCATGCAGGTGGTGTTCGGGTTCTCGGCGGCGGGTTCGCGTACAGTCGGCTTCATCTTTGGCACGCTCACTGCCTACCTCATCAACCGCAGGTGGACCTTCCAGGCTGAGCACTCCAACAAGCGCCTTCTTCAAGTGTCGGTGCTCTACAGCATCACCTACTTTGTGAACGTAGGTGGTTACAACCTGCTCTTTGACCTGTTCACTCACTACAACATGGTGCAACAAGCAGCCGTGGTGGTGGCGTTTGTGATCGCCCAGGGAACCGCCACCGTGATCAACTTCTTTGTGCAGCGGCTGTTCATCTTCCGCGGCTAAGCATTAAGGGCGAGAGGCTAGAAGCGCTAGGGGCGCTAGGGGCGCTCGAAGTGCTCCCGGCGGCCCATGCGGTGCAGCTTGAACCACTCGACGAAACCCTTCGGGTCGCGCTGCTGCACCAGGAAGAACCACCCAAAGCGGGCGTATTCCTGCGGTAGAAGGCGGCGCATGCCGGGCTGGTTCATGAGGTAGCCGCGGTTGCGATAGGTGAAAAAGCGCTTGGACTCGTTGTCCGGGTATTGGGTGTGCATCCGCCCGCCCAGGATTGGCTTGAATTCCTCGGAGCCGTCCGGGTGCAGGTAGGCAGCGGTGAGGCAGGTGCCAAACTTCAGCCCGGAGCGCACTAAGCGGCGGTGGTATTCCACCTCGTCGCCGCGGATAAACAAACGCAAGTCTGGCACACCAATGCGCTCAAGTGCGTGGGTGGAAAGCAGCGCGCCGTTGAAGAGGGAGGCGATGCCGGGGAGGAAATCGTCTTCAGGGGTTGCTTGCAGCTCAGAGCGCAGGCGGCGCCATTGGACTCCGCGGCGCAGGGGGAAGGCGAGGCGGTCGGGGTCTTCCAGGTTACAGACCACGGGGGATACCTCATCAAGTGCGTGCTTAGCGGCTGTGGCCTGCAACGTAGCAAGCACCTCCGGCCCTTCGGGGCGGCCGTCGTCGTCGGCACACCACACCGCATCCGCGCCGAGCGAGAGCGCCGTGAGAAAACCCAACGCAAAGCCCCCCGCGCCACCCAGGTTGTGCTTGGAGGGTAGGTACACGCCGCGCTCGCCGGCGATTTCTTTCACGACGTCACCAACTTGCTGCTCAGCGCCATTATCAACCACGATGATCCACTTCACGGGCGTGGTCTGTGTGGCCACCACCTCGAGTGAAGCGCGAAGCAGCTCCGCGCGTTTGTGGGTAACGATCACTGCGGCAACTTGATCCGTGGGGCGAAGACTCATGAGCAATATCCTAGCCGCCCGTATGGGTGCTACTGCTCGCCGGCCTCGATGCGTGCCATGAGGCGCCGGACGTGGTCGGCGGCACCCTTGCCCTCGTAGGCCTCCACGATGTCATCCACCGCTCCCGCCTGGCGGATGGTGCCATGGTCCACCCAGAGGGCGGAATCGCAAAGCTGGGCCAGAAAGTCATTGGAGTGGGAGGCAAACACCAGGATGCCGGAGCGTTGCACTAGCTCCTGCAGGCGTTTGCGGGCCTTCGCCATAAAGGCGGCATCCACAGCGCCGATGCCCTCATCCAACAGCAGAATTTCTGGCTCGATGGAAGTGACCACACCCAGGGCCAGGCGGATACGCATGCCGGTGGAGTAGGTGCGCAGCGGCATGGAGAGGTATTCCCCGAGCTCGGAAAACTCGGCGATCTCATCCATCTTCTGCTTCATCTGCTTGCGGGTCTGCCCAAGGAACAGGCCTCGAATGATGATGTTTTCATAGCCGGAAATCTCCGGGTCCATGCCCACGCCGAGGTCGAATACCGGGGCCACGCGCCCGCGGACGTGCGCGGAGCCTCTGGTGGGTTCGTAAATCCCAGAAAGCAATCGCAGCAGCGTGGACTTACCGGCGCCGTTGTGGCCTACTAGGCCTACGCGGTCACCTTCGCGCAGGTGGAGGTTGATGTCACGCAGCGCCTCCACCACCACGGTGTTATCTTTGTTGCGCCCAATCGCCCCGCCGGCAGCACCCAGGAAGGCCTTCTTCATGGAACGCGATTTGGCGTCAAAAATAGGGAAGTCCACGCAGGCGTTGTAAGTATCAATGGAAACCATGTTTTGCTCCTTTTAAACCTGCAGTTACACCCAGTAGCTCACGCGGAAGCGCCACTGACGCATGGCCAGCAACGCTAACAGGATGCCCACCACGGTGCAGGCAATCACTACCCACCAGTGGTACACCGGCAAGTCCACGCCGATCATCGGTGCGCGCACCACCTCCATGTAGTGGTACAGCGGGTTGAGTTGGGCCAGTTTGGCGCGCTCAGATACCGCTCCGCCCTGCTCGTAGAGCGTTTGGGTGGTCCACACAATTGGGGTGACGTAGAACAGCAACTGGGTGCCGGCCTCCAGGAGGGGGGCTACGTCGCGGTATCGGGTAGCCACGATGCCAAAGAACATGCTCACCCACACGCCGTTGATCACCAGCAGCGCCAACGCCGGGAACATCAGGAGCACGTCCCAGCCAAGCGGGCGGGGGAACACCAGCATCAGGATGGCCCAAATCACCATGTTGTGCAGCAAGAACAGTGCCTGCTTCCACACGAGGCGGTACACATGCACTGAAAGGGCGGAAGGGAGCTGTTTGATCAAACCCTCATTGGCAATGAACACCTCCGAGCCTTCCTTGATGCACCCGGAGATGAAGTTCCACATGATCAGGCCCACGGTGACGTGCGGCAGGAACTGCGCAACGGGGATCTTGAACAGCACGGAGTACAGCAAGCCCAGGGCCACAGCCATCACACCGGTAGCGATGGTGATCCAAAGAGGGCCAAGCACGGAGCGTCGGTAGCGCTGCTTGATGTCCTGCCAGCCCAGTTGCAGCCACAGTTCATGCTGGCCAAAGCCGCGCGCAAGGTCTGCCCACGCGGTGGCAAACGTCTTGGAACGAGAAGGCTCGGGATCGTGGAGGTCCACGGCGGTGATGCGGCTAACAGCAGCCGTCACTGCAGCACCATTGCTGGACTTCTCGGCACCGATGCCGCTGTGCTGGGTTGGTTCGCGTTGTTCTTGCACAACAGCCATTCTTGCACAGCGGGCATCCTCCCCGGCCGCACACCCCGGCCTGCTGTCCGCCCGTGCAGATCCAAATCGGAAAACCTGCCCCTTAGCTGGGCTGGTGCGGATTGCGGCACAGGCGGGCATACTGGGTTGGGTTCGGAAGGTATCCCCGCGCAATTTGTGCAGCAGGATGTGAATAGGAGTGGTGCAGTTGAGCCTTGACGTTGCGCGCATCCGCGGCCAATACACTTCCCTTGCAGGTCAGTGGACCTATCTCAATGCTCATGAGGTGCCGCAGATCCCGGAACCGGTTTCTTCCGCGGTGGCTCGGGCGTTTCGCGATCAAGCGGTGGCCCAGCCGCTGGAGCCGAACGTCGGTACGCATGCGCGCGGTGTGGACCCCGGCACTCTGTTCGCGCAGGAGCACCTGGCGGCGGCGCGTTTGGCTATCGCGGATCTTACTGGAACTACCGCCGATGCCGTGATGTTGGGGCCCAGCGAAGCGGAGTTGTTGGCGCAGCTACAGGTGGCAATGCGCCAGCAACTGCGCCGCGGTAATGCCGTCCTCGATGCCCCACGCAGCGCCAGCGGGGTGCTCGGGGCGGGGGAGTATGCCCAGCTTATCGACGCAGCCACCCGCCTCACGGTGGTTCCGGCTGCTGATGCGGAAACAGGCATCATTCATGAGGTGGCGAGCATCGCGGAAGCCACTCGGTCACGCTCCAGGGCGTGGGTGTTGGTGCAGGTCAGCGCAATGCTTGGGGTGCGCCCGGTAACGTTTGAGGCCTTGGGGGCGGACGTCGTGCTGCTCTCCGCCCGCGGCCTTGGTGGCGGCGAGCTTGCGGCGTTGGCTTTCCGTGACCGCGCCATGCTCACCCGCATCAACGCAGAGGCCTTTGGGCAGCAGGTTTCCCCAGCGCTTGCCGCTGGTGCGGCTGCGGCGGTGGATCACTTGGCTGGGCTCGCGGACAGCAGTGGCGCTGCTCGGGGCACCCGCCGGACTCGCATTTCCCAAAGCGTGGACGCGGCTGCCAGCTACCTCGGCGGCCTGAGCACCTACCTCATGGACACGCTGCGCCCCAAGGTGGAGTTCTTGGGGTTTGGTTCCGAGGCAGCCCGTGAAGCCGACCGCATCCCTGTAGTCAGCTTCCGCCTGCCCGGCGTCCCTGTGGAAACGGTCTACCAGCGCCTCGTTGGCCACGCCCTGCTGCCGGGCCGCAGCGCTGAGGGGATCACGGTAGGGCTTGGGGTCTACAACACGCCTTCCGACGTTGACCAGCTTGCCCGTGTTCTGGGCAGCCTAGCTTAGCCTGGGGCGACTTCAAGGACGAGCTTGCCGGTGACCTCACCGGCTTTCAGCGCCTGGTGAGCCTTGGCGGCCTCCGCGAGCGGGTAGGTTGCGTGGATTTGGTGCGTGATCGCCCCGGATTCCAGCAGTGGCCACACGTTTTCAATGGTGCTCTGCACAATCCGCGCCTTGTCTTCCTTGCTGCGGCTGCGCAGCGCGGTGGCAGAGATGGTGCCGCGCTTGGCCAGCAGCCGCCCAATGTTGAGTTCTCCCTTTACACCGCCTTGCATGCCGATGGTGACCTGGTGCCCGCCGTCGGCAAGCGCGTGCACGTTTTGGTCCAGGTACTTCGCACCCATGATGTCCAGGATGCGGTCGCAGCGATCCTTGAGGACCTCAGAAAAGTCCTGCTCGCGGTAGTTGATGAGGATGTCTGCACCCAACTGCGCGCAGCGATCCAGCTTCTCTTGGCTGCCCGCCGTCACCGCTACCGTGGCCCCGATGTGCTTGGCCAATTGGATGGCAAAAGTGCCGATCCCGCCGGCGCCACCATGAATAAGGAACGTGTGGCCTGGCTGGAGGCCGGTGAGCATCCCGATGTTGGACCACACCGTGGTGGCCACCTCCACCACGGCCGCAGCCTCAGAAAAGGAGTAACCCTCCGGGATTGGCATGAGCTGACCTGCGGGAACGGCCACGAACTCTGCGTAACCACCGCCGGCGAGTAGCGCCGCTACCCGGTCACCTTTTTGGAAATCCGTGGTGCCGGGATCTTCCACAACGCCGGCGCACTCCAGGCCCAAAATCTCTGACTCACCTGGTGGCGGCGGGTAATGCCCTGCGGCCTGCAGCAGATCGGCGCGGTTCACGCCGGCCGCGTGGACCCGAATCAGCGCCTCGCCCTCACGTAGCGTTGGGGTGGGCACCTCCTGTAGCTCAAGGTTTCCATCTTCAACAATCACAATTGCTTTCATACCCACCCACGTTAGAAGAAAACCCACCGCTTGGGGTACACTTTGAACGCTGCGGCCAAACGCCCGTGGTCTTTGGTTGGATCATGGCGCGGCGTGTGGTTGCTGACCTGGAGGTATGACAGAGCGGCCGAATGTACTGGTCTTGAAAACCAGCGTTGGGAAACCAACCCAGGGTTCAAATCCCTGTGCCTCCGCGGATTGAAAAATCCCTGTTCATCTGCGCAATGTTTGCGGTGGGCAGGGGTTTTTCGTGTTTTGGGGTCGGGGGCGGATTCTAGGGATGGTTCTAGGGGTGGTTCTTGGTTCCGCGTTCGCCCAACCGCTTATTGGCTAACCACCTTCTGCCACGCAGCGATGAGCCGATCCGATTCATCCGGCGTGGTCACGGTAATCCGCACACCCTCGGGGAATGCACGCACCAACACACCGTGCTCCGCCAATGCTTCAGCCAGGGCAAATGGGTCCACCGCCGCACCGCCAAGTAGCTCAGTGCCCGCCGGCACCCACACGAAGTTCGCCTGCGACTCACCTCCAGCGCTGGCAGCACCAAGCCCCAGTGCTGCCGCTACTCGAACGCGCTCCTGGGCTACTTCGTCCGTGCGTTCCATGAGGGCATCTGCCTGGGCAAGCGACGCCACCGCCGCCGCCTGCGCCACCGCATTAACACCAAAAGGCAACGCCACCTTGTTCAATGCGTCAATCACATCGGCTTGCCCAAAGGCGTAGCCCACACGCAGCCCGGCCAGCCCGTACGCCTTGGAGAACGTCCGCAGGCCCACCAGGTTGGGGTATCGGCTGATCAGCTCGGTGGCTAGCGGTGTGTCCTCAACGCGCACGTATTCGGTGTAGGCCTCATCGAGCGCCACCAGAACATTCGCCGGCACGCGCTCCATGAAGTCAAGAAACGCCTGCTCAGGGACTACCGTGCCCGTGGGATTGTTGGGGTTGCACATAAACACGAGGCGCGTGCGCTCGGTGATCGCATCGGCCATCGCATCAAGGTCATTGAAACCGTCCTCGGTGAGCGGCACAGGCCGCGGGGTAGCGCCCGTGACTTGCGTAAAAATCGGATAGGCCTCAAAGCTGCGCCATGGGAACACCACTTCATCACCAGGCCCCGCCGTGATCTGCACAAGCTGCTGACACAACGCCGAAGAGCCACACCCCACCGCCACCTGATCGACCCCTACCTGCAGGTGCTCCGCCAGGGCTTCACGCAGGTCAAGCGCCCCCATGTCCGGGTACCTATTCACTGCCGACGCCGCCAAGACCATAGCCTCCCGCACGCTCGGCAGCGGGGCATCTGTGACCTCGTTGGAGGAAAGCTTGAGGGCGTTGGGAAGGCGCTTGCCAGGGACATAGGACGGGATGGAGGCGAGATCTGCGCGGAACATGCAGCTCATCATAGCCGGTTTGGTGCTCCGCGCCGCGGTGGGTAGTATTGAGCGAGATCTTTTCTTCAAAGGATCGCTGGAGACGTGCCAGAGCGGCCGAATGGGGCTCCCTGCTAAGGAGTTGACTTGTTTACGCAGGTCCGGAGGTTCAAATCCTCTCGTCTCCGCTCCTCCCACTTGTTGGGAGCGTTTCACCGGGCCTGGTGGAACTTGCGCCCGTAGCTCAACGGATAGAGCATCTGACTACGGATCAGAAGGTTGGGGGTTCGAATCCCTCCGGGCGCACTCTTTACCTCGAGGTGCTGGGTTTTACTCGGCACCTCGAGATTTTTTGGCGCGATGGGGTGTTTGGTGTGTGGGGTGTTTGGGGTGTTTGGGGTGTTTGCGCGATGATTGCGTAGGTCGAAAGCACGCGTTAGTCGATAGCTTAAAGTCGATAGGACCCGATTTCCCCCGAAAATCGCCGTCCTATCGACCAACGCCACGGCCTATCGACTTTAAGCTATCTACCAACGCCAAAACAGCCCCTTCAATCCCCGCTTCTTCGGATTCCAGTAAGAGGCGTACGGCATCCACACGGGTGGCTGTGGTTCGTCGCCTCGTGTGGGCGGAAGCAAGTCGGGGAACTAGCCGCCCCTTCCGGGGCGCACCAATCAAAACTCCAATTTGAAGCGTATTTTGGCAATGGATTGAGCATCGGTTGCACACGAGGCAGGCCCCTGGAGCACGCAGCTTCCGCGAGGTGAGGTTATTGCGTACGGGGCCGCCGGGACGGGTTGCCGCGTTTTCGCGCCCCTATTCAACCCAATTTTTCATTGCATGACCCACCCCCTTGTAAGGGCAGCACATTTGCGTTAAACCCAAATGTCTATGGAAAATAAAGTGTGATGTGCTGCATGAATAAACTGAATACTTACACCCGTGAAGATTTGTTTTCAGTGATTCTGCAATCCGGGTGCGGCCCCAAATAGCCCATACCCAACCCCCAAACCCAAACCCCAAGCTCAAACCCAAACCCCCCACGCGGCAACACTCAGGCCCCACACATAACTCAAGCCCCCCCAAATACCCCACAATTTCAAAAACAACCCAAAAGGAGATCTCAAAATGAGTACCCCGATTACGCATGAGTCTTCTTCGCATGCTCTTGTTGAGGATGCGGAGGTCCGCGAGCGTTCGGAGTGGCGCCGCCAGCTTGGTGGTTTGTTGGTTGGTATTGCGCTTGCGGTGTTGATCTATGCGGTGTTCCCGGAATCTGCGGTGGATACGGTGGCCCAGGCTGATCCTGAGAATGGGGCTGACTACACGCATCAGGCATTGAGGATTACTGCTGCTATTGCGGTGTTGATGGGTGCGTGGTGGATGACGGAGGCTATCCCGCTGGCCGCTACTGCGCTTGTTCCTTTGGTGGCCTTCCCGTTGCTGCAGGTGGTGCCGTTTGGCACGATCTCCGCTCCGTATGCGTCTCCCACAATTTTCTTGTTTATGGGTGGGTTTATTTTGGCGTTGGGTATGCAGCGGTGGAATTTGCACCGTAGGCTCGCGCTTTCCGTGGTGCTGTTGGTGGGTACTAAGCCAAAGCAGTTGATTGCTGGGTTTATGTTGGCTACTGGCTTTCTTTCTATGTGGGTGTCTAATACGGCTACTGCTGTGGTGATGTTGCCGATTGGTGTTTCGGTGTTGCAGCTTACGGCGGAGACGGTTGGCGGTATGCGGAACCAGAAGCGTTTTGCTACGGGGTTGATGTTGGCTATTGCGTATGCGGCGTCTATTGGTTCTTTGGGCACGATTATTGGTACGCCTCCGAATGCGTTGTTGGTTGCCTATATGGCGGAGAACCATGGGGTGCAGATCGGTTTTGGGCAGTGGATGTTGGTTGGGGTGCCGCTGGCTGTTGTGTACATGGCTATTTCTTGGTTTGTGTTGATTACGGTGTTTAAGCCGGAGGTTGATGCTATTCCTGGTGGCCGTGAGTTGATTAAGGATGAGCTTGCCAAGATGGGTGGGATGAAGTTTGGTGAGGCTGCTACGGCGGTGGTGTTTGCGCTCACGGCGCTGAGTTGGGTATTTCTGCCTATCGTTCTTAAAGATTCCAATGTTGCTGTGGATGACGCTGCCATTGGTCTTGCCGCCTCTTTGTTGATGTTCATGATTCCTGCTGATCCTAAGACGGGCGTGCGCCTGATGGATTGGAAGACTGCTAATGAGCTGCCTTGGGATGTGCTGCTGCTGTTCGGCGGTGGACTTGCGCTTTCCAAGATGTTTTCGGACTCGGGTCTTTCCCTGTGGATTGGTGAGCTGGCTAAGGGCCTTGGCGTGCTGCCGTTGATCCTGTTGATCTTCGCGATTGCGGCGCTTGTTCTTGTTCTTACGGAGTTCACTTCCAACACTGCAACGGCTGCTACGTTCCTGCCGATCATGGCCGGTGTTGCCGTGGGTATTGGGTTGTCCGCGTCAGGTAACCAGAACATTCTTCTGCTCACCATCCCGGTGGCGCTTTCTGCAACGTGTGCGTTTATGCTGCCGGTGGCTACCCCGCCGAACGCTATCGCTTATGGTTCTGGCTATGTGAAGATTGGCGACATGATCAAGGGCGGCATCTGGCTCAATGTCATTGGCGTTGTGCTGGTTACTCTGGTGACTTATTTCCTTGCGGTGCCGGTGTTTGGTCTGATCGTGTAGCGCTCCGCTGCTTATCGACGCCCCCAAGGCCCCAGCCCCACCACACCCCTGGGGAGTGCCGGGAGCAGGCAATTTGGGGCTTTGCGGGCCGTTGAGGTAAAGTACATTCTCGTTGCAAAGCCAACATGCGCCCGTAGCTCAACGGATAGAGCATCTGACTACGGATCAGAAGGTTGGGGGTTCGAATCCCTCCGGGCGCACCAAACAAAACCCCAGCTAGAAAGCCATGAGTGGCGGACCGGCTGGGGATTTTTCGTGTTTGCCCTGTCGGAAAAGTAGACCCATGTTTGCCGAGGTGGCTCAAGGTGGGTATGAACGTGGAACGAACAAACTGCGAACGGATTGCGAACGAATTAAACCAGTGGAACGTAGAGGGAACGGATAAGGAACCATCAGATAGCCACACACGTATCCAGTCCAGCAGGCGACACCAGAATCTGGCCATAGAAGCACGAAACCCCGCGAGGCGGGGTTTCGGCAATGTGGAGTTGCGGACGCCCGCAATCTCTACATCCACAATGTCGCGCGGCTGTCTAGAGTCAACAGTCTGTGTCAATCTTGTTGATTCGGTGGTTTATCTAATGGCGGCCAAAATTGACTGAAATTATCGAGCCTTCTCCAGTTGAGCTTGATTCACTGTGGGGAGTGAAGGGGCTAAAGCTGGTTGAAATCTCCACCGGTATCTCCACGGGTTCTTCTGTTCGCCAGCCTCGGGAGCTTAGCTGGATGAACAGCGAGCGGTAACGTTTGGCAGATACGAGGCCGAGATTATGTGCGCGCATGATGAGTGCCGCTATTGATACGGCATACTGGGCCTTAATCCTCGCGTACCCTTCCAGAGTCAAGTACTCGCTGAACATCTCCCGGGCGTCTCTTTCCGGAACGAGAAACGCGCCAGCGAATAGATTTGCTTCTGATTCACGCACCTTTTCGATGCCAGGTCGGATAGACGTATGGAGGACTAGATGACCGAGCTCGTGGGCGCGGGTGAATCGGACGCGCCCACCGTCTTGTTTCTCGGTTGTGGCGATTAAACCGCGTCCTTCGGGCGTGAATGCTGGACTAGATGCTCCATCGATTCTGGAAATATCAACGAAATTATTGGTGATGGTGCAGACTCGGTGTCCTGCATTTTCGATGGCGTGAGTGACATTGAAGACGGGGCCGGAAGTTGGAATTCCTAATCGTTTTCTAGCTTCAATCGCCGCAGCTTCAATAATGGGTAGGGGAAGTGTAGTGGTTCGATCGTTTAGATCAGCATTGACCAGAGGAACGATAGACGTGTTCGAGGGTTCTGAAAGCAGTGCTCTCTCGGCTTCGTAGAAGGTTGAGGCAAATGCATCCTGCACTTTTGCCGGAACTTTGTATGTTCGGAAATTGAGGGCGCCAGATCCGTAATGAGAAGGGGAAGCTTCAAAGTAGGAGGTAGGAACCTTGAACGCAAAGACAGCCTTTTGGATGAGGTCGTTGTTCTCCTTGCGCCCGTTCTCCACCTCTGAGAGCGACGGTTGGGTGCATCCGAGGTGTTGAGCGAATTCCTTTTGGGTCATGCCCATGGAATGACGCAAGTCTTTCAATCGCTGGCTATGAAAAATCCTCATCGTTCTCGTCTTCTAACTCATAGTTGTAGATCGCATTGGGGTCAAAAGAGGTCTTAGGGATCATCTCAGATCGTCCCGGGGAGAGTTGAATTAACAGATCAGCTTCTCCCTTACGAATGTTTCCCTCACATGATTGCCTGATGGCCAAGAGATTGAAATTGTAGGAATCGACCGAACTGGGTTTTTCCCAACTGATGATTGCCAGACCGGGCGATTGCATCTCCAACTCATATAGAGCTCGCTGTTGCTGGATCACGGGGTCTTGATCAAGTCCGGGAATAGGGCTTTCAGCCAAAGTTAGCTGCTTGATTTTGGCCAGCCTGATTTCAAGACCCGTGCCCTCCTCGCGGAGGCAAACGGCTTGATTTAATTTGTGAGCACCCTCGTCCAAGATGAATCCTTCAACGGGATTATCGTGCAGATAGTCGTAGGCGCCACTGCGAACGATATGAGACAGCAATGACTTCTTGTTTGTCCGAAACGCTCCCAAGTTTGACTTCCGCGCGTTCTTTATTCCCTGCGTGAGAGCGAACTGGACCGGCTCGGCAAGTCGGTTCATCGTCTCGTGGAACTGTTCTGGTGAATGGCGCATAACGCAAGCTCCAATCTTTCAAAGTGTTAGAAAATATCGCTATTTCCGATAATATAACACACAATGAAACATGCAAGATCGGCAGCTTAACCGATCGCCTTAAACCGCGCCCGCCGACTTTCCGCCTCCGATACCCCCGTGCTCGAGCCTCCACCGCTAAGCGCTCGCGTTCCTTCGCGATGAGTGCGT
Organism: Corynebacterium kozikiae; assembly: GCF_024580965.1. Taxonomy (NCBI): domain Bacteria; kingdom Bacillati; phylum Actinomycetota; class Actinomycetes; order Mycobacteriales; family Corynebacteriaceae; genus Corynebacterium; species Corynebacterium kozikiae. The sequence goes on from NZ_JANIKJ010000009.1 coordinate 78,819, forward strand.
CCATCTCGTCGGGCAAACTATCCAAGCCTTCTTCCCAGAGGTGGCCGTACACATAGAGCGTTGTGGTCGCGGAGGAGTGTCCGAGCATCAGCTGCGCGGTCTTCAAAGAGCAAAAGCACCAACCCCCGGAGCAAAGAAATTCTCGGCCTAAAGCCTTACTCCCATTCGGGAACCCAGCTTTATCCTTCTCGGGTTGGTGCCTCTGCCCAACACGATAACGTCTGAGACGTCAAAAAACTACTAGAAACAGTCAACAATTATTGGAACCGCAGGATAATGCGGCTTTTGCTCGGGCGGTAGTAGAAATCACCTCACCAACCTCAAGTGCCGAACCCCCGCCTCCGCTTCCGGCCGAGCGCGCCGGGCTTGTTCTGTAGCCACGCGCTCGCGCTCCCTTTCGAGGTGCTGTTCGATGGCCTCGGCGGCCTGGTCGAGGCCGTGGTCCCAGAGGTGCCCGTAGTACTTGAGAGTGGTCGCCGCGGAGGCGTGCCCGCACATGCGCATGACTACGTACACGTCTGCCCCACCGGCGATGGCCATCGACACCGCGGTGTGTCGAAGCTCGTGTGTCTTGAGGGTGCTGTCGATTCTCGTGACCACGAGGAGGTTTCCCCAGACGACTCTCCACCGGGCGGTGGTCCACACATGGCCGTATTCGTCGGGCAGGAGCCAAGCGTCGGGGTCTTTGCCGACGGTGGCCTCCTCGAGGAGGATCGTCATGAGTTGGGAGATAGGTACTTCGCGGTGGTGACGGCTTTTTGTCTCATCGGGGCGGCCGAGGTCGTCGACGTCGCGGCGAATCATGAGCCGTTTCCTGACTGGATCGAGGTCGCGGACTTTGAGGCCTTTCGCTTCTCCGATGCGCAGCCCTGTGCGTAGTAGTACCTCGAGCATGAGCTTCGCTTGTGGGTGCGGCGCAGCGTTGAGGAGCGCGTCGACCTCTTCGATGGTGAGGTAGCGTCGCTCAGCGGGCTTTTGCCGGGGCGGGGCTGCGGTGAGCGGGTTTCGGGGGATAACTTTGAGCGTGACTGCGAGATCGAGCATGGAGTGGAGCACAAGGGCTACCTTGCGACGTTGCGAAGAACCTAGAGGTCTGCCCGCCTGCTTGCCTTTGGTGTTCTTGAGGGAGGCGAGCCATGCGACGACTTGGTATTCCGGGATCTCGGCTACGCGGCGCCGGCCCCATTGGGGCTTGATGTGGACGTTCCATTGGGAGAGATAGGCTTTGCGGGTTTTCTCGGCAATGTCTGCTTTGGAGTCGTACCACGGGTCCCAGAGGTCGGCGAGGGTGACGTCCTCCTTGCTCTTGGAGATGAGGACGCCTGCGTCTTTGTCGATGCGCACGCGTGCTTCGAAGAGTTCGGCTTGCTCCTTAGTGTCGAAGCTTTTAGCGGTGCGTTTGCCCTCGAGGTCGGTGTAGGGGACTTGCCATCTGGAGCCAATGCCCCATCTTTTAGTGCGGATGCGTTTTCCCGGTTGTTGGGGATCGGCCTTGTACCAGAGATCGCGGACGGTCATTGGTAGACTTCTTCCTTGTCAGGGCGCAGCCGCCATGAGGTTTTTGGCTGCACCTGTCGTAGGTCCCTTCCTCTCGCCGGTCGGCAAACTAGTCGAGAGGAAGGGCTTTTGCGTTTTTGCGTGGTGTTGCTTGTAGTGGTGTGACGGTTGCTAGATCATTTAGCGGTGAGGTGGGGAGGCCTAATTTGGCAGAGTGGCCTTAGCCGTTCATTGAATGACCTGCTTTCGTGTGGCAGGGTTGTTGCGCACAGGGCTGCCGGGACGGGTGGCGTTCCATTCTTTGACTTCGAGGGCATCCCAAAGCGGCATCCGTGGTCCGAAATCGGCCACGGCCTTTGGGGCACGTCCGTCTGCTACGTAGGTGCGCCAGGTGCTGTTTCCAATTCCGCAGTGGCGGGCGCAGTCTTCAACTCGCCATAGTGTGCGGCCAGTGTCGCTGTCTGTGATGATGGGGTTCATTGCGCGCCTTTGCGGAGTTCGGTGCGGATATTCAAGGCTGCCAGTACCGCCGTAGCTGCGGTGAGGGGCCAAAGCGCTGGATTCATTTTGGTGCAGGCAGCGGATAGTATCACCGCTGCGACTGAGCCAAGCATTCTGGTGTTCATAAGATTCTCTCTATCTGTTAGTGTGGGGGGTAACCCCCGGGTTCAGGATGGTTTTGGCTTCCTGAACCCGGGTGTTACTTTTTGCGGTGCTTTCCCTTGGAACTCGGGTAGTCCTTGTGGTACTTGATGAGTTCCAGGATGAAACTGCAAGTGCTGATAATCAACGTTGCAATTTCCATCGCATCACCTCCACTGTGTAGTTGTTTATTCCTTGTGGAACACTACCCATTATAGGCGATAGCGCCCTATGTTTCAGGTGGGGAAACGATGAAAATTCAAGAATTATTGAGCGGCATTTTTATCCTGTTTCGCGCCACTTGTAGGTGTGAGGAATGCGCCCAGCTCGGTACATCTGCATCCAAACCTCGAGCAGTGTCGGTGTGACGCCAAGCTCGGCGGCGATCGCAGATGGTGCACCGTCGCATTCTCGGCCGGCATCTTCGACAAGATTGGCCGAAAGAAGGGCACGTGCGGCCCACTCGTCGGCTTCGCGTTCTGCACGTGGGGAAGAGCAGGTATGCCCATGGTGGAAATGGCCCAGTTCGTGGGCGATTGCGCATCTGCGCGTGACGGGGTCAAGGCCCCATCGCACCACGATTGAGCGTGTCTCATCGTGATAGCACGCATTCAGATCTGGCCGAAGGTCTGGCCGTTCGATCAGTGAAATGCTCATCTCTTCGAGCTTCTGCTCCAGAAGTCTTTCAACCGCAGACATTACAGCCCCCTAGCTAAAGCTCTCTTCAATCGGATCAGTCCGCTTTTGCGCAGCGACCTTCTCCTCACCCGAATTAATCTTCGCCACCAACTCGTCCTCCGATAACTCCCGCGTCTGCACCTCCGCACGCTTCGCGCCGCGCCGGCCGTTGATGCGCTAGCCCGTGAAGTCAAAGATAACGAAACGGTAAAACCTAGCACGGATCTAGAACAAATCACTGATCGGTGGGGTGACGGATCTAGATCTCTCGGGTCGGGTAGGGACGGGCCGGGCAGGGTAGGGCCGATAATCGAGTCGCGCCAGCGCCGAAGGTGCGGCAAGCAAGGCAGGAGTAGGAGAAATTGACGGGTTTAGATGATTGGGCTCGTGAGCAACTTGCGCGTGGATTGGTAAAGCTAGAGACGATGGAGCCTTTGCTCAATGAACTGATTTATGCTCCTCGTGTGGCTGTCGGTGTGGAAGGCGGCAATGCGGTCAGACGTGTGGGCTCAAAGCCTCCAACCTCAATTGCAATGCTTGATCTCAAATTCAGTGTGGAGCAACTGCTGGATTGGTGGATCTATCGACTGAAAGTATACGAACCAAGGCGTTGCCGCCGTGGCGTTGTTGGTACATCAATTGCCGAGCGCGCAGCTGGACTGGCGGCTCTCGTGGCGCAAACACAATCGCAGGAGATTCCAGAGCAGGCTCGTGAGGCATCGAAAGAGAACCGACCTGTAGGAGGAGTGGAGTGAGTGAACACCGAGATGTGTACGCTGGCACTCTCGACGGTCTAAGACTACTTGCTCAGCGTGACTTGTTGGCGTGGTGGAAACAGGCCGAGGGCCTTGGGTTCATTTCCCAGAAGGAGCTGTTGGTTGAGCCGTTCGCGGCGATTGTGAGAACCTACGGCGAGCAGGACGCGTATGCTGCAGCTGACTACTTGTTTCTGGAGCGTTCGCTTGACGATTCGTTGCGTGAGCTTGAGTACCCAGAAGTCGCTGAACCAGTCGCGTTTGAACAGGCTCGAGGATCGTTCGTCTCGGCAATGTGGGTCGATGATGTCGAAGACGCATCTGCGAGGGCGTTGGCGCTGCGAAAGCTCCAGGGGATTGCGAATCGGCTCGTCGCCGAGCCCGCCCGGAAGACTGTTGGGTTGGCGACGCTGAAAGCAGGGACTCGTTATGCGCGTGTGCCTGAGCCGGGGGCATGTTCGTTTTGCTTGATGCTGGGCTCTCGTGGGGCGGTGTATTCGAGCAAGACGGCATTGGGCACGATGGGCCGCTACCACGACAACTGCCGCTGCCTCGCCATCGAGGTGAAAACAGATGCCGACCTACTGCGTATCAACCGGGATCTGATGAAGCTCTCCGAGACCTTCAATCGCGAGTTCGGTGGCGCTGCTGACGTCGAGGACTGGTGACAGTATTTCAGCGCGCGCCGCCAGCAGGCTGGACAAAACAATGAGTGGACACGCCTTTCGTACTGTCGCATCCCCCGCTACGAGGGGAACGGCATCTCGACAGTGTTCCCGGGGGAGAAACTCCCGCCGCTTAGCAAGATGCCGGGGCATGTGCTGCATGGGTGGCGCGACTTGAGCGAAGGTGACCGTAAGCGGTTGTCCGATGGAGTAAGCGTCCAAGGGTGGCCGCATGACGAGAGTCTGGCGGACGGACATCGGTGGGACTCCAAACGCGAGGGTGCATCCAAGTTTCCGAAGGACTGGACAGACCAGAAGATTGTCGACACTGTCAGGGACGCAATCGAAGAACCGACGCATTTCAGAGCCACCATGGTTCGAAGAACAGTCTGGCGAGAGACTGATGACTTGATCGTCAAGGTGGAGTATAACGTGCTGCCTGACGGTAGAATCTCATTTAGAACGTCATATCCAGTCGAAAACATAGCGAAGGAGGCGATCGAAGTTGCCAGATAACGAAGAGAACTACCGGCAGCTCGATAAGCTGATTTCGCCTTCGGTGAGCAGAGTTTTCGCGGAGGAAGATCTTCAGGCTGGTGAGACAGAAGAAGCGATTGCGACGTTGCTTGACGAAGCTTTTACCGCGGGTCGCCTAACAGACAAAGCTATTGAGCTTGCCGAATCAAGATATGACGGCGGGCCCGTAGACGAGATGCTCGAGGCCATCAAAACAATTCGAGCGAAAAACAGCGCCGCCTAGTCGGTAGGTTCGCGCCGGGTTCGAGTCCCGGTCGGCGCACGGCAGAACCCCAGCTCAAAGTACGTTCGAGCTGGGGATTTCCTTTACCTTGGGTCCAGGGCAAGGGCTTTTGGGAAACCAGGTCTGGCATTGGGATTCATTCACTAATTTTAGTTGGCACGTGCTGCTCCACTCAGGATTCGAGGCAGTCCCTGTGAGGCATCGACTTCTTTAGATCGTTGTCCGCGGCTTCCACTAATGAATATGCAGGTTGCGATACTGATAAACGGCAAAGAGTATGAAGTTCAAGAGGTGCGAGTCCTTAGATGGTGACCTGCGAGGTCAGAAGGATTTTCTCGGTGCGCCCACCACTAAGAAGTGGGCTGCAAATCTGTGAAGATTTGTAATCTTTCCGTTACCGCTAGAAAACATTCTTATTCAAGTGTAAGGTTTCATTCGTCATGTAGCTTCGTACTAGGTGCCGGCAACTACACGATGGATGCCAACCCAGCGGCTCACATGGAAAAATTTCATCCCGTTCCTTACATGAAAGGATGTTCATGCAAGAAAACAGCATGATCACGCCCCCCCCCCCCTGTCTCTGAGAAGAAAGTAACTTCCAAGGCAGTACGCCGCCGGGGGATCACCATTGCGGCCGCAGCCCTCACCGTGGCTCTCGTAGCGCCGGCAGTTGCGCCGGTTCAGGCTCCATTCAGTGCAGCGGTGGCGCAGGCACAGGCTGCTCAACCCTCTTCTAATGTGCTGACGGTCAATAAAGACGGGGCCTTGGTTGACGGAATTGCTTCGGGTGTAATTCAGGATGGCACTTCGCTTACCAGTGGCGATGCTGCAGCGAGGACCCTCTGGGGCCGCGCACTGATGGGTGATTCAGGCAATATGGGTACCCTCAACAATGACTCCACCGCAGTGCCGGAGGGTACCAAGGTTTACATGCAGTGGATCGATGGTGACGGTGCGGTTTCACCAATTTTCCAGGTTGAAACGCATAATACTGTGACGTCTCAATACGGTGCAGGGTATGGGCTGTATGTATTCAAAGATCCGTCATGGACAGATGTTAATGGCAAAGATCACGTCTGGGATGCTGGTTACAATGAAGGCCGCGCTCAGCAGTGGCGAATTTGGTCTGAACCATTCGTTGATCCCCAAACTGGGAACAACGTTGTCATGCTGCGCCAAGCGGATGGGCATGGTACTCAGTTCACCTCGATCATTGGTAGTTTCTCTAACGGTTCGTTCAACGTAGCTGGATCCCAGCAACAACTCACCGCAGTTCAAATGCAGCAGCTGCATTCCGGCTATATGAAGGCGCCAATTGTTGAGCAGCAGACTAATCCACCGGTTGGTTTTGCGGCATATGGTGGAAATACCATCAGCGGCTACGTGTGGTTGGAAAACCACGTGGATGAAGCCGCGAATACTGAATTTGGCGCTGGGTATGGAAATACTGACAATTACGTTGGTGAAGGGTATAAGGTTTACGCAACAGTTCTCACCACTGAAGGTAAAGCCGCTGCGGAACAAATTAAGTCTCTTCCTCTGGAACAAAGGGCACTGGCAACCAAGCAGATGCTCGAAAACAATCCTCAGTTCCTCAAGAAAACGTATGAGACTGCCACCAACGCTGATGGTCGGTACACCATTACACTCGAAGACTGGGCAGACCGGGAAAACATGTTCATGTGGGTGGAAGACCCAGCCGGTCAGATTCTGTCAACCTACAGCGGCTGGAACACTCCGGTATTCGATAACGTAGACGTCAGTAATGGGCGTTTTGCGGCTACAGCAAAAAGGAGCGGCGCTGCACACTACACCGCATTGATTAGAGCGGTTGAAAATGTGAATTTTGCGATCGTCAACAACGCGATTCCAAACCTGGATATCACAAACTTTGATACCACAGACAACCCAGGTCAACCTGGACAGACTGCGCTGTTGGATGTCACTGGAAACTTGGGGAATTTGCCCGCACAAATCGTGTGGGTAAAGAATAATGCGAATCCGTCGGACCAGGCTTCGCGGGTGAAGGTGTGCGATGTAGCGACGCTCGCTGAAGCAAACGCTTGTACGTTTGATATTCCGGCAGATGCTCAAGACGGAGACGTCTACACTGCATTCTTGATGTCTGGTACGATGCCGGTGGCTGCCGATTCTTTCGTGGTGAAGAAAACTCAAACTGCGACGAATGATCCGGTCTACGAGGATGGTTCTTTCACTGAGGGTACTGGTGGTACGGTTCCTGTTCCTACCTTTGATGACCCGACCACTGCTGAGGTAGAGAAGAACCCAGCCCCTGCTGGTACCACGTTTGCACCGAACACTGGGGTTACTTTGCCTCCAGGCGTGACGGTGAATCCTGATGGTTCCATTACGGTTGGTACGGGTACACCTGCTGGTGATTACACTGTTCCTGTGTTGGTGACCTACCCAGATGGTTCTACCGATGTGGTGGAGGTCAAGATCACTGTGACTGAACCGACCACTCCGGTTGATACCGATGGTGATGGTATCCCTGATGTGACGGACACCGATGATGATAATGATGGTGTTTCCGATGCTGATGAGGAGGCCAACGGCACGGATCCGAAGAACTCGGATTCTGATGGTGACGGCACGCCTGATGGTGAGGAAGACACTGATGGTGATGGGTACACCGATGGTGAGGAGTCTGATGAGACTTCTTCTGAGATCACCGATACTGATGGTGACGGTACCCCTGATCTGCAGGATAAGGATTCCGATGACGATGGTGTAAGCGATGCTGACGAGAAGGCAGCTGATCTTGATCCTCGTAATCCTGACACTGATGGTGATGGCACCAATGATGGTGATGAGGATACCGATGGTGATGGCATCAAGAATCGTGATGAGTCCACCACTCCTGATGAGGATCCTGACCATGAGGGCATCACCGATGAAGATGGTAATGGCACCGCGGATCTGATTGAAGGGCCAGACGGTCCGGTTGATACCGATGGTGATGGTATCCCTGATGTGACGGACACCGATGATGATAATGATGGTGTTTCCGATGCTGATGAGGAGGCCAACGGTACTGATCCGAAGAACTCGGATTCTGATGGTGACGGCACGCCTGATGGTGAGGAAGACACTGATGGTGATGGGTACACCGATGGTGAGGAGTCTGATGAGACTTCTTCTGAGATCACCGATACTGATGGTGACGGTACCCCTGATCTGCAGGATAAGGATTCCGATAACGATGGTGTAAGCGATGCTGACGAGAAGGCAGCTGATCTTGATCCTCGTAATCCTGACACTGATGGTGATGGCACCAATGATGGTGATGAGGATACCGATGGTGATGGCATCAAGAATCGTGATGAGTCCACCACTCCTGATGAGGATCCTGACCATG
>NZ_JANIKJ010000090.1:0-246 GCF_024580965.1 Corynebacterium kozikiae
TCACCCCTACCCACAGCTCATCCCCTCAGTTTTCAACCTAAGTGGGTTCGCGCCTCCACAACATCTTACTGTTGCTTCACACTGGCCATGGGTAGATCACTTCGCTTCGGGTCCAGGACATGCCACTAAAACAACACCCTCATTAGGATTCGCTTTCGCTACGGCTACCCACACTCATGGTTAACCTCGCGACATGCCGCTGACTCGCAGGCTCATTCTTCAAAAGGCACGCCATCACCCCACAAA
>NZ_JANIKJ010000091.1:0-207 GCF_024580965.1 Corynebacterium kozikiae
GGGTCGATTCCTCGCGAGTGCAACCATGATTGTGTTTCTGAACGTGATGAAAACAACCCTGCCCTTCGGAGAATTTCCCTTATCCCGCGTCCCCGGGCAGTGAAAACGGTGTGCACCATCGCCTGAAAGGCTTTGCGCTGCTCTATCGGAATCTTCGGGTCACCCACCCGGCGGATCACTAAGATCCCCCCGTCAACGTTTGGCTGT